>JBAVPB010000317.1:0-14132 GCA_049692655.1 Chthoniobacteraceae bacterium | reverse complement strand
GAAGCTATCGCGGACTGGGACATGACAGAGCATGTCCCTCCACGCGCGCTGTTTGAGTGTGAGGTGCTGCGTGGGATGGGGCACAGGTTTGTGGCTACAATGTCTGGCTTTCGTGCGCAATGGATTGCGCACGAAAGCGCCCCTGCCCCTTGACCCATCTGCGATAGCTTCTCGCCATGACCGAAACGGAAGCCTGCATTGCGCTGAACATGGTCCCGAAGATGGGGCCGGTGCGGTTGCGCAAATTGCTGGAGGTGTTTGAAACGCCTTCGCGGATTCTCGTGGCGAGACCCGGGGAGCTGCGGACGGTAAGCGGGATCGGCGAGGATGTGGCGACGACGATCTCGAAGTGGGAGGAGCATGTGGATCTGCCGGCGGAGTTGAAGCGGATCGAGGAATTTGGCGCGCAGGTGCTGACGCAGCAGTCGCCGGAATATCCGAAGCTGCTGCGGGAGATCCATAATCCGCCGATCGTGCTCTATGTATGGGGGAAGCTGACTCCGCGAGATGATCACGCGGTGGGGGTGGTGGGGTCGCGGAAGGCGAGTCACTATGGGCTGGAGTGTGCGAAGAAGCTTTCGTACCAGCTCGCTTATGCGGGGATGACGGTGGCTAGCGGCCTGGCCCGGGGGATCGATACGGCGGCGCACCAGGGGGCGCTCGCGGCCAAGGGGCGCACGGTGGCGGTGCTGGGGTCGGGGTTGAACCAGCTTTATCCCGCCGAAAATTTGCAGCTTGCGGAGAAGATCACGGAATCGGGCGCGGTGATGACGGAGTTCTCGATGGATGTGACGGCGGACACGCAGACTTTTCCGATGCGGAACCGGATCGTGAGCGGCATGAGTTCCGCGCTGCTGGTGGTGGAGGCGGGGCTGAGCAGCGGCGCGCTGATTACTTCGTCGCAGGCGATCGACCAGGGGCGCTCGGTTTATGCGGTGCCGGGGCCGATCAACCGCCCGACTTCCGCGGGGTCGAACCGCCTGATCCAGCAGGGGGCGAAGCTCGTGATGAGCGCGGGCGACATCCTCGACGACTTGCAGGTTTTGTTTCCGGAAAATCCGCGCCCGATGGCCGAAACGCCGCGCCTCGATGCGCTGAATGACGAGGAAAAAGAAGTTTACGGCTCGATCGGTGATTCGGAAACCGCTATCGATGAGATAATTACAAAAAGCGGTTTGCCAACCTCAAAAGTGTCCTCTACGTTGCTCACCCTCGAAATGAAGAGGCTCGTGAAACAACTCCCCGGCCAGCATTTCGTAAAACTGATTTAAACAAGATGGGCAAAACACTAGTCATAGCAGAGAAACCAAGCGTGGCCGCCGACCTGGCGCGGGTGCTTGGCGCGAAGAAGGCGACCGATTTTTTCGAGAACGACCAGTATGTGATCTCGAGCGCGGTGGGCCATCTGCTCGAACTCGTCGTCCCCGCCGAGCACGAGATCGCCCGCGGACGGTGGACGATGGAGAAGCTCCCGCATCTGCCACCGGAATTCGGCCTCGCTCCCATCGATAAAAACGCCGCGCGTCTCGCGGTGCTGAAGCGCCTCATCAAGCGCAAGGACGTCTCCGAGATCATCAACGCCTGCGACGCCGGCCGCGAGGGCGAGCTGATTTTCCGCAACATCATGCGCGCCACAAACGCGAAGCAGCCGATCAAGCGCCTCTGGCTCCAGAGCATGACGACCGAGGCGATCCGCACCGCTTTCGCCAACCTGCGCACCGACGAGGAGATGCGCCCGCTCGCCGATGCCGCGACCTCCCGCAGCGAGGCGGACTGGCTCGTGGGAATCAATTCCACCCGCGCCCTCACCGCATTGAACACGAAGGCGATGGGCGGTTTCCAAAAAACCCCCGCAGGCCGCGTGCAGACGCCGACGCTGGCGATCCTCGCCGAGCGCGAGGAGAAAATCCGCGCGTTCAAGGCGAAACAATATTTCGAGGTGTATGGCGATTTCGGCGTTGCTGCCGGAAGCTATCGCGGACGCTGGTTTGACGCTGCTTTCAAGAAGACGGCCGAGGAAGATTCCCGCGCCGAGCGGATCTGGGAGCGCGAAAAAGCGGACGCCATCAAGGCGAAGTGCGAAGGGCAGCCCGGCACCATCGAGGAGGAAAAGAAACCGGCATCGCAGGCGAGTCCCCTCCTCTACGATCTCACCACGCTCCAGCGCGAGGCGAATGGCCGCCATGGTTTCCCCGCCCGCATGACTTTGCAGATTGCCCAGGCTCTCTACGAGAAACACAAGGCGCTCACTTACCCGAGAACGGACTCGCGTTACCTGCCCGAGGACCATGTCGCCACGGCGAAAAATGTGATGACCTCCTTCGAGGATCCGTCGCTTTCCAAGCACGCGGAGAATGCGCTCAAGCAAGGCTGGGTGCGCCCGAACAAGCGCATCTTTAATAACGCGAAAGTCAGCGACCACTTTGCAATCGTCCCCACCGGGACTGCCCCGAAGAACCTCGACGAGCGCGAGCAGAAGATATTTGACCTGGTCGCGCGCCGTTTCATCGCGGTGTTTTATCCCGCCGCGCAGTTTGAGGTGACCACGCGCATCACCACCGTGCAGAACGAGAAGTTCAAGACGGATGGCAAGATCATCATCGATCCCGGCTGGCTCGCCGTCTATGGCCGCCAGTCGGAAAGCGAGAGCGAGACCGACAAATCGATCGTGGCAGTGGCCGAGGGCGAGAAGGCAAAGACCGAGAATATCGAGGTCAAGGATTGCGAAACAAAACCGCCCGCCCGTTTCAACGAAGGCACGCTGCTCTCCGCCATGGAAGGCGCCGGCAAGCTGGTCGATGACGAGGAGCTCCGCGAGGCCATGAGCGAGCGCGGTCTCGGCACACCTGCGACCCGCGCACAGGTCATCGAGGGTCTTATTTTCGAGGGATATCTCCTGCGCCAGGGGCGCGACCTCATCGTCGCCGCGAAGGGGCTTTCGCTCATCACGCTGCTTCGCAATTTGAAAGCCGAGACGCTCACGAAACCGGAGTTGACCGGCGGCTGGGAATACAAGCTCAGGCAGATGGAGCGCGGCCAGCTTTCCCGCAGCGCCTTCATGGGTGAGATCCGCCAGCTCACCACGGACATCGTTGAGAAAACACGCGCCGGCATGGGCCAGGAAATCCAGGGGAGCTTCGAGCCGCTGAACGTGAAGTGCCCGAAATGCGGCCATCTCGCGTTCAAGGAGAGCTTCCGCGCCTTCGAGTGCGTAAATCCCGATTGCAAGCTCATCATCTGGAAGAAGATGGCGGACCGCGAATTTGAGCGCGACGAGGTCGTCAAGCTCCTCACGGACAAACGCATCGGGCCGATCGAGGGATTCCGCAACAAATTCGGCAGGACGTTCAGCGCGATCGTGATCCTCGACCAGACCGAGTGGAAGCAGAAGTTCGACTTTGAAAACGATAACGCCGCAGGAGGCGAGCTCGATCTCACCACCGCCGCTGTCCTCGGCGAGACGGAGAACGGCAAGGTGTACGAAACCGCCTCAAACTATATCTGTGTCCCGGCCAAGGAAGGCGCAAAACCGCTGCGCATGGGCAGGAGCATCTGCCAGCGCGCCATTCCTCCGGAGCAGGCGATGAAGATCTTCAGCACGGGGAAGACCGACCTGATTCCACGATTCATTTCGAAAAAGGGCCGCCCCTTCTCCGCCTACCTCAAGCTGGAGGGTGGAAAAGTCGTGTTCGAATTCGAGCCGCGCGAAAAGAAAGTGCCGAAGAAGAAGGCCCCCGCTGCCGCCAAGGCTCCGGCGGTGGAGTAAGGAAATCGTCGTTTGCTTCTGAAATAAGGTGCGCTTTTAGAAAAGCGCCTTTTTCGGTCTGAGATACGATTATTAAAGAAGTAGCAAACTTCAATCTTTTCGCTTGCGGGATAATACTTTATACCACAAGATGTTGTGTCAAAGTTTATCTGCGTCGGCTTTTTACACAATGCGTTGTCCAAAATGTGGAGTAGTGGAGGATAAGGTCATCGATTCCCGTCTCTCAAAGGACGGGGATAGCATTCGTCGCCGACGCGAATGCATCGCCTGCAACTACCGGTTTACCACTTACGAGCAGGTCGATCGTGCCGATATGCGTGTCATTAAACGCGACGGCCGCGGCGAGCCGTTTGACCGGCGGAAGCTCTTTGGCGGCATCGCAAAGGCGTGTGAGAAACGACCCATCAGCATCGAGATTCTCGAGAAATGCGTGGAGGAAATCATCCAGGATCTGGAGACGAATTACAGCCGGGAAGTCCCTTCCCCGCTCATCGGCGCGAAGGTCATGGAAAAGCTGCATGAGCTCGATGAGGTGGCCTATGTCCGCTACGCCTCGGTTTACCGTCATTTTCAGGATATCGGGGAATTCATCCACGAAATCCAATCGCTCGAACGCCGCACAAAACCCAACACCCTGCAACCGGAACTCTTCAAATGATCGCGCTCAAGGATAATCTCCCATTGCTCGAATTCGACAGCGGACAGGTGGTCGCGTTTCAACGCGACTGGCTGCTGAGGTCGCTAGCCCAGGCCGCCCACAAGGCGGGTTATCAAAAGTGGTGGCTCGCCGAGCACGTCGCGGAAAGCGTGACGACCTATCTCATATACAACCAGGAGAATGTCGTCACCGTGGGCCGCCTCGCGAAGTCGGTGCAATCCATCCTCCAGGTGATCGGTTACGCGGAGATCGCGAGCCATTTCATCCCCGGCCCGCCGTTGATGCGCGTCTGCCTCCACGATCTGGCCTTCACGGCCGGCAATGGATACGAGCTTGTTTTTTTCGATATCCTCGCGCAAAGAATTCGGGAGCTGATGGATATGCATGCCACTTACTTCGAACTGCTGAGCTTGGAGCCTTGCGTAAAACTGCTCCGGTCCAAAAAAATATGGAGCCGCGATTGCGATGTCCTCCGGTGCGAGATCGTGGCGTTTGTGCGTGAACAGATCGCCGCGGAGGGTTGCGGCCGGGAAATAGCTTTCTCCCTTGCCTAGCCATGACGATTTTCGAAAAAATTGCAAACCGTGAGATACCGGCGGACATCGTTTACGAGGAGGCGGATTTTATTGCCTTCCACGACGTGAATCCCCAGGCGCCCGTCCATGTGCTCATCATCCCAAAGCGGCATATCCCGCGTCTCGCCGAGGCGACCGGGGATGACGCGCTGCTGCTGGGTCGCATGCTCCTTGCCTCGCAGAAAATCGCAGCCCAGCTCGGCGTCAAGGAAAGCGGCTACCGCATCGTCATTAATAACGGGCCCGATGCCGGCGAATCCGTGCCGCATCTCCACATGCATCTCCTAGGAAAACGTCCCCTCACCTGGCCACCCGGCTAACACATTATGAAACCCATCCAATTTATACCCCTCGCCTGCGCCGCCGCCATTTACATCGTGCGATTGATGGAGATCAACACGAAGCGAAATACCATCTCGGGCAAGATCAGCGAGAACCTCACGCTGCGGCTTTTCCTTCTGGTCGGCACGGCATTGTTCGTCGGGTCGGTCGTGGAATATTTCCTGGGCGGGAAAATCGTTTCCTGGCCGTGGATCATCGCGGGCTGCCTCTGCGGCGTTTTTTCGTTCTGGCTGCGCCTGAAGGCCATCGCCGCGCTCGGGAAATTCTGGAGCCTGCATGTGGAGATCCGCGAGAACCATGAGTTCGTGAAGACCGGGCCGTTCCGCTGGCTGCGTCATCCCGTTTATTTTTCCATGATCCTGGAACTGCTGGCGCTCGGCCTCGTGCTGCATGCCCCTTGGACGATGATCGTCATCATCCCTTTCCTGTTTGTCCCGGTGTTGATGATGCGTGTCCGTCTTGAAGAAGCAGCGCTCATTGAAAAATTCGGCGAACCTTATCGCGAATACCGGAAGACGACTCCGGCTATCTTTCCGTTTACGAAATTCTAGCGAAAAATGAATCCGAACCCATTTGAAAGACGACGCGCCGTTATCACGGGTATCGGGATCATTTCACCCAACGGCAAGGGCATCGAAAATTTCTGGTATAGCATCCGCAATGGCATCAGCGGTTGCGCCCCGACCACGCGCTACGATGTGAGCAAGATGGCGGTCAAGGTTTCGGCGGAGATCAAGAACTTCAGCCTCGACGACCATGCCGATATCATCAAGGGCGGCAGGCTCGACCTTACGGTGCGCTACGGCATCGCCGCCGCGGCGGAAGCCGTGAGGGACGCAAAGCTGGATACCAGGGGGATCAATCCCGACAGGCTCGCCGTGGTGGAAGGCACCACCACCAGCGGCGCGGCCAGCGTCATCAATGTCTGGGAGAGCATGTTGAAGAATGAAAAGATCCACCCCTACCACGCCATCGGCGGTTATTGCGGGGAAGGCAGCAGCGCCATCAGCATGCTGCTGGGCATCAAGGGCCACGCCCTCACCTATTGCTCCGGATGCGCCTCCGGGAGCGACGCCTTGGGATACGCGGCAAACGCCGTGCGCAATGACGAGGTCGATGTGGCGATCGCCGGCGGCTCCGACTCCATCTTTCCCGCGCAGCATTACGGCTTCTGCCGTCTGCGCGCCATGAGCGAGATCCAGTGCGCGCCCGAACAGGCGATGCGTCCATTTGATAAGACACGGGACGGCTTTGTGCTCGGCGAGGGATCGACTTTCTTTGTCATCGAGGAGCTCTCCCATGCCCGTGAGCGCGGCGCGAAAATCTATGCCGAGATCGCCGGCCACGGCAGGAGTTGCGAGGCCTATCATCCCACCGATCCGCATCCGGAGGCGATTGGCTACATCATGGCCATGAAAAAAGCGTTGAGGGATGCGCAGATCACCAGCGACGAGGTGAACTACATCAATGCGCACGGCTCGGCCACCCCGTTGAACGATCCTCTCGAGACCCGCGCGATTAAGAGTGTTTTTGGCAAACATGCGAAGTGGATGGGAATCAGCGGCACCAAGCCGATTCACGGCCACGCGATGGGCGCGGCGGGAGCCCTCGAGGCCGCCGTCTGCGCTCTCAGTATCGACCGGCAGGAAATGCCGCCGACCATTAATTTGAAAGATCCCGATGAAGGTTGCGACCTCGATTATCTCGCGGATGGCGCGCGCAGTTATCCCATCAATGTTGCAATGAATATCAATGCCGGTTTTGGCGGCCGGTATGCATGCATGATCCTCCGTAAAGTGGAGGACGATGCATGAACAAGCTCTTCTTTGAAACCGCGGCGCTGGCGGCTTCTTTGATCAATCTGGCGCTCGCCTTGTTTGTCTTCAGGAGCGCAGTCGGCTCGAAGCTCAGCAAGGCATATTTGTTTTGGGGCGGCGGCGTGGCGATCTGGAACCTGGGCGCCTTTTTTCTCTACCAGGCAATCGGTATGGACTCCGCGCTCTTCTGGGACAAGGTCCTCCAGTTTGGCGTCATCATTGCTCCGATCGGGTTGTTCCAGCTTGCGTTTCTGATTTCACAGCGTCCGATTCCGGTATGGTTCATGCGCATTATTTACGTGCTGCATGCATGCTTCGCGATCTCGCTGATCGGCAATTGGTATATTACCGGCGTCCGCCAGCTTAAGTACGGCTATTGGGGAATTGCAGGGCCTCTGTTCTGGGCGTACTTGGGTTCATACGCTGTGCTTACCACCACACCGATGATATGCCTCTGGATCACCCAGCGCAATCTGCAAGGCCTCTCCCGCACGCGCATCCGCGCGCTCTTGCTGGCAATTGTATTGATCTGGGTGGCAGGTACCAATGAGTTGCTGCCGATTCTCGGCATCGATTACTACCCGTTTGTCCACTGGCATTTTTATCCCTTCGGAAACGTGATGGCTGTCATCTACGTGGTCATTGTCGGATACAGCACTCTCCAGCATCAATTGCTGGATGTCCGCGTCGCCCTGGGGCGGGCTGCGGCCGATCTTCTGCGCCTCGGGTTTTTGTTCCTGATCGGTCTCTGCCTGTTGCTGTTGCTGACAGCCGTTGAACCCGAAAAATTCAATTACTACTCCTTCTTTGGTTTCCAGGCCGTGCTGCTTGCCAGCGCCATCCTGGCCTCGGTGCTTTTCCCGCGTCTCTTCGGGCAATCCGGAGAGAGCCTGGAACGCCGCATCCTTGGCGACCGTTTCGAATACCATGACCAGATTCGCAGCTTCATCGCCTCGATGCAGTGGTACAGCGACACAAACCTGCTGCTGAGCGATCTTCATGAACTGCTCACCAAGACGGTGCGCGTCCGCAGCTATGAGATCATTCTGCTCGATGAGGCGGCCCGTATTTTCACCGTGTTCCGCTCCTATCCGAACCAGCCCGAAAATCAGATGGCGGAATTGAAAGGCGACTCCCCGATCTTCCGCCATTTTCAGGTGAACAAAAGCGAATACCTGACTTTTAACATTGCCTATGCGACACCGGGCGGATCGCCGCTGGAGCGCGAGGCGCGCAACGAACTCCGGCAGTTCACCGCTGAATTCTGCTTTCCCTTTTTCTTTGAGGAGGAACCATTTGGCCTTCTGTTGATTGGTGAAAAGGCAAGTTCCGATCCCTACACCTCGACCGATCTCAGCCTTCTCGTCTCCCTTTCAAAAAACCTGAGCTTGATGATCAACCAGATCCGGATGAAAACCCAGATCCTCCAGGCCCAGGAGCTGGAATTGCTCGGCAGGATGTCGCGCGGCATGGCGCACGATTTGAATAACCTGCTCACCCCCATCTGGACATTCCTCCAGCTTTCCAATGAGACGGCGACCCACACGGATTTGAACGATGATCTGCTGCCCGTGGCGCTCCGCAACATCAAGACCATGCGCGCTTATATTCGCGAGGCGCTGTTCTTTTCCGAAAACCTGCGGCCCGACTTTCAACTTGGCCGCCTCGATGTCGTGGTGGGCCGGGCCGTGGATCTTGTCCGCTCGAAAATGGAAAAATCCGTGGATATTCTGATCAGCAGCCCCGGCGAGGTGCTGGTGGAAATGGACGAAATCCTGATCCAGCGCCTGATCGCAAATATCGTCTCAAATGCCGTGGATGCCTCGCGCCAGGGTTCCACCATCCATATCGAACTCATCCGTCTTGTTAAGACGGAAATGAACCGCGACTGGCTGCGGATCCGTGTCGTGGATTCCGGTGAAGGAATTCGTCCCGAGGATTTAAACAGGGTCTTCACCCCGTATTTCACCACCAAAAACAGGGGTGATGAGGAACGCGGTTTCGGTCTTGGCTTGGCAATCTGCCGGAAGATCGTACACTTGCACGGTGGCAATCTCAATATCACGAGCCAGGTGAAAAAAGGCACTACTTTGCAAATCGATTTACCTGGCCGTCAGGCCAAGTCACCAGTTTCCGTCTCTGCACTTTAAAATGAGAACTCTCCTGATTTTAACAAAACAGCCTCCGCTTGCAGCGGCAATCCAGGCTGTTCTCGACCAGACGAAATACCAGATCGTTGCGAAGGAAAACATATGGGAGGCGGAATCGCTTCTCTCGCGCGGTGCAATTGATGCGTCGCTGATCGATGTGGATCTCACCGATGTGCGTGCCGTGCGCCTCATTGAGGAGATGAAGAACTGCGCGCCGAACTGCCCGATCCTTATTTTTACCGGGGCAAAGAACAGCGAGTGGGAGGAGGATGCCTATCTGCTCGGCGTTGCACATATTCTCACGAAGCCGGTGCGCTCGAAGCTCCTCAATACATTGCTCGACCGCTGCTTCCGGGATATTGAGCAGAAGACACCCATTACCGAAGCCCCCTCCCCTTCAGTACAGATGCAAAAAAAACATGAACCCGACCAGGTGCGGGGACTCGAAGCCCTGCGGGATTTTTCCGGAATCCTGGCACACAGTCTTGACTCCGACGCGCTGCTCAAGGAATTCCTGCTCCTGCTGAGGGAAATTCTCGGTGTGAACCGGGCCGTTATTTTCCTGCGGAAACCCGGTGAATTGATGGGTGCCCAGGATGACCGCTGGCTGCGTTCTTCCTGCGCCATCGGCCTTGAGCAGACATTTCTGGACCATTTTGCGCTGTCGCTCACGACCGGCATTGGCAATCATCTCCGCCGGTCGGGGCGTATCCTGAAGGTGGACAGTCCGGAAACCTTGGCCAGTCGTGAAATCCTCAAGGAATTCCAGCTTCTCGGAGCCCAGGTGGCGATCCCGATTCTCGACCGGGAATCCCTCATCGGCATCGCGGTCTTTGATGAGCGGCTGACGGGAGATCCCTACGCAAATGAGGAGCTGGCGTTGATTTTCCACATGCTTGAAGAGGTGGGCCTCGCGATCCGCAACAGTTGGCTGCACGACCAGTTAAGCTCCAATCATGCGATGGTCGCGGATATCCTCAGCCATCTCGGAAGCGGCTGCGTGGTCGTCGCGGCCAGCCTCGAAATCCTGCATGTAAACAACTCCGCCAAAAAATTCTTCCTCTCGCAAAAAGCCGGGAAGAATGAAATCGAGTTCAGCGACCTGCCGCAGGATTTGGGAAGCAAGGTTTTTGCCGTCATGAAGACCGGGCTGCCCATCCCCGCGTTCAGATACCAGTTTTCGGACACGCCCGAGCTTTTTTACCAGGTCACGATTTTGCCGTTCCGCACACAAAGCACCGGCTCCGCGCAGGCTGCGCTGTTGCTCATCGAGGATGTGACGGACATGGAAAAAAACCAGCGCCTGGAGGTGGAAGCCTCGAACCTGCGCCTGGTAAAATCCATGGCGGAGCATCTGGCGCACGAGATCGGCAATTCGCTCGTGCCGGTTTCAACCCACCAGCAGTTGCTCGCGGAGAAATATGATGACCCGGAATTCCGCGCCTCTTTTTCCGATGCCCTGGCCAGCGGCGTGAAGCGCATCTCCCGCCTGGCCAACCAGATGATTTTCCTCGCGCGCGACAAATCCGAATTCGTGGACAAGATTCGCATTTCGGAATTGATCGTCGAGGCCCTTCGCGAGGCCCATCTTTACCATACGGGGAAAATTGTATCGCCAAACTTCAAGACCAGCGAGGAGCCATGGACTGTCGCCGGTGATTACAAGGCCCTCAAGCATGCCTTTTCGGAAGTGATGCTCAACGCCCTGCAGGCAAACCCCAAGGATCCAAATGTCTCCGTGCGCATCACGGAGGACACGACCAAGGGCGAAGGCTACATGTTGCTGAACGTGGAAGTGCGCGACACCGGCACCGGGTTTTCGGTCGAGACGGCTGAAAAGGCGCAGGAACCTTTCTATTCAACGCGGAATGTCGGGCTCGGCCTCGGGCTTACAGTCACCCGCAAGATTATCGAGAATCACCACGGCAAGGTGGAAATCACGCCAACCCAGAAGGGACAGCCGGGAATGGTGCGCATTTCTCTTCCATTAACGAATTAAATTTGAGAAAATCCCACAGGAAAATTCGAAAAACTCCGTTTAAACAACCAAAAATTCGCAGCCAGCATGATAGTTGCTTCCCCCATTCAACCATTATGAAATTAATATCGACGTTGACCGCCCTGGCCATCCTGGCAGCCCCCTCCCTCGGCTTTGCCCTCGGCATACGCATAGCGGATCAGGATGCGGAGGCAACTGCCCGGGGCGATGCGTTCGCGGCGACCGCCGATAATCCTTCCGCAATTTATTACAACCCGGCAGGCATTTCCCAGTTGCAAGGCGAGAATCTTCTCATCGGCACCTATGGGATCTATCTCCAGAGCAAGTACACCTTTGCCGGCCAGGAAACGCGGACAAAAGACCAGCCCCAGGCTGCGCCCCAAATTTACTATACCTATTCCATAAAAGATTCCCCTTTCACTCTGGGTTTGGGCGTCTATTCCCCGTACGGATTCGGTCTGGCGTATCCCGAAACAAATCCATTCCGCGTTTTCGCGCTGGAGGGTTCTGTCGATTATATCACTGTTAATCCTGTAATCTCCTGGAAGATCAATAAAACGCTGTCCGTGGCTGCGGGCA
This sequence comes from Chthoniobacteraceae bacterium, assembly GCA_049692655.1. Taxonomy (GTDB): domain Bacteria; phylum Verrucomicrobiota; class Verrucomicrobiia; order Chthoniobacterales; family Chthoniobacteraceae; genus DASZPK01. The sequence goes on along the minus strand of JBAVPB010000317.1, from coordinate 2,246 downwards.
TGACAATCAACTACGCGGAGGCGGAACTCGCCCAGGGCGTCGCTCCCTTTCCTGGCAACCGCTTCCAATTCAAAGGCGACGGAGCCGCTGTGGGCTTTAACCTCGGCGTGATGTGGCAGCCGACTCCGCAGCATTCTTTTGGCCTCAGCTATCACAGCAGGACGAGCATCGACCTGCACGGCACCTCCACCCTCGGCTTCGCGCCGACCACCCTGATTCAACAGCATGCCACCGCATCGGATTTCGATTTTCCGGATTTCATCATCGCGGGTTACTCATACCGCCCCACCCCCGACTGGAATTTCGAGGTCGATGTGGACTGGACAAACTGGCACGAGCTTAAAACAGTGACATTGGACCAGCAGGTATCGGCTCCGGTCCCACTGAATTTCAACTGGCAGTCCAGCTTCTTCTATGAATTCGGAGCGACGCATTATTTCGCAAACGACTACCATATCAGCGCCGGCTACATTTACAGTCAGGACTCCGTGCCTACCGGGAGCAGCTTCAGCCCTTTGATCCCCGATTCCGCCCGCCACATCCTGAGCACCGGTTTTGGTTGGAAAAAAGATCGCTATAGTTGGGATTTCGCATATCAATTCGCTTACGGACCTTCGCGAACGATCGTTGGCGCCCCCTCTACGGATGGCGAATCGGTAAACGGGGACTACCGTTTTATAAGTCATGCTATCACCCTTTCCTTTGGATACCATTTCTAGAACACCAAAATCCGCTGCGGCTCAGACGGATAAACCGACGCTGCTGATCGTCGATGATGAGGACGGCCCGCGTCAGTCGCTGAAAATTGTTTTCAAGGACGAATACAACATCCTCCTGGCCAGCGATGGCCTCGCTGCGCTCGAATGCGTGCGCAACAACAAAGTCCATGTCGCCGTTCTGGATATCCTCATGACCGGAATGTCCGGCGTTGAATTGCTCAAGCAGCTCAAGGAACTCGACCCCGCCATCGAGGCCATCATGCTCACGGCCTATGAAACCATCGAGACCGCCCGGCAGGCCCTCCGCTACGGGGCGTGCGATTACCTGAACAAGCCTTTCGATATTCCCACCATGCGCGCCGCCGTCGCTCGCGCCGTGGAAAAACATCGCGTCGCCGACAGCATCCACGAGACCAATCGCAAGCTGCTCCAGCTTCAGCAGGAAATTCAGGATCAAAAACTCCAGGAGGAAATGATCCGCACCAAGGGCGAGATTTACGCCAGCGTCCTGCATGATATCAACAGCCCTCTCACCGTCATTTCCGGGTTCATCGAGATCATCACCCACTCCATCGAGAATGCCGCCAGTGTTGACGGCGAAAAGCTCGAAACCATCAAGGGCGACCTCGGCAAGCTTAACAGCCAGGTGGGCCGCTGCTTTGAAATTTCGCAACGCTACCTCAGCTTCCTGCGGCAGGGCGGCACTAAAAGCGATGCCCGCGTGGGCGTGAACCAGATGCTCGCGGATATCCGTGAATTGCTCCTCCGTCACCCGAGCGCGCAGGGCCACAAGCTCACCGTCCACACCCTCGATGAGGATGTCGTCGCGGAAATCAACGGCACCGATCTTCTGCAGATCCTGCTCAACCTCACCATCAACGCGCTCCAGGCCACCTCCGCTTCGCACGGTGTCGAGATCCGCGGCAAACTCCTCCGGCAGCCGCTCGATCTCAACGGGTTGCACGACAGCCCCACCGAGCGTTTCATCAACCGCGACAATTTCCTCAATCGCCCGCCGATCCTTGCAATTTCCGTCCAGGACAACGGCCCCGGCATCTCGCCCGAAAACATGGCCAAGCTCTTTGGGACAAAATTCACCACAAAGCCCGCCGGCTCCGGCACTGGCCTCGGTTTACACATTGTAAAGCGCCTCGCCGACGAGGCAAACGCGGGCATCCACGTCCAGACCAAGCCCGGCGAAGGCTCCGTGTTCACCGTCTGCGTGCAAACGCACGTCTGATTCCCGCAGGACACATTTTGGCAGGGTTAATCAACCGTTACCAACCCTTGCCAACCGTCAGCTATCCCCAAACCTGCCCCTGTTCCCCGTTAGCTGTGGATGATCAACTGGATCTCCTCAGGCAACCCGGCCGCCACTTTCTCCACCACGTTGCCCTTCAGCAACTTCGTCATGGAAAGCCGGTGCGACGCCCCCAGCATCAGGTAATCAATGCCCAGCGTCGCTCCAAGATCAAGGATCGTCGCCGCGGGATCGTCGCTCACCGCATACACCGGCACCACGTTGAT
>JBAVPB010000316.1:0-8941 GCA_049692655.1 Chthoniobacteraceae bacterium | reverse complement strand
TCTTTGCCAACGGCGGGCGGGTAAATTAGCGTTTTGTCCCACCTGCGAATTTTTCCCCATTCCTATGATCCCACTCGAAGACTCGTACCAAGACATTCTCGGCAAGGCCCAACGCGGCTTGAAAATTTCCACCGGCACGCTCACGCATGATGCGGGCATTGGGCAGGCGGATTACGAAAAAGTGCTGGAGGGGAATTTTGACGAGGCGATCGTGCGCAAGGCTGCGCCGTTTCTGAAACTCGATGCGGACCGGCTGGTGGCGCTTGGGAAGAAGGAGTGGCATCCGGGGATCACTGAATTTCCAGACGGACTGGCGCGCACGAATACACAATTCGAGGACATGACGGTGAATGCCTACATCGTGTGGGATCCGGCAACGAAGAAGGCTGCGATTTTTGACACGGGGGCGGATTGTGAGCCGCTGCTGAAGATCATCAGCGACAAGGGATTGCACCCGGAATACATTTTACTCACGCATACGCATGGCGATCACATCGCGGATTTGTCGAAGCTGACGAAGGCGACCGGGGCATCCGTACACGGACCCAGAAGCGAGGTGAGCGGCAGGGCGAAACCGCTGGATTGGGGCGATACTTTCCCTCTCGGACAATTGATCATCGAGACCCGGCAGACGAGCGGGCATGCGGTGGGCGGGACGACTTATTTCATCCCCGGGCTCATTACGCCGGTGGCTGTGGTGGGGGATGCGATCTTTGCAGGATCGATGGGTGGCGGGGCGATTTCCTACGAGGAAGCGCTGCGCACGAACCGCGAGAATATTTTCACGCTGCCTGACGCGACGATCCTTTGTCCCGGCCACGGGCCGCTGACGACTGTGGGCCTGGAGAAGGCGCACAATCCTTTTTATCCTGAATTCTAAAACCCCAAAATATTTAAAAAAAATGAGCACCAATAAAAATAATGTCGCAGTAGTGGGAGTAGGCCGGATGGGCGCCAACATGGCGAGACGCCTGGCGGACAAGGGATTCAAAATCACGGCGGTGTATGATGTGCGCCGCGAGGCTGCGACCGCGCTGGCGGCGGAACTGGGCTGCCATGCCGCGCAGATGCTCGGCGAAGTGACGGCGGAGGCGGACACGATCCTCACGGTGGTGACGGACGACAAGGCGATGCACGAGGTTTTCACCGGCACGGGCGACAATCTGCTGATCGGCGCGGAGGGGAAGACATTCATCAATTTCGCGACGGTGTCGCCGCATATTCATCTCGAGGTGGAGGCTGCGGCGAAACGCGCCGGAGCGGCGACGATCGAGGCTTGCATGGCATCGAGCATCACGCAGGCGCGTGAGGGGACGCTTTATCTCATCCTCGCGGGCGACAAGGCCGTGGTGGAAAAAGCGGGGCCGCTGCTGGAGGCACTGAGCATCGCGCGCCGGTATGTGGGCGAGACGGGCCGCGCGGCGCAGGTGAAGGCGCTGGTGAACATGGTGATGAACATCAACACGGCGGGGCTGGCTGAGGGCCTGGGGCTCGGCGATGCGCTGGGGCTCGACCTGACACTGTTGCGCGAGATTTTTTCACAGACGGGCGCAAATTCGCGCGTGCTGGAGACGGACGGTGCGGACATGCAGAAGCGGGACCACGATTGTTATTTCTCCGCGGCGCATGCGGCGAAGGATTCCGGCATCGCGGTGTCTCTGGCGAGGGAAGCAGGGGTCCATGTGCCGCTCGCGGAGGCGTCGCTGGGGCAATACAAGCATATGATCGAGGTGGGGCTCGGGGAGCTTGATAAGTCGGGGGTTGCGGAGTTGACGTTCAAGGGGCGCGGGAAGAAGTAGGGGGGCCAGGAATGCCCTGCTAGCATGCCAAATGTACAGCACAATCTGCCCCTCTGGCAAAAATATGCGCCAATTTTTGGTTTTTACCGCAACGCGGTTGCATATTATAGCCCATGGTTGCACCGACTTGGTCGGGGGCTACCATTGGGAATCTATCAAAGCAGAATCCAACCCCGAAGTGGGTTGCATTGATGGTCATTCCCAGACGTAGCGTTCATCGTAGGCAATCCTGTATTTATCGAGGAGTGCCCGATATTCTTCCTGAAATGAACGCGTCTTGTGGTGCTCCTCTTGATTACCGATATAAGCTTTAACCACCTCGCATTCAGTCTGCCCAACTGAAAATGCGCCATACCCTCCCTGCCACGCAAATTTCCCCAAGGCAGGGTCACGTTCCTTAATCCAGATGGAAGAAGAGCGTTTAAGATCACGCACGAGGTCAGCGACAGATGTGGTCTTGGGCACGACCACAAGCAGATGAACGTGGTCGGCGATACCTCCGATGCCAAGTGAGTGACCGCCCTTTTCGTTGATAATGCCTCCCAGATAATGGTGCATTTCTCCGCGCAAACCCGGATCTGAAAGAAATGGATGCCTCTCCATTGTCGAAAACACCAGGTGAACCAGCAGGTTGGTAAGCGATTGGGGCATGAAATACACGTTATCTGCTTGTGAAACCATGATGCAACCCACTTCGGGGTTGATTCCATCTGTTCTGTTTTTTCCCAAGGTAGTCCCGACTATGTCGGGCCAACCTTGGGCTTTATGATGTAACGGCTTTGCCGTAATCCGAAGCCAGACGCCCACTGAAAACAGCGAAGAGCCTTTTCATAAAGGGATATCCTACGGCAGATCAAACGTACCGTCGGCTGCGGTTTTGCTCCCCGCATGATGCAACCCACTTCGGGGTTGATTCCATCTGTTCTGTTTTTTCCCAAGGTAGTCCCGACTGTGTCGGGCCAACCTTGGGCTTTATGATGTAACGGCTTTGCCGTAATCCGAAGCCAGACGCCTACTGAAAACAGCGAAGAACCAGTTGATTTGGACGGCCCATCGGGCCGTGGTTGTGGTGTCCTTCGCGCCGGGGCGCGCAGGTTTGATTATTTTCCCCAGTGCTTGAGGTTGTCTTTCCAGAGTTTTTCGGTGATGCCGCGGAGGAGGATGGCGTCCTTCCATGGGTTTGCAAATGAGGTGAGGCCGTAGCCGCTGTTGGTGGGGCCGAACTCTGGGCAGATATAGACGACTTCGCCGCCTTTCGCGCCTTTCATCCAGCAGGCGATGAGGTCGTTGATGAAATCGACGTAGGGCTTGAATTCCGGGGTCTGGTTGCCTCTGCCGTCGGTCGCGGGGATCTGGCAATGGTGTCCGTTGAACGGGCGGAAGTGGAACTGACGCGAGAGCTGCAGGAGGTCGGGATGGGTGAGGAGGCGCTTCTCGTAGGGAGGGTAGATGTGTTTCACCACGGCGATGTGGGAGAAATCCCAGCAGAAGCGGATTTTTTTGCCGGTGGCCTTTTTGTAGAGCGCGGCGATTTCATACACTTTCTCGGGGGTCTCGGTGCAGGTGTCGCGATGCACCTCGAGATCGACCTGGAGGCCCATTTTTTCCGCAAGGGGCGCGAGCTTCAACCAGACTGCCGCAGCTTCCTTCGGCGTCGTGTCGTGGTCGCACATCTGGACGTTGATGCGGGCCGGGTTGACGGCTTTTGCGGCCTCCAGCTTGTCCTTGTAGGTCTTCATGTTTGCGTCGATGTAGCAGACGTAATCCATGCCGTATTTTTCGCAGAGGGGAACCATCTTGGGCTCCGCCCCGCCGCCGATGGCGTCGAAGCCGGCTTTTTTTGCCTGCTTGAATTTTTCGTCGAGGGTCCATTCCTTCGCTGCGGAGGGCTGCTGGCTGAGGGTCCAAAGTCCGGCGAAATGTTTTAAAACGGGGGCTGCTTTTTTGGAGGGAGATTTTTTAGTGGTCATGGGTAGTGGGGCGGATATTGCGCGATGCTGCAGGAAATCGCCATCTCTTTTTGAAGGGGAAATGGGGCCGCTGAAAAGTGTTCCCGGGAAGTTTAATATCCACTGCATGATGCAACCCCGTTGGGGTTGATTAAACTTTGTTTTGTCCCAAGGTAGTCCCGACTGTGCCGGGCCAACCTTGGGCTTTATGATGTAACGGCTTTGCCGTAATCCGAGGCCGGTCGCCCCACAAACGGTTGTAAATCCTCTTCGGAATACTCGCTTACGAGACCTATGGGGCTTATAGGCTTGTGACAGGGATGGTTTTTTCTTTGCAAGAAAATCGGCGGAGTAAGATAATCACCGCCTATGTCTTCCCATCTTGATGATCTCCTCAGCCGCGCGCCTGCATTGAAGCTTGTCGCCACGGAAATCCAGGCGGCTTTTGATCTGATGCAGGGCTCGCTGCTTGCAGGCGGGAAATTGCTGCTGTGCGGCAATGGTGGCAGCGCGGCGGATGCGGAGCATTGGGCCGGGGAATTGCTGAAGGGGTTCATGCTTCCGCGCAAACTTTCCGAAAAAACGGGCGCGGGACTTCCGGAGGATCTGCGGAGCCGGTTGCAATGGGCGATCCCGGCGATCCCGCTGACGGGGTTTCCTTCATTCACGACGGCGTTTTCCAACGATGTGGAGGCGGAACTGATTTTTGCGCAGCTTGTGCTGGGACTCGGGAAGCCGGGCGATGTGTTCGTGGGGATCAGCACGTCTGGAAATTCCAAGAATGTGTGTCAGGCTGCCGTGACTGCGAAGGCGCGGGGGCTGAAAGTGCTGGCGCTTACGGGACAGCAGGGCGGTAAATTGCGAGAACTGGCGGATGTATGTGTGGCTGTGCCTTCAACAAGCACGCCGCTGGTGCAGGAATATCACCTGCCGATTTATCATTGCCTCTCGATGATGCTCGAGGATGCGTGGGCGGAGATCTACAAGTGATCTCCAGTTTTAAGCTTTAAGTGTTAAGTTTTAAGCGGAAGACGCAGGGGGCGATGGTGGAGAGGTCCTGGAGACGGTCGCCCAGGCTGGAGGGGATGATTTTTGTGTGCGATCCGTTTTGCGGGAGAACTTCGCGGGTGAATTCCTCGCGGATTTTTTCCATCCACCATGCCGGCAGGTAGCGCGCGAGTGAGCCTATGATGATCGCTTCCAGGCTGAAAAGATCGGTGAGCATGGCGCAGACGCGGCCCATCCATTTTGCGGAGGTGAGCAATACCTCGCGCGCGGGCTGGTCGCCTGCGGCCGCAAGATCCGCAAGCTCTCGTGTGGTGACGGGTTGCGGAAAATGCTCCGGAAAAAGTTCGCGGGCCAGCAGGGCGATGCCAGTGCCGGAGCAGAATGATTCCACGCAGCCCCGCTTTCCAAAAAGGAGCGGCCCCTCCTCCGCCATGCGGATGTGGCCGATCTCGGGCGACTGGCCTGAGGGCCCGCGCAGGATGCGGCCATCGACCAATATCCCGGCGCCGCATCCCGTGCCGGCGGTGATGTAGGCCGCGTGGGTGAGACCGGCGGCAGCCCCCCACAAATGCTCCGCGAGCAGACACGCCGCGGCATCGTGCTCGACGACCACGTTAATTTTCAGCTCGCGCATGAGGATGTCGCGCAATGGCAATTTATCCCAGCCGGGGAGATGCGGCGGCGAAAGGATGATCCCCTCCCCCGGGTTTAATGGGCCGCCGATACTTACACCTACAGCCGAGGAACCGGGAAATTCCTGCATCAAGGGCGCGACGTGCCCGAGAAATTCCGCGATCATGGCCTGCGGCCCGCGCTCTGTGTGCGATGCCCATGAAGCCCTCGCCAACACGCGGCCATCCGGCGTTCCGATCAATGCCGTGGATTTCGTGCCGCCGATGTCCCAGCCGATGAATGTGGAATTTGATTGAGGGTGCATGATTGGATTTACAGTCAACAAGTCTGCGGCCTGCAATCCAAGCATGCCCCATGTATAAGTAAAGTGCGCGGTGGCTGTGATGCGTCCGCTGAAGCAGGCTGAAAACCCATCGAATATTTCCTTACGATTTCAAACGCCATTTGCTGGGCGGCTTGCCGGTGCGGTTGGAGAAATCGAGCGAGAGATGGTATGGGGAATGGTATTTGAGCATGTCGCTGATCTCCTGGATGGTGAGGCTGGTGTTGCGCAACAGATCCTTCGCGCGGCGCAGACGGATCTCCGTCTGGTATTGCTTGGGTGAGAAACCGGTCTGCTGTTTGAACTTCCGGCGGAAGTAGGAGTAACCGATGCCCATGCTCCGGGCGATGGATTCCGGGGAGAGGCTTCCGTCCGGCTTGCGAGTCATCATGGTTTGCGCCTCCGAGATGATGCGGTCGATGCGGCGGACGCCCGAGGCAGAACGATTTTTTTTCCAGTCAAGCAGTGTCAGAATTTGCAGGGCGATGAGGCCGATGCGCACGGAAAATGCCGGGGGTTTGAGCCGGGCGAGGCGGCGGGCCTCCTCGAAAAAAGCGAGTATTTCATGCGTGGCTTCCACCCGGTAAACCGGATGCCTGGGATTTATGATTTTGCCCTCCTGCAAACGGACTGCCTCCGGCCCCTGTAACTCGATCCAGTCTTCCGTCCACCCGGTTGCGAGGTCGGGCTTGTAACGGTGCCAGATGCCCGGCGAGACGATGAATGCGGTGTCCTCGTTGATTTTTACAGGCCGCGTGGCCGCGGACTCGAAGCTCCCCCGGCCACGGCTGATGTAGAGAAGCTGATACTCCTGCAATATGCGCCCCTGTTCCCAAACGAAATGATGATCATCCGGATGCCGCACGGGCGGATAGGCCGATCCCGGCGGAACGGTGACGTGACCGAACCCACTGCTATAAATGCCCCAGCGCCGATCCCTGGGAGCTACGGGGAAATAATCGAAGAAATCGTCCGATACCATAAAGGAGGGTCAATTTTTATATGATAAAGGTCAGTTTGTCGATTCCGTTGCGAAGTGTTTCGACTAGAATCAAGCACACAGGGCCGGCATCCACCCCTGTCATCCAACCACCCAATCCCGATCCATTTATGAGTTCATCCCCTTATTCATTTGCCCAGGAAACCTATGCCGCGCTCGGTGTGAACACCGAGGAAGCGCTGAAGCGCCTTACCTGCATCCCCATCTCGCTGCATTGCTGGCAGGGGGATGATGTGGGCGGATTTGAAAACCCGGTGGAGGGGCTCACCGGCGGGGGCATCCAGGCGACGGGCAACTACCCAGGGAAGGCGCGGACGCTGGATGAATTGCGTGCCGATCTCGACAAGGCGCTGGCTTTGATTCCTGGAAAACATCGCGTGAATCTCCACGCCTCCTACGCGGATACGGGCGGAAAAAAAGTGGAACGCAATGCGCTGACCACCGCGCAATTCCAGAGCTGGATCGACTGGTGCAAGGAGCGCGGGCTGGGCATGGATTTCAACCCCACCTATTTCTCCCATCCGCTGGCGAATGATGGATTCACGCTTTCCCACCCCGACGCAGGTGTGCGGAAATACTGGATCGAGCACGGCATCGCCTGCCGCAAGATCGGCGCGGACATCGGGCGGCAGCTTGGCTCCGCGACCGTGACGAATGTGTGGATCCCCGATGGATCGAAGGACATCCCGGTCGATCGCAAGGGACCGCGTGAACGGCTGGAGGCGTCGCTGGACGCCATCTTCAAGGAGCAGATCGATCCGCGTCACAACCTGGATGCCGTGGAATCGAAGCTCTTTGGCATCGGCTCGGAATCCTACGTGGTGGGATCGCACGAATTCTACATGGGCTACGCGGTGAAAAACCAGAAGTTGCTCTGCCTGGATGCGGGACATTTCCACCCCACGGAAAGCGTGGCGGACAAGATCTCCTCCATGTTGCAATTCGTGCCGGAGATCCTCTTCCACGTAAGCCGCGGGGTGCGCTGGGACAGCGACCATGTGGTGCTGCTGGATGATCCGACCCGGGCGATCATGGAGGAACTCGTGCGCGGGGATTTCCTGCCACGCACGCACATTGGACTGGATTTCTTCGACGCAAGCATCAACCGCATTGCTGCATGGGTGATCGGTACGCGCAACGCGATCAAGGCGCTGCTGGTGGCGATGCTGGAGCCCGTGGGAAAATTGCGGGCGGCGGAGGCTGAAGGCGACTACACGTCGCGCCTGGCTCTGCTTGAAGAAGCGAAGACGCTGCCATTCGGCGCGGTGTGGGACGAGTACTGCCGCCGGTTGGACTGCCCGGTGGGCGCGGCATGGCTGCCGGAGGTGAAGGTTTACGAACGGGAAGTGCTGTCACGCCGGTCTTAGTCCTCCCTACTTTTTAGCCTCAGCCATTGCGGCATCCAGTTCCGAACCGAAGGCTGCCATGTTTGCCTTTATTTCATTAAGGAGGGTTTGCGCGCGTCCCAATGCAGCATCACTTTTCAAGATCCGCTTATCCGTGGGTGCGATGTAGCCCTCTTCCTCAATCTTGTGATTAAATAGTCTTAGTTTCATAGTTCCCCTTGTTAGCCGATGAATCGCAGGGGAGTTCGCCATTGGCTGTATGGTGTGTAATTGGGAACATTACAAATCTGTGATGTTCTCTCAGAATTGAGAGCATGATCCGTGAGATTATGTGCCGCCGGTGACGGTATATCCCTCCCGCCGCAAGTCCTCCGCCAGCTCCTTTTCCATTTCCACGGCGGCTTCGAATGGCATCGGGTTGAGGTGCTCGTAAAATTCCGGCAGCAACCGGACGCCGTATTTTTCCACCACCCATGCGGATTTGTAGCCGTGCTTGTGGTTTTCAAACCGGTGCTCGACGGGCAGCCCCGTCATGCCGACATACACACCCGGCTTCGAGGGATCGCGCAGCGGATTCAATCGCAAAATGGAGGGGTGCTTGAAGACTGCGGCATCGAGCAGGATCACGTAAACGCTGTGATGGTGCGCTGATGGCTTTTTGGAAGCTCTCGGTTTCGCAGGCATTGATGATTCGCTTGTGTGCCGGCGAAATTTGCCGCACCCGTTTCCAACTTCCTCCATAAGCCGTTGATGCTGGGAGGTGGCTAGGGAGGGAATTGAACCCCCGACACGAGGATTTTCAGTCCTCTGCTCTACCAACTGAGCTACCTAGCCGTGCCCGGATATCCAGGAATTTTTCATTCTCCTGAAATTCGTGAATTTGG
>JBAVPB010000315.1:0-1931 GCA_049692655.1 Chthoniobacteraceae bacterium | reverse complement strand
ACATGAAAGTTTGACGGTGAAATGCAATCGTTGTTGAATCCGTGCCACGCACCCGCGTTCGTCTCTGCCCGGCCCGGGTCTTGTATGAAGCACTTGTTTAACAGCCACATCCTCACCGCGCTCGCCTGCTTCATCCTCTTTGCGGCGATGCCGGCCACGTCCGCCTCCGCAGCAGTGTCGCTTCCGGCGGACGCCTACATTTCGCTCCCGCTCAGCCGTGGCAAGCAGAACCAGCTCCTCCTCCGCCTCCCCGCAAATGGCCGCTCCGCCGTCATCGCGCTCGATACCGGTTCGCCCGTCACCTGCCTGGATGAATCCAAGGCCAAGCTCTTCAATCTCGCCCCCACCTCCACGGACGGCAAGCCGCCCCAGGGTCTCATTGTAAATGGCACGCGCCACCGCCTCGGCACCGTGCCGTTGCTCCTCTTCGGGAGCATGCAGGTGCGCGATGTTCCCGTCGTCCTCATCGATCTCAGCGACCTCAACCAGGTCCTCCGCGCCCGGCACGACAAGGCAAACGACGCCATCCTCGGCCTCGACACCATGCACGATCTCGGCGCGGTCATCGATTGCGGTGCCGACCGGCTCCTCCTCCGCGAGAAGGACGACAGCGGCCAGTTCGGCGCCATGCTCAAGCGCGGCGGCTGGCACGAAATCACAATGCACTTGAACGAAGGCCACCTCGTCGTGAACGGCTTCGTCCAGCATGTCCCCGTGCAATTCATTGTCGATACCGGCTCGCCCGTCACCGTCCTCGACCAGGATTTTTGCAAGGCCCACAGGATCACGCTCAGCGACAAATCATTCGGCCTCAAAGCCATCCACTTCGAGACCAGTGGCGCAAAGATCGGCAAGGTGTTCGATCTCCAGATCGGCCGGCTCCTCGTCGGCCAGTCGCTCGTCGCCGTCTTCAACGTCGGAAGCCTGCTCCGCACAAATGCTGCCGCGACAGGTAGCGAGCCCCGCGCCCTGCTCGGCTCCCGCACCCTCGCCCGCACCCAGGCATTCATCGATTGCGACAAGATGAAGCTCTACCTCAAGGCCCCGCTGCCGGAGAAAGACTGGGGATTTTAGCGTCTGTTTGACGGCTTTGCGCGCAATTGCATTTCCGATGCGAGGATTTTCAGGAACGCCGCCGCCGCTGGGCTCTGCGCAGTGCCCCGGAGTTTCTGCAAATGCAGCGGGCGAAGGATCGTAAGGTCTTTCACCGGTACCACCGCCAGTGAACCAATCTGCAACTCGCTGCCGATCGCCAGCCGGGAAATAATGGCGATGCCGACACCCGCGATCACGGCCCGCTTGATCGCCTCCGGGCTTGCGAGCGAGAGCACCGGGTCGATGGTCAACCCCCGCTTTTCCAGCGCCCGCACCACCACCTCGCGCGTGCCCGACCCTTCCTCCCTCAATATGAATGGTTCCCGGCAGACCTCGCGCGCGGTCACCTGTTTCTGCTTCAGCAGCGCATGCCCGCGCGGCGCGATCACGACCAGTTCGTCCCTGTCGAATACCTCGCCATCCAGATGCTCCCCTTCCATCGCCCCTTCGGTAAATGCGATCTCGATCAGCCCCTCCATCAATTGGCGCTGGATCTTCTCCGTGTTCGCGACTTCCAGTTGCAACTCCACGGCGGGATGGCGCCGGTGAAATTCGCCCAGCACCTCTGGCATCAGGTAGGCGCCGATCGTCTGGCTTGCGCCCACGGCGAGCCTGCCCCGCTTCAGCCCGCGAAATTCCTCCACCGCCCGTTCCGCCTCCTCCTCCAGCGTCATCATCCGCTGCGCATACTGCGCCAGCATCCTGCCGCCGTCGGTCAATCGCGTCCCCCTCGGTAACCGCTCCAGCAGCCGCACCCCCAGTGTCTCCTCCAGTTCCTTGATCTGTTTGGAGACCGCAGGCTGGCTCAGGTGCAATTGTTCCGCCCCGCGGCTGAT
>JBAVPB010000314.1:0-3922 GCA_049692655.1 Chthoniobacteraceae bacterium | reverse complement strand
GGACTATTGAGCGGGCCGGTGAGCCGCACGGTGGTCCAGACATATCCATCGTGCGAAGCAGTGAAGACTTTCTCCTGCGAACCGGGCAGCCATTGCAAAGAGGAGGGAGTGATACCGACCTGGAATGTGCCGTCGATGAGGGAATTCTGGATCACGAAGCCCCCTTCCACACGAATGAGCCCGGCGGACTCGGCGACAAATTTGGTGACAGTGGTAGTGCCGGCAACGGATGTGAAGTCGCCGGAAACCCTGGTGAGGCTGAACTGCCGGAACTGCTGCGTGCGGGTGAATGTCGCGATCTGGTCGAGCACGGGCAAAGCCTCGAGCTGGCCCTGGTTCAGCGTGAGCGAGCCTTCCAAGGCGGGAGCACCAATCAGGGGGAGCGGAGCGCGGATTTTCAAGTCGCCGGAAAGGTTGCCTTTCAATTTTGCGCGCCAGTCCTCCCGTAAGAACGGGGTGACAGAGACGCCGCTGAGCTTCGCCTGGGCATCGATCCCTTTTTCGAAATTCACCTCGGCTGTCACCGCAACGCTTCCCCCGGCGTCGCAGCGCAACTGGCTGTTGGTGATGAAGAGCGAGGGCTTCTGGTAACGCAGGCGCGCCTGGTCAACCGTGAAATCCGGCATGCCAGCCTGCGAGACGACACCGCCCTCGCAAAGAATATTCCAGGCATCGCCATCGGGAGTGAGCGTGACGGGGGCATTTTTCACCGAGCCCTGCGTGGGCGTGTTTTCGCCCCATTTCAAATCGGCCTCACGGATCACTACCTTGCGCAAATCCACACGCTTGGGCAGCCAGTCAAAATGCATGGCCGGGGAGGCTGGGGGCTGTTGCGCTGTGGACTCTGTTTGTAAATCCGTGACATCGGCGGAGGGAGCGGAGGCTGTATGGCCCAGGGACACCTCCACGCGCTGGATATCGATCTCATCCAGTTCCCACGCGTGGTTCCAGAGGCCTCCGAGATTGATTTCCGCGCGTATCTGGTCGGCGGAAAGGCTGGAGAAAAAAGCCTGCGGCGTGCCGCCAGCCTTGAACGCGTCCGAGTAAATCCCGGCGCCGGAAAAATGGAAAGGAGTGTATTCGCCACGCGCCTTTAGCTGGCTGGACGTGAGGTCGCCGATCAACTTGCGAAAGGCCGGGCTCTCGAGGTAGGCATTGAACCAGGCGCGCCCGACGAGGAAGCCCGCGACCAGCAGGATGAAAAGCAAGGGGAGCCCCCAGATCGCAAGACGGACGGCCAGCGAGGGGGATTTTCTTCGGGATGAATTCACCATATATATCCAGGGCAGCCGTGCGGCGCCTGCAAGGGGGATGAAGACTGTAACATTGCGGAAAGTAAAATGATAGTGAACGCAATTGCAATCGCGGAGTTGCGCCCCCACGGGCCTTTCCAAAAAAACTTTGCAACCAAATGCAGGACGCAGTGTTTGTGATGTTCAAACCTGCAACTTTCGGTAATCATCCCCCCCAGTGCTCGATCTTCAAAACATCTCCCTCCAAATCGGCCATGAACCCGAAAAACAGACATTACTCCACGAAATCACCGCGGGATTTCCCCAGCGCCATTTTGCCGCGATCCTGGGGCCCTCGGGCTGCGGAAAAAGCACGCTGCTGAAAGTCGTCGCGGGGCTGACCGAGCAGACGGACGGCTCGATACACTGGGAGGGACGCAACCTTGCGGAAGAGGAGGATCTCGAGCCGCATGAAATCGGCTATGTGCCGCAATTCAGCATCGCCTATGACTTCCTGACCGTGTGGGAAAATGTCGAGACCGCGCTGAAACTGCGCGTCGCCGGGCTGGACAGCGAGGAGCGCACAAACCGGACTGAAAAAATCCTGAAAGAAGTGGGGCTGGAGGAGATCGCCGACCGCCAGGTGCGCGTGCTCTCGGGAGGGCAGAAGAGGCGGCTGGCGCTGGCGTTGGAAATCGTAAGCTCGCCGGCGCTGCTACTTGCGGACGAGGTCACCAGCGGCCTCGACCCGAAAGCCGAGGATGAAATCGTGCGGCTGATGAAAAAAATCTCGCTCGATAACAATCGCATCGTGCTTTCGGTGACGCACAGCCTGCGCCACATCGACCTCTATGACAGCGTGGTGGTGCTTTACCAGGGGCATCTCGTCTATCACGGCCCGGGCGAATATCTCTACCATTATTTTGACCTCGATAATCCAGAGGATCTTTTTCCCTGCCTGACCAAACGCAAAGCGGAGGACTGGCACAGGTCGTGGCAGAAACACAAGGGATCCTTTTCGCTCAAGAAAGTGGAGACGGAAGAGGATGCCGGAGCAGAGGAAAAGCACCCCGCGAAGGAGAGCCTTGTAGATTTCTTCAAGAAAAACGCGGATGAACCCGCCAAGGAAGGCGGGGCCGAACCGGAGGAGTATGCAACCCCGGGGGCGCTCACGCAGTTCCTCGTGCTGCTTGCGCGGCGCTGGCGCATTTTCCTGCGCGACCGCAGCCAATTGATCCTGCAGGCGGCATTGATGTTCGGGTTTCCCTTCCTCGTCGTGATTTTTGCGTGGGACGGATTGCCGCAGATCCAGAACCTGAACATGGATACCAAGGCGAACGTCGTCCAGGAGTTGATGCAGCATGCCGAGTTCATGCTGCAATCCTCGCATGTGGCGAGCCTGGTCTCGGGGCTCGTGATGTTCCAGGTGATCCTGCTGACGCTGATGGGCTCGAACAATTCCGCGCGGGAAATCGCAGGGGAAAGGTTGATCTTTGAAAAGGAGAAATTTGCCGGGCTGCGGCCCTCGAGCTACGTGGCAAGCAAGGCGTGTTTTTTATTTGCGCTGGTGGCCGCACAATCGATCTGGATGGCCGTTTTTGTGAATGTGATCTGCCGGTTCCCGGGCGACCTGGTGATGCAAATCGCGTTGCTGATGATGGTGAATGCCGCCATGACGGCTGTGTGCCTCGGCATCTCCGCGCTCATGAAATCGCCGGAACAGGCCTCGCTGGTATCGGTATATCTCGTCGGCTTCCAACTGCCGCTCTCGGGCGCGGTGCTGGCGCTGCCGAAAACGATCGCGTGGCTGACACGCCCCTTCATTGCGGCCTACTGGAGCTGGTCGGGATTCATCGAAACCATGAAGGACACGCGTTTCTATGATGTAGTACAAAGTGTAACACAGACGCAGCTTTCAAAAACCGGCCTTTGCGTGTGGGTGCTGCTGTCCCACATCCTGCTGGGGCTCATCCTGGCCTACATCGGCTCCAAGCAAAGCCGCTGGGAATAACCACGAAAATACTCTGTTGCCAATGACGGTGCGGAAACCTAACTTCATTTAATGGCCCGACGCGCAAGTTCCTCCTCAAACCCCATCTGGATCATCATTGTCATTGTCGTTTTTCTCGCCTTCCTGGGCGGGGGTTTTTACTTTTACAATACTGTCAGCGACCCTTACCGGACGCTCACGCCGCTGGATACGCAAAGTTACCTCGCCAACTCCAACAGCTTGCGCGGGAACACCTACAAGCTGAGCGCCACCATCGATAATTCGCTCTCATGGTCACCGTCGGTCGGGCGTCTTTTTTCGGTGGATGTGGACGGGGGCAACGGGAATGATGTTTTGCCATTGTTGATCCCGCCGGAATTCAACCAGATCAACATCCAGAAGGGGCAGAAATTTTACTTTGAGATAGAAGTGGGCGATAAAGGGTTACTGCGAGTGAAAGGAATCAAAAAAGTATGAAGCGCCTCATTTTTCCATGTCTTTTACTGATATCGCTCAATCTCCGGGCCCAAGTGCCCGACCCGGCTCCTGCGCCTGCAGCACCGGCAGCCGGCGGCGGAGCTGCTCAGCCGGCGGCGAAACCCCAATCCTCCTTCCTCGGCAAGGATGTCCCTGTATTCGACCCGGGAAGTGAGATCATGACCTGGGATGGCAAAAGCTGGAACGTGAATGACAACAGGCT
>JBAVPB010000313.1:0-11004 GCA_049692655.1 Chthoniobacteraceae bacterium | reverse complement strand
CAGCAAGCGTCGAGAAAATCCTCGAAAAGCTCGCTAAATGCAAACGCCGGCTGGAAGAAATTCATCCCGGTTCCACCGAGCCAAAGCGCCGAAAATAAGACCCCTTATTTAAGGGACACTACACTAGTTCCTAGTTCCTAGTTCCTAGTTTTAAGTTTTAAGTTTTAAGTTTTAAGTTTTAAGTTTTAAGTCGGCGAGGAGTTGTTTGATTTGTTCCTCGAGATTTCTGCGGGCCTGGAGCGTGGCATGCACTTTTATCTGCGATTCAAGGGAGGATTGTGTCGCCCTTACAGGGCTAGAGGTTTTTTTGGCGTAGTTCCTGGGGCGTTGCCCCAGGCTGACTTGATTCGCCCCGTTGGGGCTGGGAACACATGACACTAGTGGCTGATGATGCGCAGTTTTGGAAGGTGCAGGAGGGCCGGGGGGACCTGGGCGCCTTTTGGCAAATGGAGTTCCTCGAGTTTCGTGCAGGCGATGAGAGGGGTGAGGTCGGTGAGCTGGGTGCAGCCGCGGAGGTCGAGGATTTGCAGGGGCATGCCTGCGAGGGGGGAGATGTCGTTTACCGGGGTGTTTGAGATGGTGAGGCATTTCAGCCTGGTGCCGGCAAGGGGGGTGAGGTTGCGCACTTTGGTGGAATCGAGATGGAGCGTTTCCAGGGGGAGGCGGGCGAGGCCGGAGATGTCGTCCACGCGGGTATGGGCGAGGTCGAGACTGCGGAGGGAGAGATTGCGAAGCGGGGAAAGGTCGCGGATCGGCAAGCCGGCGAGGCCGAGTTCCTCGAGCGGGCAAAGGATGAGGGGGTAGATGGAGCTGACGTTGGTGTGGGAGAGATTGAGGGTGTGCAAAGGGAGGCCCGCGAGCGGTTGGATATCGGCGACGGGGCAATCCGAGATATCCAGCGAGGAGAGAGGGAGGGTGCGGAGGGAGTTGATGTCGCCGAGGTGGTTGCGGGAAATGTTCAGCACCTGGATGTCGAGGTTGGAAAAGATGCCGAGCATGGTGATGCCGCTATCCTTCGCCGTGAGGGAATGGATGGGGAGGTGGTTGAGGAGATCGAGCGTCTGCTGGTTGAGCGAATTGACGCGGACATCCATGCGTTCGCCGCCGGCATAGGGGGTGATGACGGCGTTGTTATCGCTCTGCCGCAGAATCGACTCGGAACTGGCGCGGAGCGGCTCGAGATCGGGCAGGAGGTCCATGGCGATGGCGCGAGCGGAGGAGATATCCCCGCGTTGCATCAATTCCTCATGCAGGCGGTAGAGGACTTCGCGAGTTGGTTTGCTTTCCACGCCATTTTCCACGTTGCGTTCGGTCGCCATGCGGCGGCAAAACTGGAGGGCGTTTTTCACGCCGGAGTAGGCATCGCCGGATGCGACGTAGAGGCGTTCGTAGGCGTTTGCGGCATCCCCGAACCTGCCATTGCATTCCAGAATGCGGGCGCGGAGGAATTTCAGCGCGGGGTCATCGGGGAGGCTTAGCTGGACGGAGCGCATGAGGACATCGGCCTTGCGGAAATCGCCCGACTCGAAGGCTTCCTGCGCCTGGCGCATGCCGGACTGCGTGAGGGCGGCGTTGGCCACTTTCAAGGTTTTGCATTGCGCGGCGAGGGAGGCGCAGAGCTGGCCCATCCATGCATACGCGGTGAATGTGCAGACGATCAAAAAGAGGGGCCAGTAATGCCTGAAGAAGGTAGCGATGGCGGGCGATATGCGGCTGCCCTGTGCTGCGAAGGATTGCGGCATGGGCGCTTCCTGGATGCTGCGCGACCATTGGACGACGGCAGGAGCCCGCGTGGTGGGTATTACGGAAGGAAAATGGGCTGCTGCGGCGTGTTTCATTGTACGTTCAACTCCTGCCAGCCTATGAGTTGATAGCCGAGCACCGGGCCGGTTTGCAGTGCGAGGGCTTCGTCGAAATGAACATCGGCTCCGGATGGGATGGTGAGCGATGCGGTGGTGAGCGCCCCGCTGAAGCCGCCATTGCCGGAGAGCGTGACCGCGTGGGTGGGCGCGTAAACAGCGGCAACGGGATTGCCGGTGGTGTCGATGGACATGGTGGGAGAGGGGCCGGAGTTGGAAGAGACGCCGTAGATCTGCACGTTTGCGGCGACGTTTGTGAGGTTCTGGAGGGCGTTGGGGCCGAGGGTGACATTTCCCTGGACGTAGAGATGAACGCTCGTGCCGGGATCGACGATGAGATTGCCGTTGAAATCGCCGGTCACATAGATATCGGCCTCGCTGCTGGTGATTCCACTTACGATGGGGATGCCACCAAGCAGGGAACCGAGGCCCGACAAAATATTGCCGGTGACATGCAAAGTGCCCTGTACGCTGGAGTAGGTGGTCTGGCTGGGGGCGAGTAGAATGCCGCCGGCAACGCTATGAGAACCGGACAACGCGACTGCTGTGCCCGCCCATGTGGGGACATTGATTGCGGGGATCGCGCTGAAGTAGCTGTTATTCACCAGGCCGGTGATCTGCGAGGTCTTGAGGATGCCGGCCTGGTTCGTGAGGACATTGCCATCCACCGTGCCGGAGAGCACGACGTCGGAGCTGTTTGAGGAGACCTGGATGTTCTGGCGGCTCTTGGCGGGATCGTAGAGATTGTTTGTGCTGGTGGTCGGGCTTGCGGAACTGAAGCTATCGAAGATGGTGCCGGGATTGGTGTTGTGCAGGAAGCCATTGGACGCGACGCCGTTTTCAAAAGGGAAGACCGGTTTCAGCAACACTTCGATCTGGCGGGAGACATAAGGCTGCGACACTTTGTGGCCGGTCGGGTCCGTGACAAGGACTGCGCGGTGCAGATCGGCATCGAGTTTTGAGACGTCTGAAACGCGGCTTGATCCCGGCAGGTAAACGGTGCCGGTGGATTGGATGCGAAGGATGTTGATGGAAGGGATGCTGCCGGAAGTGAGGAGGCCAAGGGCGCCGGATATGAGATTTGTGTTGAGGAGTTGGTTCAGTGGGAGGATGTCGATGGTGACAGTGGAGCTGGAGGTGGTGGCGCCTTCGCCGCCGTGCGTGAGGGGATCCGGAGTTACGGAGAGGGAGATGCCGTTTGAGAGATTCAGGCCGCCGGGCATGATTTTCAGTCCGGTGATCAGGCTGGTGGAGAATGGCGAGGTGGCGGTGGTGATGCCGTTGGAGCTGATATTCACATCAGGCAGCAAACCGGCGACCTGCGCGATAGTCATATCCACCCCGGATTCCGCGACTACAAGTGCTTCGTGCCAGGCTGCGGTGCGATAGGCTGTCTTGTAGCGCGCACTGACGGCCTGGATGGTAAATCCCGCGATCATGGCCATGACTGCCAGAATGCAAACGGCCGTGATGAGCACATGGCCGGTGGATTTATTGTGCAAGGGTTGTTCAGGGGGGAGTAGCATTGCTCTTGGATCAGAGTTGACTGGAATTCAGAAGATAGACTGACGAGGTCACTTGCGTGGCGGTTGCAGCCTGGACATCCGTGGCGATTGAAAATGTCGGCTGGAACTGGAGGGTGGTCGAAACCATGGAGCCATTAAGAGCGATTTGGAATTGAGTCGCAGAGGTCGAGAGCTGGGTCGCCACGGTGCCCACCTGCCGGACAATGGCCGTGCCCTGCCGGTAGTAGCTTATGGTCTCGGTGGCAGTGCCGGAAGTGGTAGGGGGCGAGAGAAGCGACAGGAGAGGGAGGCCGAGGTTCAGATTCAAGGTCGGGCTTGCCGTGGATGTGGGGATGGTGAGGGTTACCTGCGTTCCCTGGGCTGAAATTTGCACGGATGTCGCATTGCGAAGGTCGCGACTGAGGTAGGCGAGCACGCGGCTTTCGTCGGCTTGCGAGTCCATCTGGTAGAGGGCGGCGATGAAACCGCGCTGTTGGGCGACCATCGTTACGAGCATGCCGCCAAAAAGAATGACAGCGCAGGCGGAACTCACCATCATTTCGACGAGGGTGAATCCCGCGTGATTGGAGAAGCGGTTACGGGTTTTGGTTTTCATGGCGATGGATTATTTTAGAAGCGCATCGAGTGCGATGACTGTGGAGATCTGCCGGGTGCGTTGCCGCTGGCCCAAATTGCTCTGCCAGGTGAGTTGAAGATCAGCCCTCACGGCGAGGAGTGATCGCAAATCGAATCCGGCTGCGGGCTGCGAGATGATTTGCTCGGTGCCGTTCGTGTTGCGTACCACGACGATGGGGGTGGGAGCTGGAATCAGGGCTGGATACGGCGATATGGTGATTTGTTCCTGCAATTGAGAGAGAGGTGCGGAACATCCAAGAGGCGAATTTAAAATCTGGTCCCGGACACCGGTAGCTGTGGTAAGCACCGTCCATCCCGAAGCACGTGTTTGTTCGATGCGTTGCATCAGGCACTCAGTGGCTGCAATCGTCTCGCGGTGAGCACCGGCCATCCGGAAGCATTGGCCGAGCCCCATCCAGCACCCGATAAACCCGATACTTACCACGCAGACAGCTACAAGGATTTCAACAAACGTGAACCCTGAACAGGACAGTCTCAACAGTTGACACGTTTTTGTGATCGGTCTGAATTTATGGCCTGACGGGGTAAACATGGAAAACAACCACCTTTCCAACTAATGGGAACATTAAGGGATAATATTATATAATGTAATACTTATTTTTGGTATTATAAGTAAAACTATTAGCATGAAATGTACCGATTTTCGACTGATAGGGTTTTCACCTATATGCCTGATAAGAAATTTTCTCTGTGGACTTAAAATGACGTAGGGGTAATTACCTATGCGTTTTGGTCTCAGAAGGGGGCGTGATGTGCGCCCAAGTATGAAAATTTAGGAAAAAATCTTTGTAAAATCGCGATTTTGAGAAGGAATTCGTCGAAAAGCCGATTCTAGATAAAAACCAGCACCTATTTTGTAAGGAAACTATGGCCTGTTTTGTAGCTTTAAGAGCTACGTCTATCCCTGCGATTACGCTTTGGATTCTTCAATCCGTGGAAACAAAGGCGTGGGGCTGCCAACGATGTGACCATCGGGCAGACCACCCCATGTTGCATCCGCGAGGGAGAAATGTTGGTCCCAATTGAGTTGGACAAAAATATTTTTAGCCGCTTTTGGCAGCACCGGTGAAATGAGAATCGCGATGATCCGGAGCGATTCCGCAAGGGTGTAAAGTACGGCGTCCAACAGATCCGCTTGTGCGGGATCCTTGGCAAGCTTCCATGGGGCCACGCTCTCGATAAGCTGGTTGCATAGCGAGGCGGAACTCATGGCTTCGCCCAGCGCGAGGTGGATGCTGTAAGCGGGCGCTGCATTGGACGCGGTGCCTTCAAACTGCGCACGGTACGCCGCAAGCGTACTTGCAAAATCGGGCGCTCCCGCGATCTCCAATTTTGGAGTCAGTTTGCCGGTGCGATATCTTTGCGCCATGTTGAGCGTGCGGTTGAGCAGATTGCCCAAGCTGTTTGCCAGGTCGGTATTGTAACGTTGCACGAGTCGTTCTTCGCTGAAATCGGCGTCCTTGCCCGTGGCGATATCACTCATCAAGTAATAGCGCAGCGCTTCGTTGCCGTATTTGTCCGCAAGCGCATCGGGATCGACGATATTGCCGGTACTCTTGCTCATTTTTTCGCCGGCGATGTTCCACCAGCCGTGAACGAGCAGAGGCGGGATCTGTTCATCGGTGAAGCCGAGCGCCTTCAGCATGATCGGCCAGTAAACACCGTGGGCGGGGATCATGATGTCCTTCCCGATGACATGCAGCGCGGGCCAGAGGGCGGTGAATTTTGGGTTCTGGGTTTTGGATTTAGGATCGTAATCGGCGAAGCTGATGTAGTTCACCAGCGCATCGAACCAGACGTAGGTGACGAACTCGGGGTCGAACGGGAACTCGATTCCCCACTTGAGACGCGATTTTGGGCGGGAGACGCAGAGATCGCCCGCGAGCCTCTCCACGGCATTGCGCAACTCGGAACGGCGGAAGGCCGGGGTGATGTAATTCTCGTGGCTGTCGATGAACGCGAGCAGCCAATCCTTGTGTTCCGCCAGTTTGAAATAGTAATTTTCCTCCTCGCGAAACTCCACCTCGCCCCATTCCGGGCCAAACTCCCCTTCCGCGTTGCGTTCCTTGTCGGTGAGGAATTGCTCCTGCCGCACGCTGTAGTAGCCGCCCTGTTTCGCCTTGTAGAGCTGGCCTTCGTCAAAAAGCCGCTGGAGGATTTCCTGCACACAGATCTTGTGGAGAGGATCCGTGGTCGCCGCCCAGCGATCGTAGCTGATGTCGAGCTTCTGCCAGAGCGCGAGAAACTTTTTCGTGATATCATCGACAAACTGCTGAGGCTCGACGCTTTGCTTCTCGGCCGATTGCTGCACTTTTTGCCCGTGCTGATCGACGCCCGTGAGAAAGAAGACCTCATTCCCTTTCAAGCGATGATAGCGCGCGATCACATCGGCGAGCACTTTTTCATAAGCGTGGCCGATGTGAGGAGCGCCATTTGTGTAATCAATGGCTGTGGTAATGAAGAATGGCTTGGACATTAAAATTTAAAGTTTTTTGCAATCAACAGGGGGTCTTATGCCGGACTTGGCCGGACTTACCCGGACCTGGCCGGACGGCACCCAGGTTCGTCATCGAAACATAGGATCTGCCTGGAAGCATCAATTGGGTTTGTTTTGTAAAGTATGTTGGGAATGAAAAATGCCATGCGCACAAAGAGCGCACCTTTGGTGATTCGACAACGCGGTCTGTCATTGCTCAAATATTGCAAAAAACCCATTACGAAGCAAGACAATTGTTAGTTTTATGTAATTTATTTTTCAGAAAAATGGCGTTTACTCTGTAATTTCTATCGAGCCCCGACGCCTGATGGTTGGGAAGGCTTTGTTAAAGCCGCATCTCCATACTCATCGGATGATCCTCCCGCGCCGGTGGCAGGGTGCTTTTAGAAGCGCGATGCGCTTTTAGGGCTCGTTCCGGCCTTTTACGAGACGGGTGGTCCTGCCATCCATTCGCACCTTGATGCCGATCTCGACTTTATGCGGATCCGTCGCAGGGATTGAGTGGGACCATTTGACAAACCAGTAGGCGGGTTCCGCGCTGAATGCCGCATCCTTCTTCAAGGTCACGGACTCGATGAAAACTTGCTTGCCGATGCCGCGCTCGTTCATGTTTTTCTCGGCGGCGTCGAGCGCCTGGTGCGCGCTGATCGCAGGCGCGGCGTCATCGGCAAAAGCAGTCACGGCAAAAAGCAACGCAAACAAGGCGACGATGTGTTTCATAGTGGTATGCCGGAATACCCCAGCCCAGCCCGGGAAGCAAGCCGGAAAGCTGCGGGAGACGGCCAGCGGCCAGCGTGAAAACCTTTATGGCTTCGCGTTCAGGACCTCTGTCTTCAAGACGCCGGTCAGTTTCGCCGCGATGTCAGCACAGTCTTTCGCGGGAGGATGGAGAGGGCCCAGGTACCAGCCGGTGGTATCAATGTAATAAATCTCCTTGTCGCCGGCAGCCCGTGCCGCATCGACTGCAACCTTGATTGCATCGGCCTGCGCACCGGAGAAGGGACGGACGGCGGCGATTTTTGCCTTGGGATAAGCCGCGCGGATCGTGGCCAGGTATTTTTCGTAGAGAGGGAGATATTTTCCGCCGTTATCCCCGGCATTGTTTGCCCCTTGATTGATCACCACGAGATCGGGCTGCCAATCGTCGCGCGGACATCCGTCGTAAAAGAAATTAAAAGAATCCTGGGCGGCGATCGCCCCGCCGCTGCCGCCGTGGTTGATGCCCGTGGCTCCAAAGCCGACCTGCCGCCACATCGCCCCGAGTGACAAGGCTGTCTGACCGGCCCAGGAGTCGAGCGCATTGGAACTCCATGGCCATGTGGCTTGGGCTTTCCCATGCGGACCACCCACCAGCACCCCCTCGGTGATGCTGTCACCGAGAAATTCGATCTTCAGCTTCGGGTTATCCCACTCCGCGAGGGGCTTGAGAAGCTGGCCACCGGCCGGCAGGTCGAGACCGAGAAAAGTCACGCTGGCCAAGAGCGGCTGTTTCCAGCGGCTCTGGTGTTCGTCGAGTCCCCGCACCATGAGCCAGAGCGTGTGCGGCCCCGCTGCCAGTCCTTCGGCGAGTTTCAATTCCGGGGCGATTTCCGCATACTGCCATTCGCCACCATCGATACGCCATGTGAGAACCGGCAGCGGCGGCAGGTTGGCTGCGACGTCGAAGCGGGCGCTGATCGAGTTTCCGGAAAATTGAGCAAGCAGATAGCTGCCGCTGTTCACGGTGATAGCACGATCCGGCGCGCGCAGGTCCCAGCGGCCGAAGAAACGGATCGATTGCATCGCAGTGGAGTCAGCCGCGTAGAGCGGGTTGGTGTTCATGAGAGTCAAGGCGAGAAGAAGTGCGGCGAAATGTCGGGGGAGGGTGATCACGAGGGAATATTGGACGGGCTTATAAAACGATCAATCCAAAACTCCATATCTCGATAATCCCGGATGCATACACGTCGTATGGTGTGGCTTCAGGTGGCTTCTCCAATCTGACATCTTTAAATAAGAACTACCTGGATTCAATCTGCGCGGGGATGGCATGTGAATGTGATGGGTTGAGAAAGGAACGCAGCACCTTTCCGATACTCCCGTTATCGAAGGGTATGGCCAGCCCCATGACGATATTGATCGCCCCGAGAATCAAGACGCACTTTCTGATCCTGCTTTTTCGGGCCGACACTCCCAGTGCCATCCCGGACAAGGCCGGGATGAGAATGGAAGCGGTGGGGAAAATCCACCCAGTTGGAAACAGTGCGATCTGAATTCCATCGATGATGCTGAAAAGACTGCCCAGAAAAACCAGGGACAACGCGAACCCTGCCAGTGTTGCACTGTTGGATTCCGATGGCGCTTGGGAAGCGGCTATCGATGCGTGGGCGGCCTGTCTATTCATTGCGCGCCAGACCGTGCGGATGAGAAAATAGTCCGCAAAGGCCGCGGTCAATATCGATGCGAGCCAAGTGAGGATAACAGTATCATGGTACACGCCCAAAAAGTCGGGAACCGTTCCGTTTTCAGTGATGCTTTTGTAGTACTGATAAACGAACGTCCCGATGACGCTCACCCAAAACATGCCAAACAGGGCGAGCAGCGGAAAAAACAAACCGTCGAACAACGCAAGCCACAGCCCATGTAGTCTCCCCGCCGAACGCCGGATTTGCCATACCGCGTCCCAGCCGAGAAACGTCGTGCCAATCGCCGAAATCACCAGGGAAAACTGAAATGTAGATGTGGTATCAAATCTGGGCGTGAAGTGTGACATTGCCACACCACATGCAAAAACCGCGAAAGGCCAGCCCGCGCCCACCATGGCCATGCGCGAGAAGCGTTGTGGCGTTTTCAGGAGCTCGCACGGGATGCGTGCCATGGAAAGCTTGTGGCAAATCCATACGACGCCAATAAGAACCGCAACCTTGACCGTCAGCAGCGCATTGCCGGTCAAACCTACCACATTGGCGGCTTCCATAACTCCCAACACCAATCCGATGATGCCGATGGTGAATGGCACAGCGAATGGGTTGCCGAAATTAATGGTCCAGCCGAGGCCAGTGATGCGTTTCGGCACGATGATTCGTGGATCACGCCGGCAAAAATAAATAAAATAGAGGTGCCAGTTATTCCGGTCGCGGGACATTTCGTCGAGTTTTGCCTGGGTAATTCCTTCTCCTGGCATTACGGCCTGTCCGGGAGGCGGTGTTGTTGCAATCGTTTCCACCTGCGTCTTAAAGATACTGGCCTGCTGGAAGCGGAGTTCAGGATTTTTTTCCAAGGCCCGCAGCACTATTTCGTCGAGACGGACATCAATCTGTACCTTGCGCGAGGGGGCTTCGAGGATTTTGCCGGGGAGTTCGCCGGTGAGCATCTGGTAGAAGACCACTCCGAGCGCGTAGATGTCGGCGCGGTTGTCCACTTCATCGGGATGTGAGGTTTGTTCGGGCGCCATGTAGCTCGGCGTGCCCATCGCCTTGCCCGTCTCGGTGAGGTCGCCTGTGGCCAGCGTTGCTGATCCATGGTTGCCGGGGTCGATGTCTCCCGCCTCGGCCACGGCTATCAGTTTCGCAAGGCCGAAGTCCGCGACCTTTACGCGCCCGAGCCGGTCGAGGAGGATATTTTCCGGCTTGATGTCTCGGTGGACGATGCCGTGGTCGTGCGCGAATTGCAGGGCATCGCAAATCTCCGGCACGATGGCCAGCGCCTGCTTCGGCTCCAGTCTTCCCTCGCGCAAAAGATCGCGCAGGCTTACGCCATCCACGAATTCCATCACGAGAAAATAGAGTCCTCCGGTTTCGCCGAAGTCGTGGATGGTGACGATATGCGGGTGGCTGAGTTTCGCGAGCAACTCGGCCTCGCGGGCAAAGCGCCCTGCAAACCGTGTGTCGTGTTCACGCTCCGGGGCGAGGATTTTGATCGCCACCAGGCGGTTAAGCGATTTCTGGCGGGCTTTATAGACGACTCCCATGCCGCCGCGCCCGAGGTATTCCAGGATTTCGAATTGCGGAAACTTTCCGGCTATTTCATCCGGCGCGGGAACGGGCGCCGGGGCGGCAGCGTTGCCCGCGGCTGTCTGGGAGGCGATTGCCTGGGCCATGAGGCAGGCCGGGCAGAGCTGGTGCTGGCTGTTGGCCGGCACGGGTTTTCCGCATTCGGGGCAGGAGTTGGTTGGGTTCATTTCAAACTGCTCTTACGCGTCCGCGACAATGCGTTACAAAAATTCATTCGGATAGTGCGGCGAAGAGCGAGCGCATCTCATCTTCGACCAGCTTGTCATCGGCAAGCGTGCGGCCGATTTCATCGCGCAGTCGCTGGCGGTAGCGTTTCCGCAGGCGATGCACGGCGACCCGCGCGGCTCCCTCGGTTGTGCCGCAGCCTGCGGCGATGTCCACATAGGAAAGGCGGGTGCTGCTTGTGGTGAGGAACGGTTTCCACTTTTCAAAATCGAGATCTTTTTCCTCGCGCGCCAGATCATCCAGCACCTTGTCGAGCATCGCCACCGCCC
>JBAVPB010000312.1:0-2104 GCA_049692655.1 Chthoniobacteraceae bacterium | reverse complement strand
GTGAATGCCCGTGAGCCGGAGAGAAGCGGGCCCACCTGGGAGCCGCCACGAACGAGAGGCACGGCCTTTTTCACGACCTGCCTCACCATGGCGCTCTGGCTTGCGTTGCCGGCGCTGGTGAGGGCATCCATGACGTTCACGCCGGATTGCAATTGCATCTCGTAGGTCGCGCAAAAGCGGGAGAGGGCGAAGGCCCTGCGCATTTTTCCGAAACCGGGAATCATGCGGAGAAGCTGATCCACCATGGTGCTGCGCGCTCCCTCGGAGATGACGAGGGAGACGGCCAGTGCGATGACGATTGCGCAGCCGTAAAACAAGAACAGGACGCCGAGGGTCGATTTAAAATATGCGTTCGCCGAGCCGTCCTCGGAGACCAGTTTCGGGAGGGACGTGGAGAAGACTCCGAAGTGGAGCACGAACAATGGGTAGAGCGATTTGCTGATGATGAAACGCCGGGCGGTGTCGAGCCGGGCGAAGTATTCCGAGAGGTAGCCGCAGCCCTGGTCGATCCTGCCGGTGCGGGCGCAGGCGCCGATGATGGCGGCTTCCAGATCAGAAACGGCCGGGCGCTGGTCGGAGAATGCCTCGCCGACGGTGCGGCCTTTTTCGACGGCGGCGTGGAGCCGGGCGAGAAGTTTGCGGGGGGCGCCGCTGGTCTCGCCATGGAGGAGTTTGACAGCGGCGGGGAACGGGGTGCCGGAGTGCAATAGCTGTCCCAACTCGCGATATAAATCCGCTTTCTGACGTAGGCTCAAACTCACAGGCAACAAGGTCTAGGGTGATGATGGAAAGTGCAACTCCGAAATTGGAAACGGGGGGTCGTCATGGCAGGGATGCGGGATAGCTGATGGTTGGTAAGGGTTGGCAAGGGTTGATTAGCCCTGGCAAATGAGGGCCGTTTTGCGGTGCGATATTTTGACGGAAATGGGCGCGTTTTATTACATGTGGCCGCGGGATTTGTAATATGCGTACCGGTTTTGGATCGCCTGCACGTAGCTCTTGGTGCCGGGGAATGAGATGTTTCCCTGGAATTCGTTGGCGGTGGCTTCCTTGAGGTTGTTTTCGCCGATCCAGCGGTTCATGCGCTGGCGGCCGGCGTTGTATTCGGCCAGGGCGAAGGGGATGGGGTCGTCCTTGCCACTGTAATGCTTCAGGGACTGGCTCAGATACCAGGCGCCGACCTCGATATTGGTCTTCGGGTCGAAGAGGTCGGTGAGCTGGAGGGGGTCCACCTTCTGCGATTTTGCCCAATCCTTGGCGGCGCCGTCCATGACCTGCATGAGGCCGCGTTCACCATCCTTGCCGACCATGTCGGACTGGAAAGCGCTCTCGCGCCAGATGACGGCCTTCAGCAGCATGGGGTCGATGTTGTATTTTTTGCCGGCGTCGGCGATGAGGGCGTCGTAACGGTGGTAGCGGCCGAAGCCGAGCCATTCGTGGAGCGTGTAAAAGGGATCGCCGGAGAGGTAGAGTACGATGCCCGCGCCTGCCGCGGCCGCGAGCAGGAGGACTAAGACGAAATTTCTGATCCAGCGAAACATTCCTCCCCTTTACTAAAAGGCCATTGCAAAAAAACGCTACTAAAATTGCTCGGGAAAACACATGCTCACTCCATGCCGGGATATGCACGCGTGATGGTCGATCAGTCTGGGAGCCAGGCGTTTGATTACGAGATTCCGCCGCTGCTGGAATCAAAAATCCAGGTCGGCTCGCGCGTGAGCGTACCGGTGCGGAACCGGACCGCGCTGGCGACGGTGATCGAGCTGCTGGAGCATTCCGACGTGAAGGGGATGAAGGCGATCGACCGGGTGATCGGCGACAAGCCGGCGATGAACCCGCGCCTGATCCAGCTCGCGAAATGGATCGCGGATTACTATTGCTGTCCCGTGGAAGTGGCGCTGCGGAGTGTGCTGCCGCAGGTGATCCGCAAGGCTGAGATCGGGCACAAGCAACAGATTTTTGCCAGCCTCGTGCGGGCGGTGAGCGACGAGGAGATCGAGGAACTCGGGGCGCGCGCGCCGAACCAGGCGACGGTGCTGGAGTTTCTGAAAAATGCGGAGGGGCCGGTGGCGATTGCGGTGCTCTCGAAGGAATGCAACGCGGG
>JBAVPB010000311.1:0-28592 GCA_049692655.1 Chthoniobacteraceae bacterium | reverse complement strand
ATCAGCAGCGGGACGGTGAATGCGACGGCCGGAACGAGCCTAAGCAACGGAAGCAGCCTTGCGGTGAACGGGACATTGGGTGGCGGGGCGGTCACGACCGGCAGCGGCAGCGTATTGTCCGGCACGGGAACAATCACGAGCACGTTGACAGTGAGCGCAGGCGGCGTGACGAGCCCCGGAGTGGGGAATAAGACCGGAGTGATGACCACGGACCTGAGCTACGATGGGGGTTCGATGGCGAACTTCAATGTGGCTACTACCGGCAGCGCAGGAACACCGCAGGCATTGAACTCGCACCTGTTCTACTCGCAGATGATCGTGACCGGGACAGCCGGTCAGGTGAACCTTGGGATCGGGACGGGAGTATCGCTGCAAAGCCAGACAGTGGGCCAGATCCAGACAAGCGGGAACATCGGGTCGAGCAATTCCGGGGTGACATTGCAGTTGAGCCTCTCGAGCACGGATTACAACACGTTGGTGTCGAATGCATCGAGCGATTACAACGCGAAGAGCGCGAACAGTACGCTGGACAATTACTTCGTGTTCAACCTGGGGACCGGGCTGACAGCGGGCCGTTTTGAAACGCTGGCGCTGGATGTTGACGGAACGACCACCTCGGGTCTGATCTACTACGCGGGAACGAACGACCGGTTTGCGGCGGATGGGGTGGATAACACGATCGGCGATGTTTACGTGATTGTGAACGGGGTGAAACAGGAGTTCGCGCTGAGCTACACGGGGAATTTTGCGGATGGTGCCAATGCGACGATCGGCGGACACGACATCGTGCTGACGGCAATTCCCGAGCCCGGCACATGGGGGATGATTTTGGGCGGGTTTGGAATGCTCATCGGATTCCAGAGATTGCGCAAACGCCGGGTGAGCTAATGGCAGGGATGGGGGATAGCTGACGGTTGGTAAGGGTTGGCAAGGGTTGATTAGCCCTGCCAATGATGAGGGATGAGAAATTTGGCGTCGTGCCTTTTCGCGTCCGGCTTTATTTGCAAATTAGCTGGAAAATGATAAAATTTTCCGTGATGCTGTTTGTTCGCTCTCCCATGGTTTTCTTTTCACGGGAATGCCCCTTACCAGGAATGAAGAATTTCACTTCCATGACACGCGATCCGGCACGCGCCCGGCTTTTGAATGGAAAGGGGTGCTGCTGAAGAATTTTAAGGCCCATGAAAATTTTTAAAAAAAGATTTGCAATTGGAAAGTGGATGCGGCAAGTTGTGTGCATAAAAGTGCATTACTAACAACTTGAACCCCCCATGCGACCCACCACACTCAACCCATTGAAAGCTTCCCTCCGCATTCATAGCGCCCTGGCCCCGGCACTCAAGGTGGCAAGCCGCCGCATGGGGCATGAATCCACCCTGTGCCAGGGCGGGCGGGCAGCCGACGAATTTTCACAGGCTTCCCGTTCCTTGCGATCCGGCATGCGCGGATTCAGCTTGATCGAAGTGGTGCTGTCGCTCGGGATCGTGAGCTTTGCGTTTGTGGGTTTGTTTGGCCTGCTGCCTGTGGGATTGAACGCTTTCACGAACTCGGTGGATTCGACCGTCGAATCACAAATCGCGGAGAATGTGTTAACACAAGTAAAACAAGCAAAATTTTCGTCGCTCCTGAGCCTTGTGGACCAGAACGCCGGCTCGAATCCCGTGCTGCCCCCGGTGCAGGGTTTTTATTTTGATGACCAGGGGAAGGCCGTGGCGGCGAACCCCACCTCCACCACCCCCACGAGCTACGTCTATAGCGCGGGGGTGCAGGTTTACTATAACAGCAGCATCCCGGCGGGAGTGCAGCCGTCCTCCACCACGATATCCATCCAATCCGCCACTTCTTCGCAGACCACCGCATCGCAGTCGCAGGCGAGCCAGCCGATGGCGACCGTGACCGTGACCGTACGCAAAGTCTCCAATCCCTCGGCGACCCGCGTTTATACCAGCTACGTCGCCAATAACGGACTTTGATCCATGCGTCTTCCCGACCGGATCGTCCAGCGCAGGCGCCAAGCCTTGTCTGACATGTTGAGGAAAACTTCGAGCGATAGTGAACAGGATGGCGGCGGTTTTTTCCTGAGAGGGAGTGCCGAAATTCACGTTTCAGAAAGAATGGCGCTTCGCGCGCGAGGTCGAATGCCGTCAGCAGGGATGCATTGCGTGGATTTGGGCGCAGGCGAAACAGAGTTTCGGGGACAAGCGCGTTCCCAAACGGAGTTTGAGGAACGAGGGAAGAGTGAACAGGATGACGGCGTTCCTTTCGTGAGCCGGATGCGGGGCCGCATAGCCGGTGGATTCACCCTCGTGGAACTGCTTGTCGCCACGGCGATCCTCGTGCTGATCCTGGTCATGACCGTGCAGATCACCAACTATGCGTCGAACCTCATGGTGCATACGCAGGCCAAGGTCGATTCCTTCCAGGAAGCGCGGGCGGGATTTGAATCGATGACGCGAAAGATCAGCCAGGCGATGCTGAACACCTACTGGGATTATGCGGACGTGAACGGCAACCCGCGCACCACGGCGAATGCCTCTACATTCGTGCCGAGCTCCTACCTGCGCCAGTCGGAGTTGCAATTCATCACCGGGCAGGCGATGACTTCGCCCACCCAACAACCAGGGATTTTCGACTCCATATACTCCACAAGAAGCAACAGCGTGCTGCTTTTTACGACCCACGCGATTTTTTTCCAGGCGCCCCTCGGTTACTCTTCCACCGCCTCGACGGCGACCCTGACCAACCTGCTGAATGAGTGCGGATATTTTGTCGAGTTCTCCAATGACAATACCGACCGCCCGACATTTTTATCCGGTACCAGCGGCGCGACGATTATTCCACTGCGCTATCGCTTCCGGCTCAAGGAACTGAGCGTCCCGACGGAATCGAGTGAATTCTACACCTCTGATTTCACTACGTTTCCGCCGCTCTGGTTCACCGATCCCTTTGGCGCGTCTCCCCCGTTGAAGCGGACCATTGCGGAAAATGTGATCGCATTGATCATCCTCCCGATGCGGTCGCCGAACGATCCGGCCATCTCCGGAACGACCTCTTATGCACAACTTGCGCCGCATTACGCCTACGATTCCAAGGCATGGGCATCCACGCCGTCAAACCCCGTCGCGGTAAATACCGATTCATCCCCTCTTGTGCCGACGATGCGCAATCAGCTTCCGCCGGTGGTGCAGGTCACCATGGTAGCGATAGACGAGCCGAGCGCCGCCCGCCTGGCCTCGAAAAACGGGACAACCATGCCGACATTC
Organism: Chthoniobacteraceae bacterium; assembly: GCA_049692655.1. GTDB lineage: Bacteria > Verrucomicrobiota > Verrucomicrobiia > Chthoniobacterales > Chthoniobacteraceae > DASZPK01. The sequence goes on along the minus strand of JBAVPB010000311.1, from coordinate 25,329 downwards.
ACGGACAGCAACGCTCTTCCTGGCGGCCTGTCGTCCATATTTCAAACGGTCACCACGCCCTCGGGGATATCGAGCGGGAAATACGGGGACGAGTATCTCACCGACCTGGCAAGCCTGGAGAAGGCGCTGGTGAACCAGCATATGACCTACCGTGTTTTCTCGACGAGCGTCAGCATCTCGCAAGCGAAATGGAGTAACTAACGATGAAAAAAGGTGCAGCTAAAGTATCCCGCAGGTTTTTTGAGCGTCGTGCGGACGGCCCACAGGGCCGTGGCTGCAATGGCGATGCGTGCAAGGCGCATCCGTCGCGCAATACAGCCGGGGTGGCGCTGCTCATCGTGCTCGGCATGCTGGTCATCCTTTCGGTGATCGTGATTGCGTTCATGTCGCGGGTGACGACGGACCTTGCGGATTCGAAAGGCTACGAGTCGCAGACGAATGTCAGGATGCTGGCGGACTCCGCCGTGAATCTCGTCATCGCGCAGATCCGGCAGGCCTCCACTTCCTCCAGCAATGCATGGATCTCGCAGCCCGGCCTGATCCGTACTTATGACACGAGCGGGAATCCGGTGACTGCCTTCAAGCTTTATTCATCCAGCCAGATGTCAGTGACCGGAGCTTTTGATCCCTCGGCCGGGGCCGACCTGCCCACGGGGAATGCATGGCTTTCCCAGCCCAATCTTTATATCGACCTCAACAGCCCGGTCACCAGCGGGACGAATCTCCCGGTGTTCCCAATCATCGATGGAAATGCGCTGCAATCGATCACGGAAAGCGGGACCACGCTGCTATCGTATTCCACGGATGGGGTAAATCCCGACATCCAGGGGTTTGGGACGAATCCTGCCGCCGTCGGCATCACTTACACGCCTGGAACCACGCCGACAGGGACAACGAATCCCGTGCCGATGCCGGTGCAATGGCTCTATATGCTCAAAGACGGCACCCTGCTCCCGGCCACGGCCGGGTCGGGAGCAAATGTCACTGTCGGAAGCGGCGCCACCACGCCCAGCGGGACAAACCCGATCGTCGCGCGCGTGGCATTCTGGACGGATGACGAAACGGCGAAGGTGAATATCAACACGGCGTCCGAGGGGACTTTCTGGGACACGCCGGTGTGCGATACGCAGCCTTATCCGCCATATGGCAGCGCGGGTGCGAGTGTGGATGTGAACCGTGTTTACGAATGGGACCTTGGCATGTATCAAGGCGCGCAAAAGGAATACCAGAGATATCCCGGACATCCCGCCACGACCTGTCTTTCGCCCGTGTTGGGAGTATGGATTCGAAACGCGCTGGGGATTCCGCTTTCCGGCACCATGACAGCCTCGCAAAGACAGCAGTTTGTCAACGCGATCACCACGATCACCCCGCGCGTGACGGATAGTGTAACAGCCTCCTCGATGGGTGGGACGCAGAGGGCCCTGGCCGTGGTTACCCCGGATACCGACCGGCTTTATGCGACCCCGGATGAGCTCCTTTATACGGGATCGTCATCCCCCCGGGTCGTGCAAAATGTCGCGGGGACGACCACCCTCTCCGGTTCCACGAGCGACCCCCGGCCCCTCGTGGAAAAGACAAAGTTTTTCCTCACCACCGACAGCAAAGCGCCGGAGCAAAATCTGTATAACATGCCACGCATTGCGATCTGGCCGATTACGAAATCCGCAATCAACAGCACCACCGACACGACGAGAATGACGGCGTTGGACAAGTTAATCGCATTTTGTTCGACAGTGGGAGGCACCAGCGCAAACGCGCTCCCGTTTTATTTCACACGGCAGGACCCGACCAGCATGACCACCGACTGGGGAACGCGCAATGCAGCCTTATACAGTTACCTGCAAACGCTCACGGGGCAGGCCGCGCCGGGTTTTGGAGGAAACTTTGCGACCAAGTACGGAACCGATCGCAACCAGATCCTGACCGAGATGTTCGACTATATCCGTTGCACGAACCTTGTGGATGCCACCGCGCCGGCGGGGGGTGCCTACACCGGCTCTGGCTCGATCGCAAGCGGCCAGGTGGTGCCGATTGTCCCGGGGAATGGCACCCGCGGATTCGGTCGCATCGCGACATTGCCCGAGCTGGCCCTCGTGATGTTGAAGACGGACACCCGGATCAACCCCAACCTTCAGGAGGATGCTCCCGTGGCGACAAATGTCATCAGCGGTACCACCTATACTTATACAGACACCCCTCATCCAAACTGGAAAAATGTCGTCGAGCCAAACAATGCCACCGTCGGCGGTGCCACATACACAGGCCCAAAGCTCATCGGGGGAAATTTAACTTACGATCCTACTCAAAAAACGCAGATACAGTGCGCGCTCATCCCTCATCTGTTTTCGCCCATGGCCGGGTTCCCTGCGTTATATAACGATATTTCCCTCAATTTTCACTCTGAAATCGGCGCGATACAGATCACGGACCAGAGCGGCACTTCCCAAACCCCGTTTCAAACTATCCCCGTAACCATGTCTGGAACCGGCGGCCCTTTTCTCAGCGGAAGCAGTGATAACGAATGCAAGATTGGCGGTGATATCGGAGCGATGACACTCTTTGTAAACAATACCACGGTTACTCCCCCGACGACAGGCACTTTTGTCGTAAGCGGAACATCGCTTTTGTCGTCAACCGGCGCCCAGACTGTCGGTTCACAGTTGACCATCGCCAGCACCCCGTTTGCCGTGGATATTATTGCTCCCGATATCAACAAGGGCGGCTCAGTCATCCAGACACTTAATTTTCAATTCAACGGCACAGTGCCCATTCCCAAACTGGCTCTCACTTATACTGGCACAAGCACACTCCATCCCGTCGCAACATGGACTGCGCAACCGGTTTTTCCGCTTCCGGGTGGGAGCAGGCTCGGCACCCGTTGTGATAACGGGGCAGGCACCATGATTCAGGACAACGTCTGGGCAAGCCAGAACGGAGTGAACAGCGGGGACACTGTGCGCTCACTCGTGGCGACCGGCGGCACGATCAAGGGCGATTTCCGGCTCCTTGCCATGTCCGGCACAGTCCCTGCCTCCACTTTCCAATATCCACCGAATGCAAACGGCACCACCGGCGCCACGCATAGCATGAGGCATTCGTATCTTGTCACTTCGGTGGGGGGCGATGGCGGCGGAATGTGGTCCAGCGCACAGTTTGGAACGTTGATCCAGGGGCCAAGCACCAACGCGGGATTAAACAATTGGGGCATTCCCACCTACGGTAACTCGATCTGTTCTTACATACCCGGCGGGATTAACGGGGTCTTCCTGACAGATAGCAACGGCGCTTCGCAAAATGGCGACTGGGACAATGGCCCCGCGTTCGTAGGCGACGGCCCGCTGCTCAACAAAGTGGACGAGGGGACGGGTGTGATCGTCAACTCCAGCACCAATCAGGCTCCCTATGTCGGCTTTTTCTCCGCCGGTGAAGGTTCCATACCGCAGTCGGGCACTTTTTTCTCGCCGAACCGGCAGGTCTCCTCGCCGGTGATGTTTGGCTCGCTGCCGACCGGTGTGCTCAGGGGGCAACCGTGGCAGACGCTGCTCTTCCATCCCGCGAGAAGCTATCTCCCCGGCGGCGCCGCGCACCCAGGGGCGGCTACGCCTCCCGACCATCTGCTGCTCGATCTTTTCTGGATGCCCGTCGTTGAGCCATACCCGATCAGCGAACCATTCGCCACCGGAGGAAAGATCAACCTGAACTACCAGATCGCCCCGTTCAATTACATCACGCGCAAGACTGGATTGTACGCCGTGCTGCAATCGGCAAAACTGACTGCGCTCAATCCCAACCAAAACGATTACCGGCCCGCGGATGTTCCTCCAGGAAGCTATGCGTTTTCCAAATTTTACAAATCGATGGGAACATACCAGCAGGCCTCTTCGAATGGCGCGGGCGGCGGTGTGAATGTCTCCGTGCGGCGCAATATCGACATCGACGACACATTGCGCGAAATGGATTACCGCTTCAGCCAGAACCAGCCATTCATCTCCGCCTCGGAGATATGCACAGTCCCGCTCATTCCCGCCGACCAGACCGACCCTTCCGGAAAAAGCCCCTATCTCAACGCAGGCATCACCAGCACGGATACAACAGGACTGACCGGCTCCATCGAGACGAAGCTGGCCACATTCTGGAATGCGAATGCAGCCGGGGACCATACTTCCATGACCGGACACTTCCTCACCGGCGACAACAGCCTCGAGCGGCCCTACTCCTCGATCTACCCGCGGCTTACCACCCGGTCGAATACCTACACCGTGCATGTCCGTGTGCAGACCCTAAAGAAAAACCCGTTCACCGGCGCGGCGAATTTCGTCAACGGCGAGGACCAGGTCACGGGCGAGTTCCGCGGATCGTTTGTGGTGGAGCGTTACCTGGATCCCACCACGGCGGGCTTTGTGGATTCCAGCGGGCAGAGTTCCAGCGGCGGCGTCCCTTACACCGAGGCCAGCCCGAACGTGACACTCGGGCCCTACCGGTTCCGCGTGATCAGCAGCAAACAATTCGCGCCATGAGTCCCCTGCAACACCAATGCATGAGGGCGCGTGCGAGGGCATTCACCCTCGTGGAACTCCTGACGGTGGTCGGGATCATGGTCCTCCTCATGGCCATGGTGATCCCGGCGTTCAACTCGGTCGGGCGCACGTCAAACCTGACCAATGGCGCAAACATGGTGGTGGACCAGTTGAACCTCGCCCGGCAGACCGCGCTCACGCAAGACCGGCTCGTGCAGGTGCGGTTTTACAAATTGCCGGGCCCCACCGATGGGACGAATCCCACCGCTTACCGCGCGATCCGCCTTTTTGTGTACGACCCCACGGGCACGGTCGCGACGCCGGTGAGCGCCGTGAAGTATCTGCCCACGGGATCGATCATCGTCTCCGGCGCGTTTTCGACCTTGCTCGGCCCGGGTTATGGCTCCACTTCGCTCGCGCCCACGACCGGTACGGAGAATCTTCCAAGCTTCAACAATGCGGCCTATGTGGCATTCCAATTCCGGCCCTCGGGCGGGACGAGCCTGGACCCCAACGGCGTCAACAGCGACAAATGGTTTATCTCCTTCAAGCTGGAAAATGATCCCGTGCCGGCGGGCAACACGAGGCCGGCGATTAATTTTATAACTGCGCTGATCGATCCGGTGAGCGGGCGGGTGAGGGTGTTTAGGCCGTAAGAAAAGGGCGGAGGGATGAGGGCGGAGGGCGGAAGGGAACTTCCAACGTTCAACATTGAATATTGTGCTAACTCAATGCCCGGATTGCGGCGATGCGTTGGAGGACCGGGGGGTGGGAATGGTAGAGGATGACGGCTAACGGATGGGGCACCGGGTTTGAGAGATTGTTTTTGGAGAGCTTCTTGAGGGCGTCGATCATTGCGCTGGCGTGCTGCGTGGTTTGTACGGCGAAGCGGTCTGCATCGAATTCGTGCGCGCGCGAGACGAATCCCATGGCCACGGAGATGATCCGGCTGGCGGGGCCGTAGATCACCATGAGCAGCGTGAGCCCGCAGTAAACAGATACCTCGCTCACGCCGAAGGCCGCATGAAGCGCGGGCTGGTGGATGAGGATCGAGGCGAGGAACAGGATGAGCCCGATGTTGAGGACGCCGAGGAGCATGTGCTGGATCACATGCTTGTGCTTGAAATGGCCCACCTCATGCGCGAGCACGGCGACCAACTCCTCGACCGTGTGGTTTTTAATGAGCGTGTCGAAGAGCACGATCTTTTTTGTGGAGCCGAAGCCGGTGAAAAATGCGTTCGATTTCGCAGAGCGCTTCGAGCCATCCATGACAAAGAGACCCGCAATCGGGAACCTGTTGGCGCTGCCGTATTCCAGGATCGCGCTGCGCAGCGCACCTTCCTCGAGCGGCTCAAATTTGTTAAACAGTGGCATAATCACCGCCGGAGCGACATAGGCCATGAGCAGCATGAATGCGGTCACGATCGCCCACACGCCCAGCCACACATGCGGCCCGCCGTACTGGAACAGCGCGAGCACGATCGCGAGAAACGGCGCGCCGAGCAGCACGGCGAGGAGCAGCCCCTTGAGTTCGTCGCCGATAAAAACGCCGGGCGTCGTGTTGTTAAAGCCGAACCGCTTCTCGATCACAAATGTGTGGTAAATATCGAACGGGAGGGAGAGCAACATCTTTGCAAGGCCGAGCGCGCCGATGAAAACAAGCCCGGTCGGTATGGTGCTCCAGTGGAGCGCCCGCGCGGTGCGGTCCACCAGTTCGAACCCGCCCGCAAGCCAGAATGCGATGAAGACGAGGATGTCAAAGGTCGAGTGGATGATGCTGAAGCGGGTATTTGCGGCGGTGTAATCGAGCAGCTTGCGATAAGTCTCGTCGTCGTAGATGCCATCGGAATCGCCCGGCACGGAACGCTTCAGCGCCTTGAGGTTCAGGAAAGAGGTCACGGTATCCAGCAGGTGGAATGCGACAATGGCGGCGAGGATGATCCAGGTAAATGCGTTCACGCCATTTAAATAAACAGCATGGCGGGAAAGGCTAAAGGCTAAAGTATAAAGGCTGAAGTGAAGAAGGGCGGAGGAGCGGAAGGAAGACGTTCAATTGCCTTGGAGGACTTCTGAAAAATCATTTTCGTCCACAGATTACACGGATTTACACAGATTAAGAAAAGAAACGCTCCGGAAAAATCTGTGAAAATCCGTGTAATCTGTGGATAATTTTCCCTGTTTTTTGATATCCTCTCACAGCTTCGTAGCGCTGGTGAGGGCGTGCGGGGCGGCGGTGAGCTGGCCGAGCGGCGTGGCGCCTTCGTAGAAGGTGACTGCCTCGGGTTTGTCCTGCGGGTTCCAGACGATGAAGGTGCGCGTCTTTGTTTTTTCGTTGTAATAGACCATGGAGGTCGGGCTGGTGCCGTGGCATTTCCAATCGACGAGCCCGAGGTTGCGCATCGATTGCGCCTGGTAATAGATCACGGTCATCTCGCCCGCATTATGTGCGATGGTGTCGCCGGGTTCGTTCCAGAGATCGTCGAGCTGCGCGGTGACCCAGTCGGGATCGAACATGAGTTTGTAGCCGAGCATCACGCTGCCGAGCGCCGGGCCGAAGGTCTTGATGTCGGCCGTCTTTGCGACGTGCGGCGGCCTGCCATCGCGCGGGGGTTTCGCGGCATCGGCCTGCTCGTGTGCGTTGAAATCATTGACCATGTTTTCGTACGATTTGCGGGCAAACGCGGGATCGCGCACGAGATAGGAGAGCATGGGCGATGCGGGGAGCCACTGGATGCCGTAGATCCATGCGGGATCGCCGGTGAAGTAAGTGCCGAAGACCTTGCCCGCGCTCCAGACCATGCCGGTGATCGGGTGCTTCCATGCGGGCGAGAAGGTATCGCCGCTGAAGTTGAACCAATACTCCATGGTCGCCTGCGTTTCCATGGCGTAGCCCATGATGCCGGCATCGGTCATCTCCTTGTTGCCGAGCGTCTGCCCGAGATAGACCAGGCCCGCCCAGCTCTGCACGGCCTCGGAGGAGGATTCCTGGTTGTTCCCATTCTGCGAGCCGGTGCCGCCAGCCCAGGAGTGGCCCTGCCAGATGTCGAACGTGCGGAGGAAAGGGAAGCGTTTGTCGGCGTGGTCCCAGTTCGCGTATTGCTTCGCGACCAGCTCCGCCATGCCGCCGTACCCGGCGGTGAAATCCTTGTCCTGCATGCCGAGCAGCGCGGTGGCGAATGTGAAGTAACCGTAGTGAAAGTGGTTATCGTTGAAGGCTTCCGAGCCATAACTCGGGTTGATGCCGATGAGCGCCTTGAACTTCGGGTAATAGGTGAAGTAATGGTCCTGCTTGCCGGGCGTGTAGGTGTACCAGTCGGTCATCGCCTTTTGCAGCGCATCGCAGAATTTCGGGTAATCCGGGTCATTCACCTGCTGCGCCATGAGCGCGCACTGGCCGAAGCGGAGGATGTCCTTGCCTCCCCAGTAGGTATCCGCACCGAACTTCGGATTTTGCAGGAGCATGTCGAAGTAGGCGTGGAGCCGTGCGGGATCGTAATCGTGCCCGCCGCCGGTTTTCACGGGCGCTGGGAGATTCGGCACGATGCCGGTGTAGGGGTAGGAGATGGAGAACTCGTTGCCGGCGGTGCAGCGGAGTTTGCCGCGCGGGGTGATGTACTCGAGGGTGTTGAAGGCGAGGTTATTGGTCGTGCCTTTGTAGTGGTGCGGGATCCAGCCCTGGATGATTTGATTACCGGTGCCCTGAGGGTTACCGGTGCCCTTGAGCGGCTCGGTGGTGATTTTCCAGTTAGTAGTTACCAGTCCTTTTACCGGATCGTATTGCCACGAGAGCTTGGTGTCGCGCGGGATGGCGTAGGCGTAGTTATGAAAGTAATCCAGGTCCTTTGCGGCGGGCAGCGGACAGATCACGAGGAACTGCGACTTGCCGGTGAACTCGACGGTGAGCGTGGCGCCATCGGTCTGGAAGCGCGTGCCATCGGGCGCGAAGACGCCGTAGTTACGATCGCCGCACGCGAGGCCGATGCAGTCGCCTGCCTGCGGGAGCATGATCGTGTTGCCGGTGCGGTCGAAGCATTTCACGGCTTGTCCGGCGGGGAGGGTGAGCACGGGCTGCACGCCGTGGCATTCCACCCATACATAGGGCATACCTTCGCCGAGCGTGATATCCATCGATTTCTCCGGCGTGTCACCGAGTTCGAAGGCGATGGTCCAGTCGGTCCAGTCTTTTACTTTCGCCTTGGGTGGCTGGAAATCCTTCGCGCCGAGTTTCAAGGGGAACTCGCACACGGTGGAGTCGCCGTTGTTATCCCAGCGCGTGGGGAAAAAGATATCGAGCCCGGTGGGCGTGGTATCGACGCGCATCGGGTAAGGCCAGAGTCCCACAGGGCGGTTGTCCTTGGCGAAGAGAAGGTGGGTCCACCACTTGTTCGTCGCGATGGCGCGGTCGGCCTGCGGGAGGAGATTCAGGTCGGTCTTCTCGATCTCCTCGCATTTGCCGCGTGCCACGCCGGGCGGAGGAAAGGAGGCATAGGAGCCTTTGCCGACCGCGACGGGCTCCTGGGAATTCGCAGGGAGGGTGGTAAGGAGGAGTAATGCGGCGAGGGTTGAGGGGAGGCGGGTGGTCATAGGTTAGTTAGTAACTTGTAACTAGTTAAGTCGTGGCAGCGCGTTCCGGGGAGCGCACGCGTCTCGCGTGCTGGTTGCGATGTCCCGCCGCAACGAACTTTGAAAACCGTGACCGTTTTGCATGGGCTGATATGATTATAACGCGCGATAAAAGTCCCCCTCGGCGGGACGCATGCGCTCCCCGGAGCATATTGCAATGCGCTGTTATAACTCATAGCTCTAGCTATTACTTCGCCGCCGCAAGAATCTCGATCGCATTGCACTTCGCATTATCCTTCACGGAGGCGAACTGGATGACGATGCGGCCCGTGGCGTCGGCTGTCACAGCCGACTCGCGGATCACCGCCTTGTTCTTGCCGCCAGCGGTCGCGATGACATCGAAGTTAGTCAGCGCGGGCTTGTCGTTGATGATTACATTAAACACACGCTGGCCCGGCTGGCTGAAATAAAGCTCCGCAAAGTGCAGGCGCACATTGTAACTCACCCCGGGGGTGAGGCCGGTGAAGGTGTAGTGGAAGTTATTCCCGAAACGGTCGTTTTGATAGACCGACTGCGGGGCCGGGGCGGTGAGGCCCTTCGTGTCGATGGCATTCGTCGTGAGGGTCGGCGAGCCATCGGTGTAATTGGCATCGGCGGTGAATTGCGCGGCACCCTTGCCGCCGCAACTGATCGCCGCGACGAACGCGCCGGGGTTGGCGCTGATGATCTCGGAGTCGGCGCTTTCACCGAGGGAATTCACCGCGGAGACGGTATAGTAATAGGTATTGCCATTGGTGACCTGTGTGTCGGTGTAACTCGTCGTCGTGGAGCTTTGGAGCGTGGCGTAGGGGCCGTCGATTTTGATCGCGCGTTTTACTTTGTAACCGGTGGCGCCGGTTTGCGCGGGCCAGGTGAGCGCTATCTTTGAATCCGAGGGGATCTCCGAGATATCCCCGGGCGCGGATGGGAAGAAGACGGGCACCAGCTCGATGCCCTTCGCCATGCCGAGGTTGCGGCTGTATTGCTTGCTCTCGGAGTTATTCCAGTGCTCGTGCGTGCCGAGGCTCACAGGGCCGTATTTTTTGCCGGAAGGCGGGTTATCGGCGAGCGCGGCCTCGTGGAGATAGTTATCGGTGAAGGGGTCGCAGCCCCACTCGGCGTTGATGAAGTCGAAGCCGACGGATTCGATGGCGACGCCGTCCTGCGATGCAAAGAGACTCGCGGGCCAGCCGGGATTCGTGGCGGTGCCGAACGGGGCGAGCTTCCACTTGCGCGGGGCGGCGTCGGGGCCGTCGGCGGCGTAGAGGGAATCGATCATGAAGAGCACGGTTTTTTCACCGACGTCCTTGTGGGCGAGCAGATCGACGAGGGGATTCGATTCGCCCATGCGTTTCGGCGAGATCGCGCCGTGGTTCAGGCCGTGGACGGTGCCGAAGTGGTTCTTGGCGAGCAGGGTCGGGCCGGCGTCGCCGTGGTTTTTCATGATCGCCATGTTGATCATGTAGGAGGCATTCACGACGAACGGAGGGAGGGCTGTGCCCAGGCCGCGCGTCGGGTCGGAGTAGGTGACCGCGTTCTGCACCCACTGGTTTTCGGGCAGCGCGGCTTCACGGCCCTCGCCGCCGCCTTTGTCGAGCTCCACGAAATGCACCGCCGGAAATTCGGCATGACACGGAACGAAAATGTTATCCCCGATGTAGCGGCTGATGTCGTACACGTAGATGTCCCCCGGGCTGGCGCCTGCCTGGTGGACGAGTTGGCGGAGCATCGAGAGGATGAGGTGCGGGTTGCCGTTGATGCTGTTCTGGTTGCGGGGGTTGCCATTCTCGGCATGCCCTTCGCGCGCGGTGTTCTGGTTGATCTTGATGACGATTTTTTGCCCCGCGGTGTAGCCGCCGATTCCTTTGCCGTGGGTTTTGTTGTAGGAGGTGAAGAGCGCGCTCCATGCGGCCTTGTCGTCGTTGGCGCTGGTGAGCACGCGCATCGTCTGCGACATCATCGCATCGACACGGGCCTGGTCCGTGGCTGCGGGATCCCACCAGTGGCCGGTCTCGCCATTCCAATGCACGGCGGAGGCATCGCGCACCCATACGACACGACCGGGATTGATGCCCCGCGCGACGCCGATCGGTTTGTTGGGGGGATCGAGCGGAGTCCACGGCAGCGCGGAGGCGTTTTCGCTCCAGGAGTGAATGCCAAATAGGATCGCAACCACAGCCACGAGCGAGCAGGCGCCCGCGAGAAGGTAATGGGCGTTCCCAAAACTTTTGCGGGCCTTCCTGAATGCCAGGATGGAAACCGGCAATCCTGCAATATAGCCGACAAATCCCCACGCGAGCGGCGCTGCCACCTGCTGGCAGGGGTAGGTCACGCGGCTTGGCTTGGGGATGGTGCGGACAAGGTGCCACAGGAGCGCGGCAAACCCGATCACCGGGAAAATCCACATCGCATAGCGCGAGGTGTAACCGATGAGTTTTCCGGATTTCGGACAAAAGATAAACGGTCCTTTTTGAATGGGGGCGGGCATGGGGTTTTCCTTTTCAGTAACGGTAAGTGAGGCCGGAAGTTAATGCACTATTATGCACATGTCGAGTGATTTCTGCGGTTTATGAGACGGTGTGCGCATGGGAATTTCTGGCATTGCTTTCATAACGGCATTCCTCCACTCTGACGTCGATATGAACTGGTACTACACTGTGAATGGCAAGCAGGCTGGTCCCGTGGATGATAGTGCGCTCGGCGCCATGGCAAAAACGGGCCAGATCACGAGTGAAACCCTGGTCTGGCGCGAGGGGATGGAAGCATGGGCCTCTTACGGGTCAGTGGCTTCCCTGGCGAATGTGCCCGGGGGTCAATTGGCGGGTGTATCGGGTTCCGCGCAGCGTTGCACCGAGTGCGGCAATACTTTTCCGCCGGATGAATTGATTCCGATCGGAGGCGCCACGGTTTGTGCGGCCTGCAAGCCGATTGCCGTGCAAAAATTCAAGGAGGGCGTCCAACTCACGGGAGATTTTCGTTACGCGGGATTTTGGGTCCGTGTCGTCGCAAAGATTCTAGACTGGCTGATTCTTTGGATGGTGGAGTTTGCGCTGGGACGTGTTCTGGTGCTAATCGTGCATCCGGTTGTTCATGCAAGACCGACTGTGGTATTTACCGGGTTCGGGTTGTTTTTGATATGCGTAAACTGGGCGGTGCAGGCGGGTTATAATATTTGGTTTGTCGGAAAATACGCGGCTACCCCGGGAAAGATGGCATGCGGGTTGCGTGTGATCCGTTCGAGTGGTGAACCCGTGGGATACGGCCGCGCGACGGGGCGCTTTTTTTCTGAAATACTGAGCGGCATGATTATATGCATCGGCTATATCATGGCCGCCTTCGATGAGGAGAAACGCGCATTGCACGATCGTATTTGCGATACGCGTGTGATTTACAAATAACGGGAATTTTACAAAATGGGGTCGAGCCTCACATGCATTAAATGCAATGCACCCCTGAGGTCGGGTGAAGCGGGCCCGTCGGGCATTCCTTTCGCCATCGGGGAGACAACCCCTTGCCCTTCGTGCGGTACGCAGACGCTGGTGGAAGTTTTCCCCGCGCTGTTCCGCCCCCTGGGCGTCGGCAGCACGGGCGAGGCGGTGGCATCCGCCGAGGAAGCCGCCTGCTTTTATCACCCGCAAAAAAGAGCCCTGGTTCCCTGCGACAGTTGCGGGAGATTTCTTTGCGCCCTGTGCGATGTGGAGTTGAACGGCCAGCATCTTTGCCCGAACTGCCTCCAGACCGGGCGCAAAAAAGGCAAGCTGCGGAATCTTGAGAACGAACGCGTGCGGTACGACCGTCTCGCACTGACGACGTCGCTTGCTCCCCTGCTGTTATGGCCCGTCACGCTCATCACGGCTCCGATCGCTATTTTTCTTTCGATCCGTCATTGGAATTCGCCGTCGAGTCTTGTGCATGGATACACCAGGCTGCGGTTTGTCCTGGCGATTCTGATTTCGCTGGCGGAGATCGGCGGATGGGTGGCGTTCATAGGTCTCATATTTTCCCGGCACAGATGAGTACGAAAAAAGAAAAGGAATACAGGCGTCTGCCAGGGCGCGGCTATGCAGGCTCCGGCCCCGTCGCGGTCGCACGTGTGATGTCGCGGTTATATCTGGGGAAGGATCATTTGTTGCGTGTGAACGCGAGCTGGGTGGAGAATTACCGCCGGTTTTATTACAACGATATCCAGGCGATCATCGTAAGTCGCACACAACGCTTCTTGATCTGGACAATCATCCTGGCAGTGCTGTGCGCCGGGTTCCTGTTCTGGTGCGTGACCGTCCATAACCAGTATGGCCGGATAACACTCGCGTGTATTTCAGCTTTTTTCGGGGCGTTCCTTGTGGGGAACGGGCTGTACGGCCCCACCTGTCGCGTTAAAATCGTGACCCATACCGGCAGCGAACCGCTTCCTTCTCTCAAGCGGGTGCGCACGGCCCGCAAGGTGATCGCGCTATTGAAGCCGGAAATCCAGGCCGCTCAAGGTACATTGGAGCCTGGGGAAATCCCGCAGCGTCTTGCGGATTTGCAGGCCATGCCCCAGCCAGCGGGAAAGAGGGCGGGCTCAGCCTGGACGAACAATTATCGGGGCGCCTTGCATGGGTGGTTGTTTTCGGCGTTGTTGATTGAAGCACTCATTCTCGCGGCCTTTATCTTCCTGCCGGGCGGGTTCATAGGAATGCTTTTGATAATCTCCGTGTTTTGTGTCGCCGGTCTGACGTTTGTGGCGCTGGTAAAGCAGAGCGGATCGCTGCTGGGGGATGGTCTGCGAAATGTGACATGGATTGCCCTGGCGCACGTCATTCTTGCTTTGATCGGGGGTTACATCTTGATGGTGGCAACAATCATGGCCCATCCCAGAATCGCCCAGGATCAGTTCGCGATAATCAAAATGATCGGCTTGATCCCCGTCTTGAAAACCCCATGGATGCTGGTTGTTTTTGGTTTTCTGGCGGGGTCTGCCGCGATCCTGGCGCTATCGGGCTTGATCATTTGGTTTGGCTCGCGTGAGGCCATCGAAAATGCGACGGCTACAGATACCGTGTCTTCATGACCCCGCCTCCATTGCAGCTTATTGCACAACGATGCCACCATCACGGCGACCGTGAGGCCGTGGCGCGCTGCCCGGAGTGTGGGCTGTTCTATTGCCGCGAATGCGTCACCGAGCACGACGACCGCGTAATCTGCGCGAGCTGTCTGCGAAAATCCTCGGGCACCGTGAAATCCCGGCGGCAGCGCTTCGCATGGCTGGGGCGCTTGTTGGTGTGCGGTGTCGGGATTCTCGTGGCATGGCTCTTCTTTTATTCCATGGGCCGTCTGCTCCTGCTCACCCCCACGTCGTTCCATGAAGGCACGCTCTGGGAAAATGTCGCGGGGGATCGATGAAGAAGAAACTCCGCAAGAGCAAACCCGCGATCGACCTCATCGAGGAGGCGATCCACCTGCTGCGCATCGCGCCGGGGACGGTCCATGTGCTTTACTATGCTGGCAGCGTGCCGTTTGTGCTCGCGCTGCTGCATTTCTGGTCCGACATGAGCCGCGGGGCATACGCCTACAACCGGATCGGTGGCGATTCCCTGACGCTCGGCCTGATGTTTGTCTGGATGAAGTGCTGGCACGCCGCATCCGCATCGAAATTGCGTGCATTTCTCTCGGGGTCGGATGACGTCACTTCATCCGGGGTAATCAACCCTTACCAACCCTTGCCAACCTTGACCGGTTCGGCCCCTGCCCGTCATTGGTCCCCTGACCGGATCATCCGTCTCGTGACATTGCAGGCCGCCATCCAGCCCACTGCGTTGTTCATTCGGCCCCTGGCATTGCTGGTCACAATCCCCTACGGCTGGACCCGCGCCTTCTACGAAAATGCCGTCATCCTGGCCGACGGCGCCGAGGGGCTGCGTGACCTGTGCAGCAAGGCAAAGCGCCAGGCATTCCTCTGGCCCAGCCAGAACCACATGGCGTTGATCTACATGTGGCTTTTCGGAACAGTCGTCTGGCTGAACATCGCCGTGCTGCTCTGGACTGCGCCTCAATTATTAAAAATGTTCACCGGCATCGAGACCGCCTTCACGCGCAGCCCCTACGCGGCTTTCAACACGACATTTGTAGCAACGAGCGTGGCCTTCGCGTACCTGTTTGTGAATCCTGTCACAAAGTGCATTTACGTCCTCCGATGCTTCTATGGCGAGTCCGTTCATACGGGTGATGATCTGCGGCTGGAGATGCGGCGCGCAACCGCCGTGATCGTTTCCGTGGTGGCATTGTTCCTATGCACGCCCGCGGGGGCAATCGCCTCACCACAGGAAAAGCCAGCCTCTGCGCAAGTAGAGCCCTCCGCCCTGGATTCCTCGATAGACCGGGTATTGAAACGCGACGAATTTGCATGGCGTCTTCCCCGGCAGGATCCTCCCAAAACCGAAGCTGGCGAAGGCTTTCTCTCCCGCTTTTTCGAGGACGTGGGACGGACTTTTTCGGAATGGTTCAAACCGGTTAAAAAATGGATTAAGGAATTAGCTCAAAAGCTCCGGGATTGGATGATCAGCCGGCACACTCCCGAGGATTCCGGCAGTCCCTCGTTTGGCAATTTGAAGGAAGTGCTTAATACAATCCTGTGGGGACTTTGCGTGCTGATCATCGCATTGATAGGCTGGCTCGTCTGGAAAAACAGGCGAAGTTTTCGTAAACGGATCCAGGTGAGCGCAGAGCCCATCACCGCCGTGCCGGATCTCAATTCCGAGACAATTCTTGCAAGCCAGCTTCCCGAGGATGAATGGCTGAAGCTTGCGAGGGAAATGATGGAGAAGGGCGAACGAAGACTCGCAGTCCGCGCATTCTATCTCGCCACGCTTGCCCACCTTGGCTTGAGGGAGTTGATCGGCATTGCCCGCTATAAGTCGAACAGGGACTATCAGCGCGAACTCATTCGTCGCGCACGCACGCGGATCGATTTGCTGGAGGCATTTGGACAGAGCATGTCGGTTTTTGAAGGGGTTTGGTATGGCAGTCACCAGGCCACGGATGAACTGCTCGCCCAATTCACTGAACGCTTTAACAGGATCCGGACCTCGTGAAAAAAAAGGTCCTCTTCCCGTCAATCATCCTCGCCGTGATTCTTTTTTACGGTCTCTTCCGGCTGTTTGCGATTCGCTTTGCGGGCGGTGACGTTTATTCGCCGTATTCTTCGTTGCGCACGGATGGCCTCGGTACAAAGGCCCTGCACGATTCCCTGGCGGAATTGATGCCTGTGGAGCGCAATTTACAGCCGATAGCTAAAATTGCCCCGGATAATGCAACCACCATGTTCATAGTGGGCATCTCTCCAAGGGAGTTTCAATCGTCCTCGGAAATGGATGATTTGAAAGCGCTCGTAAACGGGGGATATCGCCTTGTTTTGACATTTTTGCCTGTCCGTGAGGGATCGGAGGAAACTTCCACGCCCAGCCCGACTCCCGAAAAAAAGATTCATAATAAAGATGAAAAATCCAAAGGACATGAGGATGCCGGGGAGGGAGACGAAGACAAGACGACTGGCTGGCTCAAGCCATGGGAAGTGAAAGAACGAATATTCAAGCACGAGCCGCAGAATGCGACGGCCGCGACCAGTGGCGCGGAGCCCAGGACTTCCTGGCACACCGCATTGTATTTCGAGAGCGGAGGAGCTTCCTGGAAAACGTTGTACACTGCCCTCGGAAAACCGGTCGTGATCGAGAGAACATTTGGACGCGGTTCCATAGTAATGGTGGCCGACTCCTACCTGCTCAGCAACGAAGCGCTCGGCAAGGAACGCGCTCCTGGTTTTCTTTCAATGCTCGTCGGCAGTGCGAGACGGGTTGTTTTTGAAGAAACACATCTCGGCATATCGGAAAATCCCGGCATGGCCACATTGGTCCGCAATTACCATTTGCAGGGGGTGGTGATTGCGCTGCTCATCGTCGTAGCACTCTTTGTATGGCGCAATGCCATTCCGTTTGTACCTGCGGAAGAGTCTCATGCCGGGCGGCAGGATGTGATCGAGGGGCGCGACGCCTCGGCGGGCTTTGTGAGCCTGCTCAAGCGCAACATTCCGCCGCGCGAACTGATCGCGACATGCGTGGCCGAGTGGAAACGCTCGTCCGGGCGCCGCGTAAAACCGGCAGACGCAGCCAACGTGGAAATTCTCTCAACAGCCGGCGGAAAACAGCCTGTGCAAACTTTTCAAGCCATCGCCCAATTTCTAAACCAGAAAAAGTAAATGCAAACCAACACAGACAAAATTCAGGACGTCCTCGTTCGTGCGAGACAAGAAGTAAGCAAGATCATTATCGGCCAGCAGGAAGTGATCGATATGGCGCTTGTCGTTATTTTCACCGGCCAGCATGCGCTGGTGGAAGGCGTGCCCGGCGTGGCCAAAACACTGCTGGTCCGCACCCTGGCTCGAGTGCTTGGTTCCGACTACAATCGCATCCAGTTCACGCCGGACCTGATGCCGACGGATATTACCGGCACCAGCGTCTTCAACCTCCAGAGCAACGAATTTACGCTGGTGCAGGGGCCTGTTTTTACCACGTTCCTGCTAGCCGATGAAATCAATCGTGCGCCTGCAAAGACCCAGGCAGCCCTTCTACAGGCGATGCAGGAGCGGCGCGTGACGATTGATCGCGATACGTACGTGCTCCCGGCAAATTTCACAGTCTTCGCCACCCAGAATCCCGTGGAATATGAGGGAACCTATCCGCTGCCGGAGGCGCAGAAAGACCGCTTCATGTTAAAGATCCCGATGAGCTGCCCCAACCGGGACGATGAGTTGACCCTGGCCCGGCGCATGCTGGGTTCCGACTCGCCCGAGGCCGCGCTCGCCGCAGAGGCAGTGCAACCCGTGATCACAGCCGAGGATCTTACGATGATGCGCTCGCAGCTTGAAGCGGTGACCGTGCGCGAGGAACTGCTGGTTTACATCGTGGACGTTGTCCGGGGGAGCCGTTCCGATGACAGCGTGCTTGTGGGCGCGGGACCAAGGGCCACTCAATCGTTATTGCTGGCGAGCCGCGCATTTGCCGCGATTTGCGGGCGCGATTACGTGACGCCCGATGATGTGAAGGCAATGAGCGTGCCGGTGCTGGGGCATCGCATCATCCTGCGGCCAGAGTACGAAATTGAAGGACTCACCGTGGATGAAGTCATTAATAAAGCGCTCGAAAAAATCGCTGTGCCCCGTTGATGATCATTCCCCAAACACGACTTGTCGTATGGAGCGCTCTGGTGCTTGTGCCGTTTGGCGCAGTCGCTGGTGCCGGTCAATACGCGCTTATTCTGGCGTGTATTGCGACGGGTGTGTTTGCCTTGCTCGTGATCGCAGATGCGGTGGCAGCACGGGGACGCCTTGCGGGACTTGGTGTTGATCTGCCGGATGTAGTTCGCTTGCAAAAAGGAAGGCCGGGTGAAATAGAGTTGCATCTGCGCAATGAGCAGGCCCAAGCCCGCTCGATCCGTCTGGGGCTTGCGCTGCCGCCAGAGATCGTTTCCGATGCGGAATATCTATCCGCATTATTACCTCAGGGAGCGACAATCTCACGGCTCAAATTGCCATGCACTCCGGTCAAGCGGGGGCAATATTTCATCGCGGGTTGTCATGTGGAGGGGATATCCCCGATGGGATTCTGGGCGGTGCGCGGATGCCTGGAATGCCGTTCGGAATTGCGCGTTTATCCGAACATGTTTGATGAAAGAAAACATGTCGCGGCTTTATTCCTGAACCGGGGCCATTACGGAATTCATTCGCAACGCGCGGCAGGCAGGGGCCGTGAGTTTGAGAAATTGCGTGAATACAACCAGGGCGACAGCCTCCAGGAAATCCACTGGAAGGCATCCGCCAAGCGCGGGCGGCTCGTGACCAAGATATACCAGATCGAACGCACCCAGGAGGTTTATGTCATCCTGGACTCCTCGCGCTTGAGCGCGAAAGGTGGGGCGATCGAGCGGTACATGGCGGCAGCGCTGGTGCTGGCCGTGGCAGCCGAGCAGCAGGGTGATCTTTTCGGGCTCGTGGGATTCAATGACAAGGTCAGCCAGTTTGTCCGCGCAAAAAGCGGCAAATCGCATTTCGATGCCTGTCGCGACGCGCTCTATACGCAGCAGCCGAAAATGGTGTCGCCGGATTTTGACGAACTTGCCGCTTTCCTGCGGACCCGGCTCCGCAAACGGGCACTCCTTGTTTTCCTCACGGCACTCGATGATCCCTTGCTGGCTGAGAGTTTTTCCAAAAATATGGATTTGCTGTGCAGGCAGCACCTGATCCTCGTCAACATGCTGAAGCCCGCCGGAGCCGATCCGCTGTTTACAGGCGCGGAGGTGAGGAATTCCGATCAGGTCTATGAAAAACTGGGCGGACATCTGCAATGGCAGAATCTCAGCGAACTGGAGAAGCGACTGCAAAGGCGCGGAGCGCGGTTCAACCTGCTCACCCATGAAAATTTCTGCGCGCAGATCGTGGCGCAATATGTGGAAGTGAAAGCCAGGCAGTTGATTTGAAACATTTGGAATATTCGCATCCATCATGATTATTGATCTTCCACACTTCATTGATACCGAGCGTGAGTTCTGGGTCGAACTGGAGCGGGTGCTCGACAAGCTCGATGCTGATCCCGATTGGCGGATGAATCTGCAGGAAACCCAGCGGTTTCATTACCTCTACAAACGGGTGCTCTCCGACCTCGCCCGCATTGCCACATTCTCTTCGGAACCTGAAATACGGCGGTATCTCGAGTCGTTGACGGCGAGAGCTTACGGCGAAATGCACGAGGCGAGGGACAGGGCGCTGCGCTTCACGCCCTGGCGGTGGTTCAGCATGGATTTTCCACGGGCATTCCGGCGCCATATCTCTTTTTTCTGGCTATCGTGCGCGGTCACTCTGCTAGGTATAATCTTCGGTGCGGGCATGGTCGGGGCGGATTCCGAGGCGAAGCAAGTGCTGATTCCAAGCCAGTTCGGACACCTTTATCAAACCCCTGAAGAACGCGTAAAACACGAAGAGGAGGCGAAAAAGGACCGGCTTGCCGGTGAGCACGCGAGCTTCTCGACTTCATTAATGGCCAACAACATTCGCGTCTCGATTCTCATGCTTGGCATGGGAGTTTCCTATGGAGTGGGCACGTTGCTGTTGCTGTTTTACAATGGGGTCATTGTCGGTGCGATCGCGCTGGATTACATGCAGGCCGGTAAGACGGCTTTTCTTCTGGGCTGGCTGATGCCGCACGGGGTCATCGAAATCCCGGCAATCTTGATTGCGGGGCAGGCGGGGTTGCTTCTCGGGAGGACGTTGCTTGGAAGAGGGGATCGCCATCCCTTGGTGGAACGCCTGCGTGCTGCGCGGGGCGATCTTGTGTTTTTGATCCTGGGGGTGTCGGTGATGCTGGTGTGGGCGGGGTTGGTGGAATCTTTTCTCTCACAATATCACCAGCCGGTTATTTCCTATTCCTCGAAGATCGCGTTTGGGAGCATCGAGCTGTGTCTGCTCGCGTGGTTCCTTTCCTCAGCCGGAAAGAAAGCACGTCCATGAGGCCTGAACTGAAAATCCGCACTCCCGAGGGAATCGATTTCTCGCTGCAGCTTGCAGGCCCGCTCAGCCGGTGCCTGGCATTCATTGTTGATCTCATGTGTGTTTCAGCCATGGTCGGTGTGGCGGGCAAACTCGTTTCATTGCTTGCGGTGATCAGCGAAGATTTGTCATTCGCGCTGCTGGTGATCGTGCAATTCGTCACGCAGATCGCATACGGGATCGCCTGTGAATGGTTCTGGCGCGGCCAGACCGTGGGCAAAAGATTACTGAAGCTCCGGGTGGTGGATGAGCAGGGACTCCGCCTGGAATTTTCCCAGATCGTCATACGCAATCTGTTGAGGTTTGTGGATGCGCTGCCGTTGTTTTATGCGATGGGGGGCGCGGCATGCTTTTTAAGCAAGCGTTGCCAACGTCTGGGTGATCTTGCGGCAAACACCGTCGTGATTCGCAACAACCCGGTGGCAGAGCCGGACCTCGATCAACTGGCTCTGGGGAAATTCAACTCGCTTCGTGAGCACGGGCATCTTGCCGCCCGTTTGCGGCAGCGGGTTTCGCCCCGCGAGGCTGGAATCGCGCTGGAAGCATTGCTGCGCCGTGAATCATTCGATCCTGCCGCGCGGGTGGCATTGTTTGCGGAACTGGCGGACCATTTCAAATCCGTGGTGGTATTTCCACCGGAGATCGTAGAGACGCTGACCGACGAGCAGTATCTCCGAAATGCGGTGGATGTTCTGTTCCGGGCCAGAAAATAGGAGGCGGTGAAAAAAGTCAGTTCGCTGATTCGTCGAGTTTTGAAAAACGCTCGTGAGCGGATTTCCAGACGGCGGCATCCTGCGGTTTGAAGATGGTGACGGGGTAGGAATCGCGGACGGTTTTGCGGAGTTCCTCCAGTGATTGGAGGTGGCCCAACGCGATGGCCTGGATGAGGAGGTTGCCGATGGCGGTGGCTTCCACGGGGCCGGCGATGACGTCGCGACTGATGGAGTTTGCGGCGAACTGGTTGAGCAATGTGCTCTGGCTACCCCCTCCAACAATGTGGAGCGTATGAATCGTGCGACCGGTGAGGGTCTCGATTTCATCGAGGGTACGTCGGTAAAGGAGTGAGAGACTCTCGAGGATGCACCGCGTGAATTGGCCCGGTGTCTCCGGCGCGGGCTGGCCTGTCTCGCGGCAGTAGGCGCTGATTTTTTCGGGCATCTGACCCGGCTTCAGGAAACGGGCGGCGTTTGGATTTATTAGGGATCGCAACGGCTCGGCGTCGGCGGCGAGTTGATTCAGCGCGGCGTAGTCGAGATTGTTTCCCGAGGCGGACCAGGTGCGGCGGCATTCCTGAAGGATCCAGAGACCGACGATATTTTTCAGGAAACGGGTGGTGCCGCCATAGCCGGCTTCGTTGGTGAAATTATGCGCGCGCACTTTTTCGCTGATGAGCGGGGCGGTGAGCTCCACGCCGATGAGGGACCATGTACCGGAGCTGAGGTATGCCCAGCCGTCGCCTTGCGCGGGGACTGCCGCGACGGCGGCGCCGGTATCATGCGAACAGGTGGCGATGACATCGACGCCACTGAGGCCGGTGGCTTCGGCGATGGCGGGGAGGAGCGGGCCGAGCTTGGTGCCGGAGGGGACGACCTGCGGGAAACATTTCTCCGGAAAGCCGAATTGCCCGATGAGTTTTGCGGACCAGGAGCGGGTGCGGGGATTGTAGATTTGCGTGGTGCTGGCGAGGCTTTCCTCGGCGCGGCAGACGCCACTGAACAGGAAATTAAGGTAGTCGGCGATGTTGAGAAACTGGTCCGAGATTGCGAGGAGATCGGCGTTGGTTTCCACCTCGGCGATCAACTGGTAGAGCATGTTCAGCCCCATGAACTGGATGCCGGTTTCCTCGAAGATCAACGGAAGAAGCTCGGAGGCGAGCGTGCGGTCGAAGATGGCGTCGGTGCGGGTGTCCCTGTAATGATGGGGCGGGGCGAGGAGGGGTTGGCGGTTATTAAACAATGCGTAGTCCACGCCCCAGGAATCGACGGAGAGACTGGCGGCGGGGACTTTTTTGGTGGCGACTTTTTTCAGGCCGGTTTTCAGCTCGTCGAAGATGCCCAGGATGTTCCACCGGAGGGAGTTGCCGAGAGGGACGGGGCTGTTTGAAAAGCGGTGGATCTCCTCGATGGCGAGGTGACCGTTTTGCAGGTGGCCGAGCATGACACGACCGCTTTCGGCGCCGAGGTCGCAGGCGATGTAGTAGTGGCTGCTCATGGATTGAGGTGGGAACCGGGGTAGGCGGGAATGCGGGATAGCTGACGGTTGGTAAGGGTTGGCAAGGGTTGATTAGCCTTGGCAAATGTTGCGTTTACCCTGGCCTTAAACATCGCCGCAAATGGAGACTTCGAGGCCGAGTTCATCCATGGCGGCGGCTTTTGCGTACAGGCCTTTTTTGGCTCCGGCCTTGTCGGGTGTGTACACGACCTGGATGTGGTTCGCCTTGTGGCGGGCCATCATCTGGTCGCGGGTGATGCCTTTGAGGACGACGTGCATGATGGGCCACTGCGAGGTGGTGAGTTTCCAGCGGTCGTCGGTTTCCTCCTTCGGCAATTCGACGACCTCGGCGATGCCAGTGTCGTATTTCAATTTGCCGTCGGCCACGAAGACGCGGCTCCAGACGATCCAACCGGGCTTGCTCACGCCCTTGACCGTGCCGCCGCCGAGGCGGAAGTACATGGGGGGCTGGCGCTCGCTGGAAGCGCCCTTCCAGCCGCCGACGAAGTGCGCGGGAGGCACGGCGCCGGAGATGAGGAACACCCAGACGTAGTCGTTGATCTTCTTCCCTTTGACCACGCCCTTGAACTGCCGGCCCCAGCGGAGGTCGTGCAGGGTGTTTTCGGGGGCGAAGCCGAGTTCGCGCCAGATGCGGTCGGTGACCAGGCCATCGAGGCCGGCGCATTCGTCCACTTCGTTGAAATGCGGGAGGGCGCGGCCCTTTAGAATTTCGTCGTGGGTGCCTTCGCGATAGACAGGAGGGCGATCGACGTTGTTAAGCGTGCCTTCGACCAGGTCGGAAGCGGGAGCGAGGTCCTTGAGGCCCTGCTGGTACTGGATGCCGATGGTCGAGCAGCCGAAATCATCCGCAATGCGCACGGCGGCGATGTACATTTTACATTGCTGGAGGACCTGGGCCTCAGTGAGCTCGGTCTCCTCGTCCTTGCCCAGTTTGAATTTTATCCCCTTGTCGAGATACCACTTGTAAACCTTGCGCGCCTCGGCATCGGTGACGGTGAGCATCTTCGCATAGAGGGAGGACTGGCTGAGGCGCTCCTTGTAAACGCCGGTCTTGTGCAGCAATTCGTCGGGGATGATGGCGTTATACATGCCCATGCAGCCTTCGTCGAAAATGCCCATGATCGCCTTGTCGGTCTTGAGGGTTTTGGCGATGTTGCGGCCCGTGTTGACGGCCTTGTCGTCGGATTTTTCCTTTTTGTAAGGGCGGACGTGGGAGGTGTCGTGCTTGACCTTGCCTTTTTTGAGCCAGTGACGCAGGCCGTCGGTGAAATATTTGTCTGTGAAATCCTCGCTCCAGAGCGTGGAGTATTTCACGCGGGCCTTGGTGAGCGAACCGTTGAGATTCAGCATGCCGACGAGGCCGGGCCATGTGCCGCTCCAGTTTGCGAGGGTGAGAATGGGCCCCTCGTGGGTGACGAGGCCGTGCAGGACGTGGTGGCTGTATTGCCAGACCGCCTCGGCGACGATGAGCGGAGCTTCCGGCGGGATGTTTTTGAAGACTTCCATGCCGTATTTCTGGCTGTCGATGAAGCCGTGCTTCTTTGCCGGGTCGAGCGGATGGGCGCGCTTCACTTTCCAGCCCTCGTGCTCGACGGCTGCGATGATCTGCGCCTCCATGGCGGCCTGGGCTGCCTGGCAGGTCTGGTTTGCGGAGAGGCGAAGATCGCCATTTGCGATGAGATAGACGGTTTTCATAGTGTCCAAGATTTTTGGGTGGGGTGATTACAAGATTTTGTAAAGGGGTTTTAGAATAGGGGATTTTTTGCGGGGTTCTAGAAAATAAATCGGAGAGATTTCACCACCAAGGCACCAAGACACAAAGGGAAATTAGGGAAGGAACTTCCAACTTCCAACGTTGAACGTCCAACATCGAATGGGACGAGGACTCGCGGGGCTGGAGGGAGGGAAGGCGTTTTAACAGGAGGGAACGGAGAGAACAGAGGGGTGGAGAAAAGGCTAAAGGCTGAAGGATAAATGCTAAAGTGAAGACGGGGGTGCTTTTTCGCCCCTGATTAACGGAAGGAAGTGAAAATTGGTTTACGATATTCGGGGGTCGGATTCATTCGGGGACATGGGTGTAGTACGTGATCATCACTGTCCCGCCAGGTTGCTTGGTGGGGTGGCCGTGCAGGTGTTGCTTTGCGATCAAGCTCCATGGATGCAGGTTTTGTTCGAGGGCCTGGTTATCAGCAGGTAGCCTGGATATTGTTACAGTTTGCGAAACGGAAATAGCGGACTCGTTGCGGAGCACATTGAAGAATGCCATTAATTTGTCTGAAGAAACATTTTCGAGAACCTGCGAAACAGACTCCGGCACAAGGGAACTCAAGGATGAGCCTTCAAGGATGAAAAACGCACCGGCTCCCCGCATGTTTGTTCGCAGTGCATCCTGCCAGATCT
>JBAVPB010000310.1:0-7663 GCA_049692655.1 Chthoniobacteraceae bacterium | reverse complement strand
ACCCATTTATACACGTTTTACGTAAGTACCAGAAGAAAATCTAATCTGAATTTAGATGCGTGAACCCTGTCTGGGGAGCGCGCTCGTCTGGCTCGGTACCAAGACATAGGTTACACTTTGGTGCCGTGACATGGGTTACACATGGGAGTTTTTTGAATAATGAATGCATTCGCAAACCCTCCGGTGGTCGATTCCATACGCCCAAATCAACAGAGTCACGGCTCTTCCTCTACAAAATGGTTTCATGGAAACTAATTAAGAACTTGGATTTTTCCCTCACAAATCGCTCTTGTTTTCCATATTCCAAACCAAAAATGTGTAACCTATGTCTTGGTACCGAGCCTCTCGAATGCTGGTGACGTTGTCCCGCCGTCACGAACTTTTTCCCCTAATCCGCCCACTGCTATCCGGCAACGCCCCTCACAAACCACCCGCCAAAAAACCAATCACCTCTTCCTCCCCCAACGCACCAATCCCCGAAACACCACTTCCCCTTAAAACTTAATCCTTAAAGCTTAAAACTCCCCCTCCCCCTCATCATCCTGGATTACCTGAAATCGACTTACGCCGTTTACACGCTGAACAGCAGCGATGTCACTCAGCTCGTCCATGATGGCGTGAGCAGGCCGGTCATCGATTATATGTTGTCAACACCCGCATTGTACGGGCCGCAACGCTATCAATATCCTTACGATTACCCGGGCTACGGCCCGTATCCTTACTACGATTACGGGACGCCGGTGGTGATTCTTCCTTACCACGCCTTCCCGCACCATTGACGGGAGGCGGGGCATGGGAAAATTTTCCTCAGAAGACGTCTAAAAAGTAAGCGGAAAAGCGGTCATCAAAGATTAAAGCCAGATTTATCCAAGACGTCTCTTTCTTTAATCTGTGAAATTCGACTCTGGGAGAAGCCGAGGGGCCTGGGCGGCAATCTGTGTAATCTGTGGACAAAATGACTTTTTAGACGTCCTCACAAAAAAATAATTTCTACGTGTGACATCCCGCATATCCCGAATATATTTGCTGTAAATTCCCGAATAAATCGGGTGTCATTACCCCAATGAAAGCCCTCAATATCTTATTTGCTGACGATGAACAGGAGATCGCGCTCATCGTATCGTCGGTGTTGCGCCGTGCGGGGCATACACTCGACGTGGCTCACGATGGCAATGAGGCGATCGCCAGGCTCAAGGAAAAGCCGGGTCACTATCACCTGCTGATCACCGATGGCAATATGCCGGGGATCTCGGGCATCGAGTTGATCGAGCAACTTCCGCAGCTCGATTTTCACGGCAAGACAATCCTGCTGTCGGGATATCTCACCGAGGAATTGCAGGAGACTTACGAAGCGCTGCATATCGACAGGATCATCCAGAAACCCTTTGGCTTTACCGATTTGAAAAAAGCGGTGGATGACCTGGGCGCGGGGATCGTGCTCGACCCTGCCAGCTAGCAGTGTGTCATGCGCTTTGTTCCCAGCCCCAACGGGGTGCAATGTGATAGCCTGAGGTGAAGCCCCAGGAATAACGTTCCTAAAATTCCTCCAGTATGAAATTTTCCCGCTACGTCTCCATTTTATTTTTCCCGCTTTTCATGGGTGCGCTGCTTTGCGTTGGCGGCGCGGCGGAGGTCACAGATCAGGCTCAACCGGTGGTGATGGGTTATTACCCTTCCTGGAATTCGGGCCTGTCGCCTGAAAAAATCAACTACCATCTCTTCACGCATATCGTACATGCATTCATCACGCCGGAAAAGGATGGCGCACTCCACACGGAAGGCAATCTGCCCAGCAGGACACTCACGAAACTCGCGCACGACGCCCATGTGAAGGCACTGCTCGCGATCGGCGGGGAAAACAGCGGCGCTGCGCTCAGCGCACTTACCAGGAACGCGAAGGCCACGGATCTGTTCATCAAGAATGTCTCCCGCATGGCGCAGGATTATGGTTACGACGGGATCGACCTGGATTGGGAATACCCCGAACAAGGTGATAGCGATAACATGGTCCACTTTTTGCAAATGCTGCGCGCGGAACTGGCCACATGGAATCCCCATGCGCTCATCACCATGCCGGTGCCGGCCACGGAATTTGGATCAAAATGGTTCGATGCGCGCATGGCTTCCGAGGTCGATTTCATCCAGATCATGAGTTACGAATTGCATGGGCCGTGGAAAGACGGTGCGCAGTACAGCCACAGCGGTCATAACTCGCCCTTGCACGAGACCGACCTGGACCCCATCGACGGGCATAAGCAGTCGTTTCAAATATTCGTGGATTACTGGATGGCCAAGGGCTATCCAAAAAGCAAGATGTTGATAGGTATCGCGTGTTTCGGCCATGGCTTCATGGTGGATGGCTTTGCAAAAGTGCCCACGCAAGCCAGCAAGCATCCGGATATCAATTACAAGGACCTGAAACCATTGCTCGCGACCGGTTGGGTGCGCCACTGGGATGCACAGGCGGATGTCCCCTGGCTCAGCAGCCCAAAAGGCGACGAGATCATCACCTACGACGATCCGCAATCCGCCCTCGCAAAAGGCGCATGGGCGAAAGAGGCCGGCCTCAGGGGAATTTTCTTTTGGGAAATCTCCCAGGATTATGTGGATGGCCACAACGAGCTCGTGGAGCCCGCGATCAAGGGAATGAACAGCACCCGGTAGATATTACCCGCTTGAGACGCCAGTTACAAATGGCTCCAAGCGAGCCGTATCCATGCAGTTGAAATGGAGAGTTGACTACCAAAACGAACGGGTCGTCGCAGCAACATTCCGGGGAGCGCCCGCGTCTCGCGGGCTGGTTGCGGAGTCCTCGCCGCAACGCACTTTTTTCCCCAACCCCCGCATGCTATCCGGGGACACGCCATCACGTCCCACGCCAAAAAACCAACAAACTCCTCACCCACCTCATCCAGAAACGGTAATCCTTCCCTTCATTGGACGTTTTCCCCTCTTCTCCCCGTTTCATCCTTTAGCCTTCATACTTTATACTTTCTCTTCCCCACTCAGCAAGCTTCCGCAAAACCCCATTCCGCCCGTCCCCCGGTCGCAAATATCGATTGCCGTAATTTCCGCAGCGCCAGCTCGATCCGCGTCTTGATCGTGCCAAGGGGAATGCCCGTCTTGGTCGCGATTTCCCGCTGGCTTAGTCCCCCGTAGAACGCCATGCGCAGCGCCTGGCCCTGGGCCATCGGCAGCGCGTTTAACAGTCGTTTAAACACCACCGACGTCTCCGAGGCTGCCACCGCATCGTTTACGGCATGCCTGGGAGTGCCCGCACCGAACCCACTTTCCGTCTCCACGCGGAACCGTTCCTCCGCGCGCCCGTAGGACATCTTCTTGCGCAGCCTGTCGATCGCCCGGCGCCGCGCCAGCGTCACGATCCAGCCCAGCGCCTTCCCCTTGTCTTCGGCATAGCGGTCCGCCTGCCGCCACACTTCGAGGAAGATTTCCTGGATTGCATCATCGATGTCATGCTCATTGTTCAACACCCGCGCGATTACACTGCGCAGCAGCCGTGCGTGACGCCGGTATAACACCTCCAGCGCGGCATCGTCCCCGCCCTTGATCAGTGCCATTAGCTGTTCGTTGCTGGGACCCTCATGGATGGGGTCGGTTATTGCTTCTGCGTTAGGCTGGTCGAGTTCGTAGATCATGGGTCGTGTTAAGTGACATTTTGCATCAGGAGCGGACCCGCAGTTATCGCGGCCCGTCTTATAACTTTTTCCCTCTGGCAAATGCCTCTCTCTTTCTTGCCATGAGAATAGCCTTTTCCTGGATGCAGGCTATGGGGTGTAACCCTACCTGCGACCTATGCCTGGCTTGCCATCTTATCCTTGCCATCCAGTAACTCGCGCACCATGCGTGTAAGTGTGGCTGGCAAGTAAGGCTTGGGCAAAAACGCCACGCCGGCGTCCAGCCCGCCATGGCTCGCGATGGCGTCATCCGTGTAGCCGGATGTAAAAAGTATTTTGATTTCCGGGTTGGCTTCCTTTAACCAGCCAGCCATCGCTTTCCCTCCCATCAGCGGCATGATCACATCCGTGACCACCAGGCCGATCGGCCCGTCCTTGTATTCCTTCGCTATGCGCAATCCATCCTCGCCATTGTTCGCGCGGAGCACCCGGTAGCCCTGCCATTCCAGGATGCTGCTGGCAAGTTGCCGCACCGCCGGTTCGTCCTCCACGACCATGATTGTTTCCGTGCCGGGAGATTGAACCGCCATCGTGGGAGGCAGTAATGGAAACTCCGTGGCTTGGTCCACGCGCGGAAAATAAATCTGGAACGTGGTGCCCTTGCCCTCCTCGCTTTCCAGCGCGATATGGCCCCCGCATTGTTTCACGATTGTCTGGCAGGTCGCCAGCCCCAGCCCGGTTCCCTTGCCCTTCGGCTTGGTGGTGAAAAATGCCTCAAACAGATGCGCCTTCACTTCTGCTGTCATCCCCGTCCCCGTGTCGCGGATGGCGAGCAGCACATAATTGCCCGGCGTCATGCCCGCGTGCGATCCCGCATCATCCCCATCCAGCGTTGCGTTACTGGTTTCTATCGTGAGCTTGCCGCCGTGGGGCATCGCGTCCCTGGCATTCACCACCAGGTTCATTAATACCTGTCCTATATGACCGGTGTCGGCCTTCATGCTCCCTATTCCCTCGCCCGGCAGGATGGTCATCTCGATATTCTCATCCACGAGCCGACGCAGCATCTTCTCCGTCTCCCAGATCACGCGGTTCAGATCCAGCACCACGGCCTTCACCGGCTGTTTGCTGCTGAAGATGAGCAGTTGCCGTGTTAGCGCCGCCGAACGTTCCGCGGCCTGCAGGATCTCCCCCGCATATTCCTGCAGGGGATCGTCGGCCTTGAGTTTGTCCACGATCAGTTCCCCGTAGCCCATGATCACTGCCAGGAAGTTATTGAAATCGTGCGCCACGCCGCTGGCCAGCATCCCGATCACCTCCATTTTTTGCGCCTCGATGAATTGCTTTTCAAATTTTTTGCGCTCCGTGCGCTCGTTCACCTCACCCAGCGCGCGCCTCACCACCTGCCCGAGCCGTTCCAGCCTGCTCTTCACCACATAATCCGTGGCCCCAGCCTTGAACCCCTCCACCACCCGCTCTTCGCCCAGGGTTCCGGAGACCAGGATGAACGGGACCTCCGATCCCGTTTCACGCAGAAGCCGCGCCGCGCGCAGTCCGTTGAAGTGCGGCATGGTGAAATCCGAGAGGATCATCTCCGGCGGCGTTTTCAGTTGCGCCATGTATTCCTCCTCCGTTTCCACGCGCTTCCACGTTGGATCAAATCCCGCATCCTTCAATTCCGCCACGAGCAACGCGGCATCATCCTCGGAATCTTCGACGATCAGTATGTGGATAGGTGTGTCCATGGGATTGCTCTCTCAGGGTTTCAGCGGTTGGTTGAATCTCAGCCAGTAGGTGCCGACCATGCGCGCCAGCTCGGCAAATTTGTCGAAATCCATCGGCTTCACCATGTAACTGTTCACCCCCAGTTGATAGCTCTCCGCCAGGTCCCGCTTTTCCTGCGATGAACTCAACACCACCACGGGGATCGCGCGTGTGTGCGGGTTCGTCTTGAGCTGCCTCAACACTTCCAGCCCGCTCAGCTTGGGCATCTTCATGTCCAGGATGATCAATTTCGGCCGCATCACCGGCTCCGCATCATCCGGATTTCCCGCTCCGAATATCAACCCCAGCGCCTCGACTCCATCCCGCGCGACGCGCAGGTTCGCCGTCGGGTTTGGCTCCTTGAGTGCCTGGACAAAAAATTCGGAATCGTCCTCGCTGTCTTCCACCAGCAGGATGTCTGGCGTTTCCACGTTCATGCCTTCCCCAGGGTGAAGTAGAATACAGCCCCCTTGTTGACCTCGCTCTTTGCCCAGATGCGGCCGCCATGCCGTTGGATGATGCGTTGCACGATCGCAAGCCCCACCCCCGAGCCTTCAAATTCGTCGGCGCCGTGCAGCCGCTGGAACACCTGGAAAAGCTTGTCCGCATACGCCATGTCAAATCCGGCCCCGTTGTCCTGCACAAAATAAATCGTCTCCTCGTTTTCCTCCACGCTCCCCACCTTGATCACGGCGGGGTCGCTGCCGGTGGAATATTTCAGCGCATTGCAGAGCAGGTTTACGAAGACTTGTTTTAACAATGTTGCATCGCCCGTGCATGGTGGCAGTTCCGCGACCTCCACCTCCACACGGCGGCCCTCCATTTCCCCCCGCAGTTCCTCCACCACTTCGCGCACCAGGGATGAGGGATCGAGTTTTCTTTTGGTCAGCGCCTGCCGCCCCAGGCTGGAAAAATCCAGCAGCCCGTCGATCAATTCTCCCATTTTGGTCGCGTTCGACCGGATTCTTTCGATGGCATGCAGCGACTCCTTTGAAGCTTTGCCGGCCAGTTCTTTTTCGAGGATGCGTGTGAATCCTCCCATCGCCCTCAGCGGCGCCCGTAGATCGTGCGAGATGGAGTAGGAGAATGATTCCAGTTCCTGGTTGGCCTCCTTGAGTTCGCTGGTGCGCAGGGTTACCCGCCGCTCAAGGTTCAGGTTCAGTTTTTCGATTTCATCCCTCGCACGCTTGCGTTCGGTGATGTCGCGCACGTTGCACTGGATCACCTTGCGTCCGTCTTCCTCGTAGAGGTTGCTTACAAACTCCACCTCACAGCACTGGCCCGTCTTGCTCTGCAACGGCAGATGTTCGTAACGCACGAAATAGTCTTTTTGCAATATGCAGAAAGCCTCCCGGTTTGCATCCGCATCCTTCGGCATTCCGAGTTGCCAGAGTTCCTTGCCCCGCAATTCCTCGATCTGAAAACCCAGCAGATCGATGATGAAAGGGTTGGCATCGGTGATTTTCCGTGTGTCGGCGTTGATCACCAGTATCCCATCGCGCGCCGCCTCGAACAACCGCCGGTAATTAAGCTCCGAGGAGCGGATCGCCTGCTCGCTCCGCCTTTCGTACAGCTCGGTCTGCATCACCACCTGTTCGGTATGCATCTCCGCCTGCTCCGTGCGGGTTTCCGCCTGTTCGGTGCGTGATTTTGCCTCCTCGGTCCGTGCCTCCGCCTGTTCTGTCCTCGCCTCGGCCTGCTCCGTGCGTGCCTCTGCCTGTTCCGTCCGCGCCTCCGCGTGCTCGGTCCGCGTCTTGGCCTCTTCGATCCTCGATTCTGCCTGCTCCGTGCGCGCCTCTGCCTTTTCCGTCCGTGCCTCCGCATGCTCGACCCGTGCCTCTGCTTGCGCAATCTGCGCCGCATGTTCCTTTGTTACCGGCACAGGCGTAACCACAGCCATAGGCGGGGGGGTGGCATTCTGCTCCGCTTTCGGAGCGGGAGCGGTTTTTTCCACGGCATCGGTATCCCCGCTCAATATCCCTTCCTTGAGCTGGATGGTCTTCATGGGGTTGCCGCCGGCGGCGTCTTTGGAGAAAAGCTTCGCGTTCATCAAGGGATGATAGGCACATGCCATCTCCCGTATCTATGGGGTGAAACCCTACCTGCACATTGTGCAACGGCGTACCCCGTTCAGGGAATGTTCATCCCGCAGAGGCGCCGAGGCGCAGAGGTTTTTTAATTTCCATTCAGAATTCCTCCGATTCCCTGCGTCTCGGCGTGAGGTTCTCTTCTTCCGGTCCATTCACGCAGCGGGTGATTCCGCT
>JBAVPB010000309.1:0-3434 GCA_049692655.1 Chthoniobacteraceae bacterium | reverse complement strand
AGGCAGAGGGGCAAAGGGCTGCAATCCGTGGGCGGAGGCGGGCGACATAACTTGTTCTTCGAAGGCGCTCTACAGGGAATGCTTTCCAGGTCAACCCGGAGGGTTGCCGGAGATTAGCCCGGGGATTCGTTCCCAAACGAATGCGTCCCGGAGGGCCGCTGGAATACGTCATCTCATGACCTGCGTTATCCTAAATCTGTCTTATCTTAACGCCATTCTCGCCTGACCCCTGGCTTTTCCTTTCTGCACATGAATTAAAATATCAAGCGCACTCCGGGCAGCATGGATGGGCAGTCAACAAATCCCCTCAATTCCATCCCTGTTTGAATCTCAAGCGGTTGTGCGCTCGTCTGCCGGGGAAAGGATCGATATACAGAATATACACAGCAGGGATCAGCAACCTGTTTTTTTCGTGATGCATTGCTTTCAAAACGGGCCTTCCGAACATGCCTGCTTTACCTCCCATGGAGGCCTCCGGCGCCGGGGCTGACCAACCGTTGCCAATCCCTGCCAGCCGCCGGTTATCCCGCACCCCTGCAAACGTGACCCACCCGATATGACTATTGCGAATTTTCTCCCGCTGGCTTTATAACGGGCGGACATCCTTTTTCCCATGATCCTCAATTTTTCAAACGGCTTCAGCATCGAACTCCTCCGCAAAAACGACGACCTCTTTTCCGGCCTCGGCTCCGTACAGTTCCGGGGCACTCCGCTCCGCAGCAACCAGCTCCCATGGACGTTTTACACCGAGAGCGAGGGCAAGGAAAGCGCCTGGCGCTTCGAGACATTCCACCTCGACAATGTTAAACACACCGACACCGAAGCCACGCTCACATTCACCGCGGAAGGGCGCTGGCTCCCCCGCGTGCAGGCCGCCGATGCCATGGGCGACGCCCGAGTAAAAACCCGCCGGGTCAAAGCACCCATCGCGACCTTCCGCTGGAGCTTCCGCTCGATCACCGAGAAGTTCTGGGAGAACGAATGGCCCGGCCTCGCCATGCAACTAGAGATCGATTCCCCGGACGCTCCCATCCACTGGGTCGTCGAGGACACCACGTGGGAACTCGGCGGCACAGCCGAGGGCTGCGTGCTCATCCAGCAGGACGTCTCCACCATCGACCTCGAGCAAAAAGTGGCGAAGGACAGCGCATTCTCCACGATAGAAAAATTCTTCACTGAAACCGAGGACGCATGGGGTGGAAATTATCCCATGGACATGCTGCCGCGCGCCGCCGGGGCTGCGATATGCGACTTCCAGGCGAAGGAGGATCTCGCGCTCTGCATCTATGCGCCCAAACCCAATCTCACCCGGGCGCGCCTCGAAAAATTTGCCGATGAGACCGTCATTCACTACACCGAGAGACCCTTTATCCCGCTGACAACGAAAGCGGTTTTCCCGGAGCGCCGGCTCCTCGTTCATCGCAATGCCGCGCCGTTGCAAGCCCACGAAAAGCGCAACCTCTGGCTCGATAGCTTCACCTCGATCCGGAAAATCATTTGCGACCAGTACGGGTTCACTCCCGAAATCCCGCGGCCATCCATCCACAGCCACCTGTGGGACGACAATCTCAATGCGCTCGGCAAAACATGGATGGTGCCGCTGCGGGATTCCCTTCCCAAATTGCAGGCACTCGGCTACGAGCAGGTCTTCACCCACGGAGTCTGGGATAGCATCACCTCGGACCCCAATGCGCCGATCAAGGGAAACATCTGCCACCCCTATGACTTCCGGTTTGCGGAGCGCTTTGGCGGGCCCGCCGCCGTGCGCGATCTCGCGGATGCCGCCCGCGCCCACGGCATCGATCTTTTCCAGTGGTTCTCGTTTCATCTCTCGTGTCACGCCCCGCTGTGGAAAGAGCACCCCGACTGGGTCCTGCGCGAGGCAAACGGCGATCCGTGGGATGGAAATTACGGCCACCTCTGGAGCGGGCGCATCCATAGCGACTACGGCAAATGGTTCGAGACGCGAATCTCGGAAGTGATACGGGATACGGGTCTGTCGGGCATTTTTTGGGATTCCTACCAGAATCTCGGCGTCACTGGGATCGACTGGCGCTCGCCGGAAAAATCCCCGCAAGCGCAGGATATTTTCGAAATGCAGGCGAGGCTTCAGCAACAGGGCTGCAAACAAAAATGCGAGGTCGTCACCATCTTCGGCGTGAGCCAGGTCGGCACCTTCGGCTTCGAGGGGGACGCGTTCCGCCGTCGGCTGTGGACCGACTCGGTGTGCAACGACGACATCTTTGCACTCATCGACACCAGCCCCGGCTTCTTCACTAAGGGCTATCCTTTTACGCGGGAAAAATGCGGACCCGGGGAATATTTCTGGATGGCCGCACACCGCATTCTTCCGGCGTTAAGTTCCTTCCCATGGAAATCCCTGTTGAAAGACGAGGCACCCGAACTCCCCGGCGGTGATCTGGCCGAGGACTATGCCCGCGTCAACCACCTCTACCGCGCCGCACTGCCGCAAATGAAACGCCTCCGCCTCCAGCCCGGCGGAGCATGGGCCTTATGGCTCGATGACGATAACCAGCCCGCCATCGCCTGGGCCTTCCACGAAACGAAAATTCCTTTTCACGGAACAGTCCACGACTTGGGCAACGGGAAGAGCTTCGAAGCAAATGGCGAAGCCCAACTCAAGCCGGGAAGCGTCTATCGCCTCACACCCGTCGCCAGTTAATTTTCCCTTCCATCACCGCTCATCGGCTCCGTAAGCGAAACCGGTATGGACTCCGATCATATCGTGCCAGGGCTAATCAACCCTTGCCAACCCTTACCAACCGTCAGCGATTCCCAACCCCGGCCACCCCGACCTGCCGGCCCATTATTTCTGCCCGAACTCCCACGTACCCCAAAGCTTCGGAGTAAGCTCCGCCTCGGATGGAACGTCGGACACAATCGCCGTCGCCTTGTTCGTCCAGTAAACCCGCTGGGTCGTCTGCTTCCCGTTACCGCGCAGGATGCCGATATCGCCCTTGATGCGTATCCCTGGCTTCGGCTCAAGGCCAAGAACCGAGAGCGGCACCGCGATCTCGTAGCTTCCGTTTTTGTCTTCGCCAAACTCCACCTTGTCGCTCACATCCTCCACGCGATCCATCGAGATGCTATGCCATGGTGCTGCAAATTGCACCTTGTCCTTGTCGTAAGCTCCCGGCATGACAGGATGATAGAGGAGCGCCTTGATTTTGCCGCCTACCCGGGAAACCAGCAGCCGCTCGTCGCCACGGACAGGCCCTGCCCTGTCGGGCTTCGCATTCGGATCGGAACCGATCATCAGGTCAAGCGCGCCACCCGTCTTGAAAAGCGCGTTCGGCGCATCACCTGCATTTTCAATGAGCTTCGGATCGCCCGTCTTCCATGCCGCAAAGAGTTTTCCATCAGCGACAGTCACGGCGCCGCTCACATCATACGGCTTCGTATGGGAATCGAAA
>JBAVPB010000308.1:0-21378 GCA_049692655.1 Chthoniobacteraceae bacterium | reverse complement strand
TGTGAGCGTGAGCCCCCCGGTATAGAGATTGGCCCCGCTAAAAATAACGGTACCGCCAGCGACGCTGACCGCTCCCGTGGAAGCTGCAGCGGCTCCGCCGACCGTAGTGGTGCCCGAACCGGTGAAGGTGAGTTTTTGCGCGGCGCCAATGGTGAATGCCGAGGTCCCAAGGGAAAGGGTGCCTGCGTTATCGATATTGCCGCTGCTGAGAAAACTGAGGGCTCCCGCGGCGGAATCGTTGATCGTGAGATTGCCGCCGCCGGCTACATAAATAAGGTCCGAAACATTGGCCCCTGTGACGGAATTACTGCCGCCGTTGAAGGTGAGGACTTTGTTTCCGGTAATGGTCAGCGCAATGGAGCTAAGATCATTCAAGGTGCCGACGCCCAAGGCTGCCGCATTCAGCGTAAACGAACCTGCATAAGCAGTCCCCGATGCGAAAACCACGTCACTGGTGGTGCCGGGAAGTCCTCCGCTGTAGCTGCCAGCAGAATCCAGTGCGGTGGCGGCTGCCGAGCCTGTGACGGTGTCCTGTGTATTTGCGCGCGCGTTTTGGCCGAGCAGCAAGGAGGCAAGGGCCGCAAGGGTAAAAAACGAGTGTTTAACAAGCGTCGCCTGACGGGAACAACGCACGGGGGATTTTGTGGGGATCTTCATAATGAAACGGACCGGGGAGTTGATAAAAACTTACTCAAACTAGGCTTAAGTTTAGGCTTTTTCCTGCAAACGCCAACGAATACATATCGCATACACTTATCCATACAGCCTTCATGGAGACGGCTGCCGGCAATATTGGAGAAATGAATTATTCATGGTTTTCCGGTCTGGCTTCGCAATAGCGCTGAAAACAGGATTCGGGTTGTCTATTAACAATGCTACTCACAATATACGCACACATAATTTATATTCATAGCGGCTGTTTTTTTACAGCCGGCAAAAAGGCCGGCTCAAATGCCTGGACAGCCGATTATTTGACCTGCACGTCGCCCCAGAATTGCGGGTAGAGCCATGCCTCGGTGGGGATGTCGTCGATCATGGTCGTCTGCACCCTGCCGCCGGAGTAGAGCCAGTTCCGCGAAACCGCCTGGATGCCCTGGGATTTGACGCCGGAGAGGAGGACTTCCACGTCGCCCTTGATGGGGGTACCGGGAGTGATGGGGAATTCCACGAAACTGCGCGGGATGGTCATGAGCGCGGTGTAGCCCTTGCCATCGGCATCGGGGGTGAGGACTACCTTGCCGCCGGGGAGGTCGCCGACGAAGTCGAACGGCTTGGTGCCCGAGGCAGGGGTCATGTATTGCTGAGGCTGCTTGGCGAGCTTGGAAATGGGCTTCATCGCGATGAGGCGCGACTGGCCCTGCATCTTCGCGGCGAGGATGCGGATGTCACCGAGGACGGGCTTGTTGCGATCTCCCGCAGGGCCGAGGTCGAGGCCAACGACGTCGCCTGTCTTGAAGACGACGTTGGGGTCGTTGCCGCCATTTTGGAGCGGAGAGTCATCCACGACATGGATCTTTGCGTAGATATAGTCGTTGTCGTAGCCGATCTGCGCGGTGGCGAGCGGGGCGCTGGCGCGCATGAGGGTGGCGACGGGGGCGGAGTCCCACGCCGACTTGCCATTGATGTCGCCGGAAACCGGGGCGATCTGGAGGCTCTGGGCCACCTGATCGAGCGAGACGCCCTCGTAGGTCTTGTCGAGATCCACCGTGCCGTGGAGACGTTGTTCACCGGAGACCTTGAGGTTTTTGTCGAAACCGTCCACGGCATAAATGGCACCTTGGTCGTAGGCAAAGACCTTGCCGAGTTTCGGGAAGGAGCGGACCTGGCCGCTGAAGTTTTCGCTGCCAAATGTGTATGGGCCGCCCGGGGCGAGGTTGTTGGGGTCGTTCATGAGGGTATCCACGTAAAATCCATCGCTGGTGTAGAAATAGATAGTGCCCCATTCGCTGCAGCCCGCGACGTAGTCGTCACCCACCATGCCGCCGATGTCCCAGAAGTGATACATTTCACCGGGGCCTGGCTGGGCGGTCGCCTTGCGTCCTGCGACCCAGATCAATTTTCCATCGGGACCGAACTTCGCAAACTTGGCGATGTTGGATTCGGCGGTGTGGCCGAGGCCTTCCATGTTTTTCTTGGCAAGTTCCGGCGTGGCATAAGCGAACCAAGAGGACTGCGGCAGGTCGGGGAACATGGCCCGGACCTTCTGCGCCAGGTCAGGCGTGAGCGCCGGGACGATCGCCGAGAGACATGTGTAGATATTGCCCTTGCTGTCGGTGCGCAATCCCGGCATGCCCATGCGGCCACCGATGCCGTGATTGAGCAGGCTCGGAATGACTGCGGGCACAACGTAATAGGCCTTGGCGGGGTTCCAAAGGATGGCGCCGTTTTTGGCGAAGCCTTCCGCGGGGATTTTCAGGACGCTGTTGGCGTAGGTGGTGATGTAGGCGTTTCCATTCTCGTCCAGCCACATGGAGAGGCTGCGATCCTTCATGTGCGGGAGGTCCTTGCCGGCCACCTTTGAGAGGGCTGTAACTTCATCGGGCTGCTGCTTGTGGTCACCGTTTTTGTCGATCCATACCGAGACGGTGACGGGTTCCGGGCCGGTTTTTACACCGGGGAGAGGACGCCCGGGGTTATTCACTTGCAGGCTCCCTACGGGGAGGAATTTATCGCCATCGATCAGGCAGACCGCGTGCGGATTGGAATCCTCCACGAAATATTTTTTACCATTGGTGAGGACAGAGATATTCGGGAAATCCTCCGTGAACATCGAGCCCACGTCCTCCATTCCCGCCTTCGACGGAACCCAGTATGCGTTGGGATAACCCGGCGTGCCATCCGCCGGTGCCGTGGCCCGTGCAAAGCCTTCGGGTTCAAATGAATAGTAGTTCGTCATCGGATCTTCGGAATCCGGGATATTCGCCACTCCATAACCTGGCCAGCCGAACCAGCGGTTCAGTGTTTTGCCGGAAGCCGCGTCAATACGGTCGAAAATCTTTGGAATGGATGCCTCGGATACGATCAATCCGCCCTGTTTGTCAGCGGTGATCTGGAATGGATCGCGATAGCTTGTGGAATCGTAGGCTCCAGCCCAGGGACGTCCACCCTCTTTGCCCAACGTCCGCACCAGCTTGCCATCGGCGCTGAATGTCTTGACCTGCTGGCTTGTACCATTGTCAGTAACGCTGATCTGGCCCGAAGCATCCACTGTTACGCCTATTGGCGCGACCAGCCCGACGGTAACCACCGGTTTTGCCGTCCCTTGCACACCTTCAAAGCGGACGATTTGCGGCGCCTGGTCCGTGCCGTAGCTCACCGCGTAGAGATTGCCCTTCGCATCGAGTGCGAGGCCGCGCGGAGCCGGGCATGCCAGCGTCCGTGTCGGCTGGCCGGATTCAACATCGAGCACCTGGATGATGTTCTGTGAATAAACCGACGCAAAAACCTCATTTGCAGTCGCCGCCAGGCCGATGCATTCCGGCGCGGTGCCATCTCCGGGCGCAGGTGTGCGGCCCATGCCGTTGAGCGCGCCCTCCGGGGGCAGGCTTCCATCCGGCGCTTTGATCGCAGTCACTCCCCCGCCCGCAGTCGCCACCGGCCCAAATGGCATCATCGCCCCTTTGTCCAATTCGGTGCCAAAGAGCGCAACGAGCCCTGTCTCGGTGCTGAGACGCGTCAACGAGGAATGCAGCCCACTGTAAGCTGCGAACACGTATTTGCCGTTGGAAGCCATTGCGTGCAACGGCCCACCGCCTCCCGGGACAAATGGCGAACGGCGCCAAAGCGTATTGCCTGCGTAGTCGATCTTTACGATGCCCGCTTCCGCTTCACAACCCGTCCAGCCGAAATAGATACCGCTGTCATCCGCAGCCACCGCCGACGGCACGCCATGGTCGCCGCCCCAGCCGCCCTTGCCGTCATCCGTGGGGTAGAATGGTTTACCCGATGAACCAACGAACCCTGCCAGCTTTATTTTCAATCCGTGCGAAAAATAAGCCGTCCAGTGATATTTGCCGGGCTTCTGCGCGAATCCCCACTGGTCGCGCCCGTTCCAATACGCCGTGTATTTCCCCGCTTCCACCGGCTGCCCGCCGATTATATCGCGGATCACTTCTCCATTTTCCCCCACGATATTTACCGAGAGCTTGCCTACTTCCGGCACTTCGATCGAAAACGGCACACCCACCGGTGCGCTCTTGTCGGCGGCCAGAGCCTCTTCCATCGTGCCGTGCTGCGGTTTCACATTGCCTGTCGCGCTGAATTCCACCTGACCCCAGTCCTGCCATTGCATAAAGGCAAAATCGCCAGGGCTACTCGAGTAAACGGCATTGACCGCGTAAAACCATGTTGCCGTCGCCCAGTGCAACCCAAAGATAGTCGTCATCTTCGACCCTGGCTTGAAGGGATTTTTGCCGTCCGGAACATTCAGCGCCGACCAAGGCAATGCCACCTGCAATACGTATTCGTCCTGCCCTTCGGTGATTTCGATTTTGCTGCCGGGTGGGTTGAGCGCTTTCCCCTGGCCTCCACCATGCATGCCGCCATACTGGATATTGATGTAGTTCTTCCCGTCGTTGGTGTCCTTCCAGAATGTGATATGGCACACTTGCTTCGAGGTGTGCATCACAGGGTTTGCATTACTCAGCGGATAACCCAGCGACGGATCGGAGCAGAGGCGCAACTCGATAATATCACCAACCCAGAAAGGATCCGTCGGGCCATTTTTATTAACCAGTTTGCGCCCCGGCAGATGCACCTTCCCGTACACATAAAGATTATCATTGTCGTAATTCAGGGCAAGATTCGCGTGCAATTGCTTGGCAAGCTGTGCAGACATCCAAACCGGTTCCGCGCCGGAGAGATCCCAACCCTTGTCGCTGCCATCCATTGCGGGAGGGCCGTTTGGAGCAGGGACAGCGCGCATCAAGCCTTGGGAAAGGTCCACGGCATGAGCTGGAGGACATGCCATGAGCATGGCACAAAGTGAAACAATAAGGATGGTACGCAGGGACAGTAGAGCAGGGATTTTCATGAGGAGTATTTCAAGGGGATGAAGGCCCGACAGCTTACGGAAAACCTGCGTCGCACAAATGGAAACAGAATACATACAGATATATATATTCCGCCGCGTGAGCCCCAGCGCTTTTACAAATTCAATTTGGCACGAAAAGACAACCAATCAGCCCGGCACTTCTGAACAAACGGAGCCAGTTTATTGTCTATAAGTCTCATGAAAGAGGATACCTCTCCACTCTGCTTGAAAATTCAAAAAACACACCCACCGTGACACATCGCACCTCTTAAAATACTGTATGTATTCTGTTTCCTTTTGTGCCGGATTCGCTTCCCGTAAGCTGCCAGCTTCTCCATCCCCTTTAAAAATCTCTCATGAAAACCCCTGCCTTCGTATCCCTGCGCACTTCTATCGTCATTTCACTTTGTGCCATGCTCATGGCATGTCCTCCAGCCCATGCCGTGGACCTTTCCCAAGGCTTGATGCGCGCTGTCCCTGCCCCAAACGGCCCTCCCTCAATGGATGGCGGCGACAAGGGATGGGATCTCTCCGGCATGGAGCCATTGTGGATGTCCACGCAACTCGCAAAGCAATTGCACGCCAGCGTGGCGCTGAATTACGACGACAATAATCTCTATGTATATGCCCGCGTGAGCCTGCCCGGTCGCAAGATCCTGAACCACAATGGCCCCGCCGATCCTTACTGGGGGGGTGATTGCCTTGAGTTGCGCCTCTGTTCCGATCCCTCGATGCCACATCCGCTCAACATCAAGCCTGGCATGGAGATCAATCAGGTATGCAGCCTCACGATGTGGAAAGACAGCAACGACAGCAAGGACTACATCGCCATCCATTATGGCGGCATGCACCACGGACCGGACATGGGACACGCGCTCAATCCGGATGGCAGCAAAATCGCCATCACAGAAACTGAGAATCAATACGTCACACAAGTGGTGATCCCATGGTCGGCACTGAATGTTCCCGGCGGCAAGAATCCTTTCAAACCCGGCTCGAAGATGACAGCGATCTTTTCGCTGCACTGGTTGTCGCCCGCACAATTTTACTCCGTGAACGCAGTCTATGACAGCAACCCCGGCGATTTCGCCTTTTCCTCATGGGGATCGTGGGGCCAGATAGAGTTCAGCCCTACCGGCAATGTGAAACCCCAGCACGGCACCATGGAGGAAGCTCTCGGGACGACAGAAGCCGCCCCAGTGGGCGTGCCAATCACCATTAAAGTGCCGGAGGCGGGCAAGCTTTCGGTAAATATCGTGGGTGAAAATGGCGAAGTGATCCGCGATGTGGCCGGTGGCCTTGATGTAAAGCCGGGGAACGTAGTCGTTCACTGGGACGGTCGCGACCAGTGGGGGTTTGCGCTCAAACCTGCGAATTATCATTGGAGTGCTTACCTTTCGCAGGGGTTGAAAGCGCGCTGGATCGGTTTCGTGGGTTCCTCTGGAAACCCTCCTTATGCGACCAATGATCGCAAGGGCGGCTGGGGTGGCGACCACGGCCTGCCGAATGCGGCAGCGGCGGATGATACCGGCATCTACCTCGGTTGGACCGGTGCGGAAGCCCAGCGCCAGATGGTGAAGATTGATTACGCCGGAAACACGCTCTGGCGCACTTCCCCTTTTGTAGAGGGAGGGTTCGAAGGCCCGCGCGCACTCGCTTCGAATGGCAAATACCTTTTCGCGGTCTATAATGGCCTGCATCCGGTGCTGAGCCGTCTCGATCCGGCCACCGGCCTTTTCGTGTTATATGATAAAGTCGGATCGGTTCCCATCACCTCCGGCACAGCGATGACCGCGATCATACCGCCTCCAGACAGTCTGCCTGCCGAGGGAGGCGTGAACGGCATGGGACGCACCCCGAGCCCCATCGATGGCACCGAGCCGGAATGCATCGGCTTGGCCGCGACCACCGGCGAAGTCTTCGCTGCGATTTATTCGCAGAACATCATCCAGGTGCTCGATGTCGAGTCGGGCCAGCCTACCCGCACGATCGCCTGCCCGAGACCACGTTCCCTGGCGCTCGATGCCCAGGGAAACCTTTACGCGGTGAGCTATGGCACCGATCAACCTGCTCAAATCGTGCGTTTCAAGGGGACGCAGGGATCTCCATCACCTGTTATTACAACCGGACTCGAGGCTCCTGTGGGCGTGACGGTGGATGCCTCGGGCCAGATCACCGTGACTGATGAAGGAGCAAGCCAGCAAATCAAGACATTCAGCCCCGATGGTAAACTGGTGCGGACTCTGGGCAAAAAAGGCGGTCGTCCTTGGGCCGGAGCCTACGACCCGGAAGCCTACCGCGATCCCTCCGGGATTGTGGCCGACAAGCAGGGTGGCCTCGTGGTTGCCGAACAATCCATTCCTAAAATCTTCGATCGTATCGACGCCACTTCCGGCAAGACGCTGACCCGCTGGTTTGGCTGGCCTGGCTATGGAGTTGCGAATATCCCGGATTCAGTGGACCCGATGACGAATTACTTCTCGTATGAGCCCGAGGGGTTCGCCCGGGCGACCGCGCCCGAGGGAGGGACAGGCTATCCCGACGCATACTGGGTGCCGAAGAGAGCCGGCATGGAAGATGTAGGCCAGATGTTTGGGGAGGATTTTCCGATCATCTCTACTATGGCCAACGGGAAAAAATACTTCATCGAGGATTATAATCCGCATGCGGTCTGCCTGATCGATGGCGATAAGTTCCTGCCCGTGGGGAGCCTGAAAGTGAATAACCCCGGCCGTCCGCTGCCCGGTGTGAGGACCGGCCCGGAACCGGTCACTGTCTCGGTATGGATCGACAAGGATGGCGACCACAAGCAACAGTCCGGCGAAGTTACCACACTCTCGACCATTGCTGGAAAACCGCTTCCGCATCTTATGGATCGCAGCCTTTCCATGTGGATGGACGAGAAGGGGGACGCCTATATCATCACCGCCGCCAACAGCATCCTGAAGATTCCTTGCGATGGTTTTGCCATGAACGGGGCCCCTCTATGGAATCCGGAAAAGGCAAGTTATGTTGTGCCAGCAGTTCTGCCAAGTTTGTTGACCCGCGCCATCGGCGGCCGCATGGGCATGCCGGGACTGCGCACGGACAGCAAGGGCAATATCTACACCTGTCTCTCGGCAGTGGTGCCTCCATTGACACCCGACCTCGCGGCAAAAATCCAGGCGATGTATCCCGACATACCGGCCTCCAAGTGGTGCGCGTATGCCACCCCGGAACTGGCAAAGCAAATGAAGGAAGGCCTGGGCCATACCGCAGAATCGAACATCGCCAAGTTCGCGAAGTTCGGTCCCGATGGAAAATTGATCTGGATGGCAGGACGCAAAGCGACCGCGGAAGCGGGCCCCGGCGAGATGTACCATTTCTGGGATATGAGCGGCCTGGTCGGCGATGGCTATGTGACAGGCAGCAGCGAATGGGGACCGATCACATTTTACACGAGTGATGGTTTCTTCGTCGATTCCCTCATGAACGATCCCGCCACG
Source organism: Chthoniobacteraceae bacterium (assembly GCA_049692655.1). Lineage (GTDB taxonomy): Bacteria > Verrucomicrobiota > Verrucomicrobiia > Chthoniobacterales > Chthoniobacteraceae > DASZPK01. The sequence continues at coordinate 12,861 of JBAVPB010000308.1, read as the reverse complement.
ATGCCTCCCGCCGGCCCCTACACATTCGGCGGCGAAAATTTCAGCGGCCAGGTGCGGGCATTCCCGAAACTGGGCAAGGTCTTCGCCTACGACCAGGGAAGCATTTACGCCGTGGATGGCTTTGACAAGGATTTGAAGGTGGCCGGCGAACAACGGTTCCAGGGAACTGTGAACCTGGACAAGACTTACGAGGGCATCTCCATGACACAGGCAGCGCAGAATTTGCAGATGATGCCTGTTTCTGGCGACATCACACGTGATTCGACATGGAGTTCCGTGCCGGTGGCGACCTTGACGCGTGCGGGCGCACCGCTCGCAACAGCGCAGGTCGGCTATGACAGCGAATATATCTATGCGAAGATCCACGTCGTGGATGACACTCCGCTGCAGAACGGCGGGAATGACCCGAACGTCGTCTTCAAAAGTGGCGACGTGGTTGGTCTCGACCTCGGCCCTGCTGGCGATCGCAACAAACCCGCGCTGGGCGACGTACGCATCCTCGCGGCAAAGATGCAGGGCCAGTCGCGGCTCATCGGGATGAAGGCTGTATCGAAGCTGGCAAAACAGCCGCAGCAATACATGACCCCTGCCTCGGGCACGAAAACCCTCGATTTCGTGGGCGATATTTCCGGTGGCAGAGTGGTGCTCACGGCGGATGCTGATAACAAAGGTTATACAGCGTTGATGACCGTTCCGCGCAGCTTTGTGGAATTCCCGATCACACCCGGCGCCACCATCAAGGGCGATGTCGAGGTGCTCCTCTCCGGGATCAAGACCCAGGGTTTGCAGGCCGTCTCCCGTAACTGGCTCTACTCGGGCGGGCATTCCGAGACCACGATGACAGACGACATCCCAACCGAGGCATGGCTCTATCCCCAATACTGGGGGGAGGTGCAAATCAAGTGAACCCAGCGGGACTTTATTGAATACTTGAATCCAATGCCAGAATAGCATCCATCAGTGCCTCGTGCCTGATGAACATGCCATGACCATGTTTACCATCCTATGAGACTTAGTCCTCGCTTCTTCATTCCTCTCCTATTGCTGGCAATCCCCGCTTGCCGGGATTTCGCCGCCGTTCCCTCTGTTCCTATTCCGCCAAATCAATGGGGTGGATTCCAGACCCCCGTGAAAACTGCCGATTTTGACCTCCGAAGATTCACGGAATGGATGGATGGTAATGATAAAGTGATCGAAGGCGTGAAGGGTCAGCCCCCCACTCGTCTGCCCCAGTACGGCGTTTGGACGCAGGATCATGTGGCGCCAAGGGGACTTCGCTTCGGGCTTTCAAAGAATCCCGGGCCCCGCTACCTGCGTGTGGGATTATTGAAAGATCTTCATCTCGGTGCGATTCTTGTGACCGGCAATGTCCAGGTGAGCGTTTTGAAACAGGATGCGCAGTACCCCGGCGTTCTTAATGACGATGCCCAATGGCTGCCCGGCACTCGCCTCCAGGATGGAAAGGTCACTTCCGATGAAACCGGAAAAGGCAACGAAGCCGCGATGTGGGTTTTTCCGCCGGGAACGAAAACCACAGCCCTTCGCTTTTCCCATGTTGCAAAAGCAAACGATGAAAACTACCTGGGTATCGTTACCAGCGCCTACGTGCTTCCGGGCAGGTTCTCCAATCTGGCCCCGCAGGCAATTGTGGCCACAAGCAGTTCTCCCGAGAAAGCAAACAAGATCAATGACAACATCGAGAGCCGCGGCGATACATGGGATAATATCCACAGTCGCACTGGCGATCGCGCTCAAAAAGTGAGCTCCGAGGATCCTGAGTGGATCATGATGGTATGGCCCCGTCCGGTGACACTCAGAGGGCTCGGATTCCTGATCCCCGGCTTCGGCACCGCGGAGGTGCAGATTTATACCGGCCCGGAGAGCACACATCCTCGCGACGCGGCTGAAAGAGATTGGCAGAAATTAACGAATGTCTCCGTGGAATTGAATGCGGCATTGAGCGCGCTGGACAGTGGCCTGGGCTGGCTCGATTTCGGAAAGGAAGTCACGACCCGCGCCGTGCGGGTGTTGATCACGAAACCAATCCCGGAGCAGAATCTCGGCTGGCATTGGACCGGCGACGGCAATGGTGAAAAACGCGTCTGGTTGTCCGAACTGCTCGCCCTGCAGGATCTCGGGGAAAGCTCACTGAAGCCGGCGGTGGCGGATGCCGCGCTGGATTATCCGCATCCCCCCATACCCATCCATTTCACCCTGCCGGAAGATGGCCTCGTGACACTGGTCATCGAGGATTCCACCGGAAAACGGGTGCGCAATCTCGTGGCGCAAGCTTCGTTTCAAAAAGGGGACAATGTTGCATGGTGGGACGGCACCGACGACCTCGGCCGTGATGTCCCCGCCGCCAACCATGGACTCTACCTCATCCCCCCGGCTTTCGTTCCTCCCGGCTCCTATGTGGTCCGCGGCCTCTGGCACAAGCCACTCGATCTCCGCTACGAATTTTCCGTTTACAACCCGGGCGATCCTCCATGGCCCACCGTCGATAATACCGGCGGCTGGATGACCAGTCACACCCCTGCCTCGTGCGCCGTCTTCATCCCAGCGGAAAAGGCCCCCGGCCACAAGCCGCTCGTCGGCATCGGCGCGTACGTGAGCGAGGGCGGCTCGGCATTCTCGTGGCTGGATCTCGATGGAAAAAAAATCGGCGGTCGCGGCTGGATCGGCGGTGCATGGACGGGAGCCCAATTCCTGGCTGCCGATACCGGACCGCATGCGGAACCAAAGGTCGCTGCCTATGTCGGCTCAACCTTTGAGGGAAATATAAAATACGGCGTCGATGGCAAGGTGGAGATCCGCCTCACCAAGCTCACCACGCTTATTCCCAATGGCGATCAGCCTGTGCTCAAAGAACAGCTCCTTCTCGATCCCCTCCCCGATCTTCCTCCGGGACCTAATGGCAAAAAAGTTCGCCGCTCGATGGATGATTATCTCGGCGGGGTCGCCGTCCACGATGGCCTCCTGGTCTTCAGCCAGCCTGCCTATAACAAAATCGTTTTTGTCGATGCAAAGGACGGTTACCTAGTCGGGGATGTTGCGGTGCAGGATCCTCGCGCGCTGGCGTTTGACGACAAGGGCCGGCTCCTCGTTCTCTCCGGGCAGACACTTCTGCGTTATCCGGAAAATGTGAAGCCCCCAAATGTGCCGGTTCCCGAGAAATTCATCACAGGCTTTGAGGAACCTCGCGGCATCACGGTTGATTCTCTTGGAAAAATTTACGTGGCTGACCAGGGAAAGAGCCACCAGGTAAAACTCTTCACCGACACCGGAAGATATCTGGGCGCTTACGGCAAACCGGGCGCCCCGCAGGCCGGCCCTTACGATCCCCTGCACATGAACCACCCCAAGGGCATCACCGTGGATTCAAACGGCCGCCTCTGGGTCACCGAGGACGATTTCCAGCCAAAGCGGGTGAGCGTATGGAATCCCGACGGCTCCCTCTACAAAGCCTGGTACGGCGGCCCCCAATACGGCGGCGGCGGAATCCTCGACCCGAAACAGATCGGCGCATTTCTTTACAATGGCATGGAGTTCCAGCTCGACTGGCAGAAAGGCTCTTACGAACTCTCGCGCATCTACTTCCGGACCGGCGCCGATAATCTCGATCTCGCCTTCCGCGCGGGCGTTCCGGAGGATCCCGTTTACTTCAACGGCAAACGCTACCTCACCGATGTCTTCAACAGCAACGGCACCACCGGCCAGGGCAATGTTTACATCTTTCTCGACAAGGGCGACCACGGCGCAGTCGTGCCGGTGGCGGGCGCGGGCCGCGCGTACGATTGGCCCATCCTCCAGACCGACGAATTCAAGTCGCTCTGGCCTGCGGAGTTCGATCTCTCCAAACCCCGCACGCTGAAGGAAAATGCATTCTTCATCTGGAGCGATCTCAATGGCGACGGCCAGGTCCAGCCCAATGAGGTAAAAATCATCCCCGGTGGCTCCGGCGGTATCACAGTGGCGGATGATGGCTCGTTCATGATCTCCCACCTCGGCACCGATGCGGACTCCCAAAAGGCAGTCCGCTTCAAACCCGTCAGCTTCACTGCACAAGGAGCGCCCGTTTACGACATCAATGCAGGCGAAGCCCTCACGTACGCGCAGTCGGCCGCAAGCGATGGCGGCGACCAGATCCTGCAAGGCACCGATGGCTGGCTCGTCATGGCGACCGCGCCGCGCCCCTATTCAAATCTCGGGCTCGGCGGCGCGAAAAACGGCGTCCCCGCATGGAGCTACCCCTCGCTCTGGCCCGGCCTTCACCCTTCGCACAACTCCGCTATTCCCACCGAACCCGGCATGCTCGTGGGCACCACCCACTTGCTCGGCGGACTCGTGACTCCGAGAGGCTCGGAAGCCGGCCCCCTCTTCTTCATCAACAGCAACCAGGGGGATATCTACGCATTCACACAGGATGGCCTTTTCGTCGCCAGACTTTTCGAGGATTTCCGGCAGGCTCCTTATTGGGAAATGCAGACCGCTATACGGAATATGCCCGTGAACGGTCTCTCGATCGGCAGCGAGGATTTCTTCCCCACCGTCGCCCAGACATCAGCGGGACAGGTTTACATCAATTGCGGTGCGAACATGGCCATCGTTCGCGTGGATAATCTCGACACCATCCGCAAGATCGCCCCCTTCCCCCTCACGGTCACGGCCGAGGATCTCAAGAATGCGCAGGCCTATGTCCGTGCGCGCGAAGCTGTCCGTCAGGCCGCGCAGGGATCGGGCGTCCTAGCAGTTCCCATCCTCGCATCAGCCCCGTCCGGCAATGTGAATCTCGAGGATTGGAGCCACGCCCAGTGGGCTCCGATCGACCACCGCGGCACCGCCGCATGGTTCGACTCCAAGGCGAAGCCCTATGCCGTGGATGGCGCCCTCTCTGTCGCCGGCGGCAAGCTCTACGCAATCTGGAAGACGGACGATCCCAAGCTCCTCCTGAACGCAGGCGATATCCCGAATGCGCTCTTCAAATCCGGCGGCGCACTCGATCTCATGATCGGCACCGACCCCACTGCGAACCCCAACCGCCCCGCCGCAGTGGCAGGCGACGAGCGCCTGCTCATCTCGACGGTGGACGGCAAAACGCGCGCCCTGCTTTACCGCGCCGTCGTGCCCGGCACCCCATTGCAAGCCAAGGTCCCTTTCAATGCCCCGTGGCACGGGATCACCCTCGACCGCGTGGACGACGTGAGCGATCAGGTGGAATTCTCCGAAGATCACAATGGCAACTACGAGATATCGGTGCCCCTTTCAGTCCTCGGTCTCACCCCGCTGCCGCGGATGCGGATCAAGGGCGACATCGGCATCCTCCGCGGCGACGGCAAACAGACCACGCAGCGCATCTATTGGGCAAACAAAGCGACCGCCATGGTCGCCGACGTCCCCACCGAGGCCGAGTTGACACCGTCCCTCTGGGGCACCTTCGAATTCCATGCCCAGTAGCCAACCAACTCCCCCTTCATCCTAAATAAAAGTCACGCCACCTTCGGCCGGTGCCGGTAAATGGTCGTGGATCGATCCCCAATGCCTCCGCGGCGTCCTTGATCGATCTGCAACTCGCCACCACACGGCGGATGTGTTCGTTCCTCACCTTCTCCAGGCTCACCTGCGCGCCGAGGCGGATTCCGGATATCTCCTCGATCGGCTCCATGAGATCGCACGGTTCGATCCGCTCGCCCGTGCTCAAAATGATCGCCCGCTCGATCACATTGCGGAGCTCCCGCAAGTTGCCCGGCCAGTGGTAATGTCTCGTTTTCTCCACGGCGGCGGGCGAGAGGGATTTGATCTTTTTCCCGCTGCGCATCGAAAAAAACTTCAGATACACGTCGATAAACTGGTCGAGATCGCAGGTGCGCGCGCGCAATGGCGGCAGCGTTACCGAGATCACATTCAGCCTGTAATACAAATCCTCGCGGAATTTTTTGGCGCACACAGCCTCCATCAGGTTGCGGTTGGTGGCTGCGATCACACGCACGTTCGAGCGATGCGTCTTGTGCTCCCCCACGCGTTCATATTCCCGCTCCTGCAAAAGCCTTAGCAGCCGTGCCTGGAGCACAAATGGCAGCTCCCCGATTTCATCAAGAAAAAGCGTGCCGCCATCCGCGGCGGCGACCTTTCCCTGGGCATTCGCCACAGCTCCCGTGAACGCCCCTTTCACATGGCCGAACAACTGCGCCTCCAAAAGCTCGTGCGATAAACTGGGGCAGCTCACCGTGATGAACGCCCCCTCCGCCCGCGGGCTTCGCTGGTGGATCGCGCGCGCCAGCACACTCTTCCCGGTGCCGCTCTCGCCGAGGAGGAGGATGGATGCCTCGCTCTCGGCGGCCTTGAATGCGATCTCCAGCGTCTTCTCCAGGGTGGGCGATTTCGTGGTGAGATCCGTCTCGGGAAACATGTCCTCATTGCGGGATTCGAGCTCGGCAAGCCGGTTCTCCAGCCTCCTCTCTTTTTCCACCCGTTCCAGCACCTGCTTGAGCTGGTCCGCCGCGCATGGCTTTGGCAGGTATTCAAACGCCCCGCGCCTCATCGCCTCGACCGCTGTTTCGATGGAGGCTTAAGCGGCGAGCATGATGACCGCCGTTCGCGGCTGGAGTCCCAGCATTTCATCGAGGAGATCGATCCCCCGTTCCCGGCTCAGTTCCAGATCGAGCACCACCACGTCGAAGATGTCCGACTTGAAAGCCTGCAACGCAATCGCGCCACCCGATGCCACGGCCGTCGTGGCATATCCCGCCTGTCCCGCGGCCTCAGTGAGCGTCGTCCTGATGGCTTTGTCATCCTCTACAATCAAGATTCACATGTCAGGAAAAGGCGCTAGCCCACTGTCATTGAGTTAAGAAATGAGCATCCAATCCAAACAAAACGCCGCCTGGAGGGACATGCTTGTATGTGATTTTCTCAAACGGCTTGATGACCGGATCAAGAAAGGTTTTCCCGTCCGCATCCAGGACGCGGAAGAGGTAAATACCGAGCGGCTTTGTGACAAGCAGCAGTGCGGCAAGGTAGAGTGCGAATTGAATCCAACCGTGTGCGTTCATATTTTCAATAAGTAAGCGTTAAAATTTTTCGGGACGGATGATCGTGAACAGGAGGTAAACGATCAGACCCAGTGCGATGATTCCTACGATGTCGTTGGTCATGGTTTTTGTTGTGTTGGTGTGTTGTTAAATTTTGTCACATGCCCAGACGAACATGAGCATGAGAACGAAAAAGCCGAGTGATATGAGGATGTATAGGATGTCTGTCATTTTGGTTGGTGTGCTTGGTTATTTGTTTTCCATGTTGAACGGCTCCTTGCTGGAACCGAAATTGAACAACTCGAAGAGGCGCCGCATGTTCTGCTGCGCGGGCTCGAAATTCTTGTTGAGCTTGATGGCCTGCCCGTAATAACGCCTCGCCTGCTCGTATTCCTCACGCATCTCCAGCATCACGCCCACCAGGTTGAACGCCTGCGGCGAATCGGAATTCAGCTCCAGCGCCTTGATAAGGCTCCCTTTCGCCGCCGCAAAATCGCGCAGGTTGATCGCCCGCTTCGCACAGCGTAAATAGTAATCGAAATCCGGCGGCTCCGTCTTTGGCTTCTCGGGCTCGTGCCGGACAAGGATGTCTTTCACGATGCTGCGCAACTGGTCCGGCAAAATTGGCTTCTGCAAAAAATCGATCGCCCCGAGCTTCATGGCGTTCACCGCATTCGGCACATCCGCAAAGGCAGTGATGATGACCGCCGGCGTATTGATCCCCTGCTCGTGCATCTTCTCCAGCAACTCCAGCCCATCCATGCCCGGCATGCGCAGATCCAGCGTCGCCACATCGTGCGTCCGCAGCTTGCACTGTTCCAGGGCCTTCTGCCCCGACTCCGCCTCAAAAAGCTCGTAGTTCTCCGACGCCAGCGCCGAACGATACATCAGACGCACATTCGTCTCGTCATCCACAATGAGTATTTTCGACTTCACGCATTCCTCTTTAGCTCAGGCCATGCCATCAAAAATCCATCAACCACAACACCCTTGAATCCAGACACTTATAACGCAACGTCCAAATTTTACCCCAACACAGAAAATACATTTTGTACGATTCGCATTCCCTCAAGATGCAAAACGCAACACCTGCGGATGAACTTTTACCCCATAAAATCGGGCAATTTACATTTTCTAAGTATTTCGTGAAGAAACCCCATCGGGGCGAAACAATGACGAGGAACCGAGATTCTCCCATCTGACCCGAATTCGAAGCCACCCTCAAATCCCACGGCGCCCACAACTACTCCATCTGATCGGTCTGCGAAGCAGACGGTGGATCGCGATCTCCGGGCGCGATGCGATACAAACCGTGCGCAGGGCGCCATCTTCATCGACCAGCGAAGCGCAGTCGATGGGGGATTGTGACCTCCGGGCACGATGCTACAAATCCGCGCGTTGCACGCCAATCACTTCTGCAATAGGGAGCAAATACACACATCAATGCCCTATTGCAAAAAAACTCCCCGCCAACCTGTGACATACGTGGTATCAACTTCAATCAGCCATCACAGCGCCGCAACACCCAGGCTGGAAGCTCGCTTCCTTGTAAGAACACGAAACCCGACTGTGCAGATGCCTGCGAATGTGATCAGCAGCGACCAACTCGAAGAGGCCGGGACGGGTGCGGCAGCACCCGGGGGATAAAATCCCGTGATAAGAAAGGCGTTACCAAGCCTACTGTCTCCAGACAGATACCCGGCAATATTGTAACCATGCGTTAAGTCACCAGAGATTGCGGTTATTTGGTCAAATTGGTATCCTTGTGTGCCACCAAGGATTGAGGATAAATAACTCCCCAGGTTGTAAACTTGGCCATCCCACCAGAAATACGCATTCCAACTGTATGCATAACCACCCGGATTACCGTTTTCTTCAGCACCTCCGATAAGCCTGCCATCGCTGGAAATGGCATTTGCAGTGGCAGGGTAATTTCCAATCGTGCCAAGTTTCCCAATGACAGTATTTGTCCAACAAACTGCGTTCCCATCAGCATTTCCAACAATGACCGATCCATCACCTGAAATGCCGGTTGCAGCCGAGTTCGTTCCGTTTGGCAGCAAACCAAGGCTTGTCATTCCTGTTGCGCTTGTCCAGCGAAAAGCTAACGGAGTGCCACCGACGGCGGCGCTCCAGCCAACGATAACTGAACCGTTCGCAGAGGCAGCAGTAGCAGCGGCATTGCCACTGCCGGAAAGAACGCCAAGATTTGTGTAACCACTACTGTTCCAAAGAGCGGCGGTTTCGGTTCCTGAAATGTAGGTCAGGGATGCCTGGCTATCGTAGCTTCCCACCATAGTGGAGCCATCCGCGGAGACTGCGTTAACGGTACCAGGCGCATAAACCAGAGATCCTGCATATGGAGTCTGGGGGGCATATCCCAAAAACCCTAAAGACATTTCCGTATTTACCTGGGCAGGACTGTGTGTCAGATAGGCCGGAGTCGTACCGTAGTCGTTTGGATAGCTGGGAGTGGATGGGTTATAATCATAATGTCCGCCTGCCGCTGCGACTATAATCGAACCGCTGGCGGAAACACCATTCAGACTGGCGCCAGAGCTAGGCCCCTCCACATATTCCATAGTTCCGTTCGTCCAGATTACAGGGTAAATCTGGTACATATGAGCGCCCGAATCACCCGTCGTATTTCCCACCACCACGGAGCCATCCGAGGAGACTCCTGTTGGGCGACCGTTTTCCCCACTGGTGCCATCAAGCAGGGTGAGTATGGGCGAGGCCCGGGAAGTTAAAAGCGAGAATAACAAAAGAAGCAGGACGTGAATGATCCATTTCATAATTTGTTGTGATTGTCATTCTGATTTTAACTGGGATTTCCCATAACGAATAAGAGGGTCAGTTCCAAGTATTTACACTAATCCATCCCCCCTTGATTTTCCACTGCCAAGATTCGAGCAATTAGTTTCTATTTGACACGAACAATATGAGCTCGCGCGTAAATTTCATCCAATCCGGAACCGGAAGGTTGCGGACTGGGAGCGCCGCCGGAGCCGAAGTAATGGCGTACCTCAAAAGTATGTGTACCGCTGGTGATGGTAAAATACCCCTTCACATACGAAGACGTCACGGCAGCGCCCGATGCGTTGGAAATACGTCCAAAGTCGGTGGTACCGATCACCACCGCGGCAGCACTATTCGGAACAGTCACATCGAATAAGGCCGCCTGGTTTACATCGGGATCGTAAGTCGTGCAAACTGCATCGATAAGATAAGTGCCTGGCACCGCAGTGAAAGTGTTGCCGCCGCCTTTCGCAATGGATGTGCCGGACAGGGCTGCCGTTGTCGTGAGAGCGCGGGAATTCCAACCGGCGGCAAAGTTCGTTCCGCTGGTGCCGCTGGGTGCTCTTTCCTCAAAAATCGCGTATTCCTGGGACATTCGATCCGCCGTGATCGATCCGGCGGGGACATTCGCCGCCATGAACGCGTAACCGACGGTTGCGACAACCTCATCGGGCTGCAATAACTCCCACCCGTGTGCGCCATCGTTAAACCAGGTTCGCAGGCGTGCATCCGTATTGTTGAACACCGAGGCGGGAACCGGCGTCATGTTTGCAAGGGAGGGATCGCCAAGCGAAACGGAATACAGGCCTTTTGCGACAGAGAGCGTGACGGCCGAGGTCGGACGGCCTCCGCCAGTGCTGCTGGCATCGTTGCTCCAATAAGTAGTGGCGGGAGTGCCACTGCTGATGAGCGCAAAGGCAAACTGGCCGCTTCCGTCGAAGTTGGTTCCGCTTACCGTGACCCGCCCTTGGTGGCTTACGAGTTGTGGCACTTGGGCGTTTGTGATCTGTGCAGAGAAATAAAGCAGGCCGACGCCGGTTAAAATCGCAGTGAATTTCATAGTTTTATTTTTTGTTTTTAAACCGCATATCGTCCGGAATCAGTCATTCCTGTCCCTGCATTTTAAGGCGTTTCGGATTTTTTAGGGAACGCGCCGCAACGGCAAAAAGTAATAACCCCAATATCCCCAGCGTCCATTTGCCTGCAGCGGCGACACCCTGGGTGACCATGAGATCGAAAACGCCGGTGGTGTAGCCACCCAATGCATTGCTGACCTCCACGGTATAATTTCCCGCATCATTGCTGGTGGCATTGGCAATTGAGTATGTGGAATCGGTTGCGCCCTGGATGTTCGTGCCATTCTTCATCCATTGATAGGTAAACGGCCCCTCGCCACTCACCGGCGAAATGGCAAGAGTGAATGGCTGGCCGGTGGCGACAGTCTGCTGCGTCCCTTGAAGGTCAATCACCAGGGGAATCACCGTAAGCCCCACCGTACCCGCAGAGCCGGAATAACTCCCCTGCACAGTGGCAACTGTGCTTTGGTTTACCGTTCCTGATGTCGCCACGCCGGCAGCGCTTACATTGCTGATGGGTCCATTAAGCACGCTCCAACTCACCGCACCAGGATCCAACGCCAGGAAAGTTCCATCGTCCAACTGCTGCGAAGCGCTCAGTTGAAAATCCAATCCCTCGTCCACACTCGGAACAGAAGTGCTTACCACCAGCGCCGATACATCATAGAGCTGTGCAATGTAACCGGATCTGTCTGTTTCCGCACTGCTTCCTGTCGAGGAAATACCAGCGATTGATCCCACATTCCCATCCAGCGTATAGTCCGCGCTCGCACTGCGATTGCCACCGGAATCAAGAGTACTTGCTGTAATCGCATAGTCCGCGCTTTGGCTTACCTGGGCATGCGCAATAGCGCCCAAAAAGAGAAAAAACAGGATTGCAGGGATTCTCAAAGCCCGTATCGGATGGTGGTGGAATTCGGCCTCCATTATCTCCCGTGTCTTGCCGCCCAAAAATGCACCGCCGCAACCACCTCGAAACATTTTCAGCGGAATAAACCAGCGAATGAAAATTCTCATAAACATCACAACGTGTTACTTGCACCACTGGATCAAATCTTTATCTATCTATGTGCCAATAGCGCGACAATTTCGTTACAATTATGTTAATATATCCGTTATCCTCTGTTGATACGGTAAACTCCGATATCAAAACAGAAGCCATCCATGCATATGGGCAATCTACCGGCACCCTGAACGGGAATTTCACACCCGAAAATCATTGCAGACGGCCTCAGCACGATTATAAATAATTCTTATGAAAGCAGTCCTCTTCGAAGCCCCCGGCAAAGTCGCAATCGCTGAATTTCAACTCGGTCCGTGTGGTGACGAGGATGTCGTGGTTCGCACGCTTTACACCATGGTTTCCTCCGGCACCGAATTGCGCGTGCTGGCCGGTCACTATGGCGCAGAGGGAAACTACCCGCTCATCCCCGGCTACTCCGTGGTTGGCGAAATTACTGCCATCGGATCCAAGGTAAAGGGCTTCCGCGTGGGCGATCTCATCAGCGGACGCAACCCGCGCTCCGTCCCCGGTGTCAAATCCCAGTGGGGCGGCCAGGCAAGTGAGCACGTCTATGCAACCACCGGCGAGGATCGTCCCGTGTTGCTCCCGCAAGGTGCCAAACCGCTCGATTACGTGACCGCTGAAATCTCCTCGATCAGCCTGCGCGGTGTGCAGGCTGCCGATCCAAAACCCGGACAGACCGCCGTGGTGCTGGGCCAGGGAATTATCGGCGCATTTTCAGCCGCGTGGCTGCGCGTGCGTGGTTGCCGCGTAATCGTGGCCGATTTCGAGCAGAGCCGCCTCGACCGCGCACTCGCCTGCGGAGCCGCCGCTGCCGTGAACATGAAGGACAGCGACGCCGTGGACCGCATCTTGCGGCTCTGCGACGGCGGCGCGGACATCGTCGTCGAAAGCTCCGGCTCCTCACCCGGCGCGAAGATGGCCTACCAGC
>JBAVPB010000307.1:0-12851 GCA_049692655.1 Chthoniobacteraceae bacterium | reverse complement strand
TCGGTCAGCGGCATCCCGGAATTGATTGATCACGGGCAGACCGGCTTGCTGGTCCCACCGGATAACGTGGAGGCTCTCAAAAATGCATTGAGACAGCTCATTCAGGATTCCGCGTTGCGCGAGCGTTTTTCCAAAGCCGGCCCTGTCGCCATCGAAAACAAGCAAATGACAAAGGCCGCCATGGTCCGGCAGCATCGCGAGCTTTATACAAGTCTGCTGAAATAGCCGCGCTGTTAGATCAACCCGGTTTCCGCGCGATCAGCGCAAATTCGATCACCGACAGCTCGTCATCGTCCCGCTCTTGCGCCGCTTTCCGGAGAATCGGGCGGATCGCCTTGAGATAGCCGCTATCCGCGGTGCGCAATTTCACCACCTCGAGTAATTCAAATCCCGCCTTGCGGCAGGCATCCGCATGCTCGTTGCAAAACCGTCGCGTCGCCCTGTGGTAAGGCGGAAACATCATCCCGTAGAGCCAGTCGGGATACGTCTGGAAATCGAGCGGCGGCAGCGGATCTTCAAACTGCCCGTGCCCTCCCAGGTCGATCATATGCGCATTGATCCCGCCCGGCCGGGTCGCCCGGTAGCACGATGCAAAAAATCCGTCCAGATCCTCCACATGTTCACCGACATTGAACGAGCAGACAAAATCATAGCGGTCATTTGCCACGTAATTCTCCATGTAGGATTGCTGGTAGCTCACCTTGTCCGCGTTCAACACCAGCTTTTCCTTGTCCACGATCTCCATCGAGATCGGGATCTTCGTTTCCCGGATCGTCTCCAGCGCCTGGATCTGCTTTGCATTCACCACAGCCGGTTGCATCTCGATGAGGTCCACATGGCTCGCCCCGAGCCCCAGCATGAGCGCCGCATTGGCAAGGCAATCCCCCGGGCCCACCTCGCACGCGATCTTCCCATCCATCGAAAAATCCCTGGGAATCAACGATTGCAGCAACGCGCACAGCTTACCATGCCGGTCCACGATATTTTCGAGACTTTGCACCAGCACAGGCGCCCTTGGCCGCGACTTGAGTCCGCTGAGGATGCGTATCTGCCTTGTTGCATTTCCTTTGAGGGCCTGGGCCACCCGCTTGATATGGAGCATGGGAATTCGTTTAAATAATCGCAGCCGGGAACATGTTTTACCTGGACGAAGGAAATCCCATTCGCCCCCGGTAGGAATGGGCATGAGAGCACGTTTTGCAAAGCGTAGCGATATCTTTCCGCTGCGGCTGGAAATGATTCGCTCCCCTCGACAATAAAATTGACTGGCTTTATGCAGACTCCTAGCCTTTCGCCCTGCGCCAGCACCCGGCCATTTTCCATGGATAACACCCTTTCCAAAATACTGAATCTTGCGGCGCGTTTGCCGCGTATTTTGTCCAATCCCAGGCTCCTGCGAAAGATCACCGGCACGGCCCTGGGAATGTCCGATGAGGTGATGATCCCGGGCTGTGATCTTACCAGATTTCCAAGCATCGGCTTGATCGGCCTTATCGCGGAGTGCCCGGAGCAGACCCGTGTAACGCTGGCCCTTTTCCCGAAATTTCCATGCTCCATCTCCCCGCTGGAAGCCTTCAGTCTTGCGGTGCTTCTCGCAAAGTCCAGGGCGAAGCGGGTTTTCGAATTCGGCACCTACCTCGGTATTTCCACTTCGCAGCTTGCCCTCAATATCGGCGACGATGGCCATGTGTTCACGCTCGACCTGCCGGAGGATGACCCCAGGGTGAAGCTCACCATCGATGATCCCACCGAGATGGATCTTACGTCGATGCGTGACAAGGGCCGCCTCATCCCGGCAGATATGCAGCCCAAGGTCACTTTCATCCGGCAGGACTCGGCGTCATTTGACGAAACTCCGTACCTTGGCTCGATGGATCTGGTCTTTGTGGATGGGGCTCATAGCGCCGACTACGTGAGCAATGATTCCACGAAAGGATGGCGGATGCTGAAACAAGGGGGCATCATCGTCTGGCATGATTGCTGTCCCCAGGACCCCGATGTCGTGCGCTTCCTGCTCGCCAGTCCGTATCAACCGAAAAGGATTGATAACACGAGCCTCGCTTTCGCGGAAAAGCGATAGTCTGCGGGCCCGGCCGGCGGTTTATTTTTTCGCCTTGAGCATGGAATTCAGGGTGCGCCATTCATCGGCCAGCGTCTGCAGGCCAAAACCACACGCCCACGCCGCCCCGGCCATGAGCGCACCGAATGAGACGATCAGCACCAAGATCGCAACTACCGTATCCGGCGTCACGAGATGGCGTAAGAGCCCCCCGAGTGTGACCACCACCACGGGAAGCACCCAGCACCGCGCCACCCATCGTACCATCGGGAGGCCAAGGTTGCGGCAAATGCGCACGCCGCAATAAAGCGTGAGGGCGGATTGCGCGATCGCGGTCGCAATCGCGATGCCGGTGATCCAGTGCGCCTTCATGGCGGCATACGACAGGATGAGATTCAGGATGCCAGTGGCGGCGATCGCCAGGCCGCCGATCTTGAGCCCGTTATTGCCGAAGCGGAATGTCATTTGCAGGGCCGCGTCGCCGCTCGTGGTCACGGCGAGGTTCCATGCAAATGCGAGTTGCAGGAACAGCGGCACTTCGTAATGCGGCCCAAGCCAGAGCCGGATGAAAGCGTCGTTGATCCCGAGGTAAACGAGCGCCGCCATGCAGCCGAGCAATGTCTGGAACATGTTGAGCCTCATCGACTCGGTGAGCGCGCGTTCGCGGTCCGCGGGTTCCTTGCTCGCGAGCCATTGCGTGATTTTTGGAACGCTCACGACACTCGCCGTGAGGACGAGCGTAGCAGCAAGCTCGCACAGTTTGTAGTTGTAGTTATAGGCCGGGATGACGGCCGCGCCGAACCCGGCATTAATGAGCAGACGGTCCGTGGAGCGGTAAATTGCGTTGCCCACCGAGCAGAGGAACGACCAGACGCTCGTCGTCGCGAGATCGCCCCAGATGCGCCGGTTGATCACGACGGGAAGCAGGTTGCCCAGCCACGGGTGGGCCCATTTGATCATGCGCCAGCAGAGGCACGCATTTGTCAATGTCGCAGCGCCGTACGGTAGTACCTGCACCCACAACGGGAAGCCCTGCCGGGCAAGCAGCCAGTGGCAAAGCGGCGCTGTAATCTGGCCTATCAGGATGGTGGGCAGCACGGGCCATGTCACCGTGCCGATCGCGAAATTTACGCTATGGATGTAACCCGCCAGGATTGCCAGCGCGGTATTTATCCCCGCATAGACAAACAGTAAAGTGAACGAGCCAGCGCCGGGGATTTGTTTGAAATGCAGCCAGCCCGGCAGCCACGGGGAGAGGAAGATGAACACCGAACCCATCAAGAGCGAGAGGATCAGCACCATGGCGCGGGCGGAGGAGAGATAGTTGCGTAATTCAGTGTCCTTCTTTTCGCCGATCATCTGCCCCGCCCGCACTGCAACGGACATGCTGACGCCAAGGTCGCCAAGGCCGCCCAGGCCCGCCGCGGCGAGATAAGCCAGGTACAATCCATTGAGATCGTCGCCCATTGCCCGCAACAGCAACCGCGCAAAAACCAGGGAGGCCAGCGAGCCGATACCCATTCCGCAGATCCGCAGGATGAACGCGAGCCTTACCGAGGTGCGGTTGGCCATCAGCCATGTGCGCAGTTTATCCATGGGCAAGTATTTTTTCGGCCAGCATCATTGCGCGGCCGATGGCCTGGTCCATGTCGTAATACCGGTAATCGCCCAGCCGGCCGCAGATCAATACCCGCTCGATACCGTCGGCGCGTTCGCGGTATTGTTTATAGAGCGCGGCGTTTGCGGCATCCGGGAAGGGGTATTCGTAATCGCCCGGGTTTTCCGGCGTGAAGGGGGTTTCGGTGGTAAGCACGGTGCCGTGGATTCGCGAGGCGCGCTCAGGCTCCATCATGCGTTTCCATTCCAGCGTGCGAATGTGCGGGCCCTGGGAATGCATCGGCGCATTGATCTGGGCAAAGGGCTGCGCGTATTCCATGTCCGGCAGATACGTATGGCTCCGCCGCTGCCCGCGGTAGGCGAGCCTGCCAAGGTCGTGCCCGAAAAATTCATCCATGGGCCCGGTGAAGACCAGGAGTTTTCTCGCCCGGAACCCGTCGCGCTGCCTGAGGTAATCCACACCCAGTTGCAAGGGGATGCCGTCGAGCATCCTCCTCATTAATTCCGCGTAACCTTCCGTGGGGATGCCCTGGTACCTGGCGTCCGGTTTCAGCCGCGGATCGTCATCGGCGCGCACATCGAATCGCGCGCAGAGTTCGCGCGAAAGCGTGTGGGCAGGCACGCCCCATTGCTTCTCGTTGTACTCCTTCACGAATTTTTCATATACCACGCGCGGCATGAGCGAGAGCGCCGCTTCCTCGAAGTTGGACGGCTTCCCCGTGAACTCCGGGCTCCAGTTTTCACCCACCGTGCGGCGGATGTAGCTGGCCGCAACCGGCCAGTTCTCCAGCGCCCCATCCACCAGGGATTTCAGGCAGGCCTCGTAGGGATGAAACGGGGAAAAGCGGTTCACAAACTCCCATATTTTTTCCGAGGAAGTCCGGAAATAGTGGGGGCCGTAGGTATGGATGCGGATGCCGCTTGCGTGGGTATGGTCATGCACATTCCCTCCCGCGTGGGAACGCCGGTCCACGATCAACACCTCGCGGCCTGCGTCGCTCAGCGCCCTGCCGATGACGGCACCCGTAAGGCCCGAGCCAACGATAAGATAATCAATGTCTGTCACAATTTACTGCGGACGGCAGTCCATGCCTTTTGCTCCGGCAAAAGATGGCGGATCACATTGCGATTATCCAGCAGGAAAAAGACGACGGCTTCCCGGAGACCGGTTTTTCACCGGTTTCTCAAGGGCCCGCACGGCAGCGAACGGTACTCAGGAAACGTGCCTGCGGCGAAAACGCAACGCCACCAAGCCGCAGAGCCCAAAGCCAAGCATCGCGTATGTGGAAGGCTCGGGAACGGTGGTGATGGTGATTTCCGCACCTGCCAGATCGCCTTCGTTGCCGATTTCACCGGTCCACGAACCGTTGAATGTCGAGGCGCTCACTCCATTCACCGTCGCGATCGATGTAAAACCGGAATCAGCGGTGGCATTGCCAGGGACAACGATTGTGTTTCCACCGAAGGTGACATCGGAAACGAAGGGCTGGTTTGAACCCACAAAGCTCAATGTCAATGTCTGGGTGGGTAGAAGGCCGCTGATCGTAAAGTTGCTCGTGTCGCCACCGGGCGCATAGAAAAAGTCCTTCAATAAAGCATCGGCTGGACCGCCATTGGAAGCTCCCACATCGTAGGCGCCGTAACTGCCCCCCGTAAATGTAAGAGTCACATTGCTCAACGTGATGGATGCATCGGCGCTTTGCGGATATCCCAAAGATGCGGCATTCAAGCCCGACCACTCTCCCGCAGTAGTCCCGCCAAACGTGCCCGAGTAAATTTGCGAGCTACCGGCGCCGAAATCCACGGCGAAAGTGACTGTTTGCGCGGATGCTGCACTAAGGCCTGCAGCCATGAGGATAGTGAAGATTACTAATTTCGTTTTCATACGTCTGTGGGGTTGGGGGTAGGAGGTTGCTACGAGTTATGCACTATTATGCACGTATATGAAAAAATGTCAATCGCTAATAAATATTTCAGTAGAGTATTTCGCTACGGGAAAACCGCGCCTGTGGTGTATTTCAGTACCGGTTTCTCGTTATCGCCCGTGGCGTCCTCGGTGAGCAGGGCATAGGCATTGTTGCCATCGGGGATCGGGTCTGCGGTATAGCTGACGCGAAGGAAGACATACTTCCCGGCATTTTTGCCGTGGTCGTATGCTTTATTCAGATACTGCGCCAGGGCTTTGTCCCCCTCGGCATTTGTAGTGACAAATGGGCCCGTATCTCCGTCAGTGCGGGGCGCGGATTGAGGCGTCAGGAAGCCGGCCTGGATCAATGTGACCGTGAGAGCCTTGTCCGACTGGCCCTGGTAATAATCGGCGGGCAGCACAGTCGCTGCGGCGCGGACTCCGATGCCGTAGAGATCGGCTTTGGCGAGGTTTCCTTCGTTGGTGATTGAGAGCAACTGCATGCGCAGGTTTGCAGTCGTGAAACCCTCTCCTGCGGGCAGCGTCGGCAGGAGAAAGGGGATCACGTACGCCGCGCCGCCCGGGGCAAAATATTCGCCGACCCGGGATTGATAGCTCGCAGGATCGATCAGCGTGCCGTCGGATTTCAGGCAGGAATCGCTGGCATCCGGGTTTAAGCTCCCGGAGCCGGCATGTACAGCAGGAGAGGCAAAGAGGAGGGTGAATACTGCTGCCAGGGCAAATGTGGGTTTCATAACAATGTGGGATTGGGAGGATTGTTCGTGAACTTACTTCGCCGTGAACTCGAGCCAGTTGAGAGCGACGAGCGGGAGCTTGAGCTGAATAGTTTGCGGGCCTTTGGCGAGGGTGAGGTCGGTTTCGACTTCCTGCCATCCGTCCTTTGCGAGCGTGGCCGATGCGAGCTTTGTAGTACCATTGTAAAACTCCAGCACCTTGCCCGCGTGGCCGAGGACGCGGATTTTTACGTGGTAGTTTCCGCCTGTGTCGGAGGCGAGATTGTAATCCACCGAGGAGCCGTCGCCGTTGGACTCGACCTGCAGGAACGCGCCGGGATCCTTCGTTTCCTTGGCGCTGATGTCGTTTGAATTTGCGTAGCGTGTCGCCGCCAGTTTTCCCGGGATACGGAAAAAGATATTCGGGTCATGCGCGGGCATGGCGACGTAGGCCTGACCGAGCGGGCTCAGGACGCCGGGGCTTTTTTCAAGCAGGCTGATCTTCGGATTATCGGCGCGCTCCTTGAACCATGCGTAACCGGCGACGTGCGGATTGTTTTCCAGGAAGTCGGTGGCTTCCATGAGGTATTTGCGGGCCTCATCGACATTTGGCGCGCCCCACCATGCGTATTCGGTGACCCATACCGGGCGGTGGAATTCCTTGTAGGTCATCTCCACGACCCATTTCAATTCCCCGATGTTTCCGTAGCTGTGGACGCCGAGCGGGCCGACATCGGTGTGGCTGGCGTCGGTGTAATAGAGGAACGCCTTGAGATACGGCGTCATGAACGAGTAGGTCGTCTGCGTGTGCGTGATCGGGTCCATGGCAGTGATGCTCGATCCCGTGGGGGAGCCGATCGCCATGTGCGGGCCGACGGTGGGGAGATGGTACTGGTCCGCCACGGCTTTGATCTTGGTGTAATACTCGGCTGCTTTTTCCGGCGGGATGAATGCCTGGCCCTTGAGATTCGGCTCATTGAGGGCAAGCACGGCGCGCGGGTGATGACCACCGGCGAGGTAGTTTTTCAGACCGTTGAGGCGGGTCTCATCGGCACCCCAGCACATGGGGAGAAACTCGATATTGGCATCCGATGGAGGCGTCGAGGTGGGTTCGAAGTGCCATGTGTAATACCAGGAGACGCCGGGGGCCAAGGCCCGGAAATCGGCGGCATCGAGTTTGTTTGCGCAGACGCCGCGCTTCTGGCTCGGGACATTGGCGTCGCAAGCGACGATTTTTGGGGCGGACGAAGCCGTGGTGAGGTCAGCGGCGTGCAAGCAAGTCAGGCTTGCCGCGGTTGCGATAATCGAAAGGATTGGGGAACGTAAGTGCATAAATGTGCATTAAACGCGAAATTCTGTGAATAAGTCAACCTGCTTTGCGATTTTTAAGTAACGGGGGGCTTGATTTACCTTGATTTACCTTGATTTTTTGGCGGTCCAACCTGAAGGGCATGTGCGTCCGCAGATTGCACAGTTTTTTGGCATTTTTGGCTCAAAAATGGGTTTGTTTTGGCGTAAATTGGCTTTGTTTTGGGTTTGTTTTTAGGCTTCTATCAGAGTAAAAATTGGCTTTGTTCGGAAATAATCGCATTTTCCAAGGGGAAGTTAACCGCCAAGGACGCAAACTCGACTCTTGGAGAGGCCGAGGGGCGAGGGCGGCAATGCGCGAAGGAAGAAAAAGCAAACAGCTTCCCCATTTCTCGAAACTATCAAATTTGCTTGGTTATGTCAAGCAGATTGTAAGTTTTGTGAAATTTCTATTCAGCAATGATGTCGTCGCTTTGGACGAGATCGCTTTGGGCTTTGCGTTCTTTTGAGGCTTTCTGGCGGGCGGCTTTTTTGGAGAGCTGGATAGGGTTGTCCATATCGACGCTGTGGAGGAATGCGCGTTTCTCGTGGTAGAGCTCCATGAAGCGGCCTTCGAGGATGCTCTGGCGGATGTCGTGCATGAGCTGGTGGTAGAAATGGATGTTGTGCTTGCCGAGGAGCTGCCAGCCGAGGGTCTCGCCGGTCTTGGTGAGGTGATGCAAATAGGCGCGGGTGTAGCGGGCGCAGGTGGGGCAGCGGCAGGCGGGGTCAAGCGGCTCCTCGGAGAATTTGTAAACGCCGCGGCGCATTTGCAGGAAGCCGCGCGAGGTGAAGACGCCGCCGCGCTGGGCGAGCTGCGTGGGCATGATGCAGTCGAACATATCGACGCCGCGGTGGACGGCCTCGAGGATGTCGAGCGGGGTGCCGACGCCCATGAGGTAGCGGGGTTTGTCGCGCGGGAGGAGGGCGGCGGTGAATTCGCACATGTCTTCGCGGGCGCTTTTGCCTTCGCCGACGGCGAGCCCGCCGATGGCGAATCCGTCGAACGGCATTTCGCAGAGGCCGGCGGCGCTTTCACGGCGCAACTCGGGATAGAGCGCGCCCTGGATGATGGCGAACATGGATTGCGGGGAATCGCCGCGCGCGGCGAGGCTGCGGCCCGCCCAGCGGTAGGTGACGCCCAGGGCGAGGCGGGCGGTGGCTTCATCGGCGGTCGAGGGAATGCACTGGTCGAGGACCATCATGATGTCGCTGCCGATGGCTTTCTGCGTCTCGATGCTGACCTCGGGGCTGAGGAGGATGGTGCGGCCATCGAGATAGCTTTGGAAGGTGGCGCCCTCCTCATTGATCGAGCGGGCGTGGGGGAGCGAGAAAATCTGGAAGCCGCCGGAATCGGTGAGCACGGAGCGGTTCCAGCTCATGAATTTGTGGATACCACCCAAGCGTCGGAAAACCTCGGGGCCGGGGCGGAGCAGGAGGTGATAGGTGTTTGCGAGCAGGATCTGGGAGCCGGCTTCCTCGAGGGTGCGGGTGAGCTGGGCTTTGACCGTGGCCTGGGTGCCGACGGGCATGAAGAGCGGGGTTTTCACCTCGTTGTGCAGGGTGTGGAAGGTGGCTGCGCGTGCACGGGAGCCGGTGGCCTCAGCGTCGATGTGGAATTTCAGGCGCGAGGTGCTCATGGGCGGGGTGAAAGAAGGATGATGGAACGCGCTGGAAGCATGGAGCGGGTTAATTTACAGGGGTGAGGCGGGAATTAAACAATAATCAAGGCAGAGGGGGATTTTTGGACAGGATTAACAGAATTTACAGGATTGAGATAGGGCTCTGCCGGAGTGGAAAATGATGCAACCCGGCTTCGGGGTTGGTTGCTATTTCCGGTCAAATTCCCATGGTAGCCCCACGATCGGGGCAACTATGGGCTGTAGGATGCAACCGCGTTGCGGTAGGGAGAGCATGATGCCACGCGCGGCATGGTGGTTTCGTTGCCTTGGTGGAATCTTAAAATCCTGTAAATCCTGTTCATCCTGTCAAAAAATGATTCACCGCATGGTGGGCAGGATTTTTGGGGCTAAAAAGTTAGGTGCGTTTGGAGGGGAAACACGTTACAACCTGCCGCGATGACTACAAAGACCACCAAATCCGAGGACTCCGAGGCGCTCGCAAAGCTCGTCGAGGCCTCGAAGACCACCCGGCTGACTCCCGAACAGGAAACTGAGGCCGCCGGGCTGGTAAAAGCTTCGTTGCTGTCCGGCAAGGCCGGAATCATTTCCGCCGTGGGCTCGATGATCGGCCTGCCATGGATCGTGGGTGTGAATTCCATTGTTGAAACCTGGCCTTCGCTGAAAGCGCCATCGCGGAAGAACCTGCTGGCAGCTCTCGCGGCGCAGGAGGGGGAGCAGGCGCGCCGGTTCCGGCTGAGCCTGGGACGCGGGCTGTTCGTGGCCGATGCCGAGGCGGGGCTGAAACTGGTCCAGGGTGTGTGCGCGGAAATGGCGACAGGCGAAAATGGGATGCTGACGCAGAATGACCGCCAGATTTTTGCGAATGTATTGATCGGGAAGGACAAACCGTGGCTGTTGCGTCTGCCGATCGCGGAGGAAGGGGCGGAGACGGATGCGCTCATCCGCTGTGCGGTGGCGGCTACGTTTTCGCGTCAGTGTCCTCCCCTCACCCAGCTTTTTCTTCTTCGCTGGATCGCGGCGGCAAGCAAGCTCGTGAAGCTGCCTGAGGACCTGCTCGATCTGGTTGCGAAATCGATCAAGCGCTGGCATCCGAAATTGCAGGACCAGTTCAAGACCGACATCCCGGAAGTGCCGCCGATGATCGAGGAGGCGCTGAAGAAAGGGCCTGCGCTGCAACCGAAACAGCAGGCGCCAGCCCAGCCAAAAGGTGAACGCCCGGAGAGTGGGGAAGGCGAGGAACCGCAGGAACGGGCTGAGCAACGCCCGGAGAGGGCTGAGCGGACGGAACGCGCGGAGCAGCCCGAGCGTCCGCAATCCAACGCGCGGCAGGAGCGGCAAGAGCGTCAGGAAAGAAGGCAGCAACGACAACTGCAGCCAGCCCCGCAACAGGCGCGACAGCCTGCCGGGGGGTTTGACCTGGTGGCGTCGCTGCGGCAGATCGAGACGCATGTGCAATCGCTCCGGTCGGAATTGAACGAGGCGAAAACCGAACTGCGCAATCGGAAGGAATCGCCGCGGGGACGTGACCGGGACCGGCGTCAAAGCGCGCCGGAAATTCCCAATCCGAACAGCAACGATATCGGGGAGTTGCAGCGGCATAACCTGCAGCTTGAGGAAACGATCACCGAGTTGCGCAATCAATTGCAAGAACTGGCGACGGACCACGAGGACATCGCGACGAGCATGCAGGCGCATGAGGAGACACCGCAGGCTGATGGCAAAGAGCAGCTCAAGGCATTGCTGGGCATCAAACTGCGCGAACATTTCACCGACTTTCAAAAGCTGGCGAAGGAGCCCGCGGACGAGGTTTTCCGGGAGCATTACCGGCTGTTGCTGGAGGATGTGTTTGTGATTCTGGAGAAGCAGGGGGTTGTGTTGAAGGAGGGGTAAAAAGAAGGGCCAACGGGTATCCGTTTTAGCTTATCTACGAACCGCTTTCCGCTATTTAGACGAGACACTCGCGATCAATATCCTTGAAACGAACACTTTCATCATCGCAAACCGTGTTTTGGAAGTTCGTATTTCCAACGGTTTGGATTTTGGGCTTCGGATCAGGAACAGTTGCGTTGTGGCTTGGCGAATTTAGAGGGCGCAACAACGAGCTTCCACCAGACTCGATGCGTTGGATCTTTCTCGGCGTCTGGCTTATTGTTTCCGCTTATCTCGTCTGGTTTGCATGGCGGCTGCGGCGTGTCTCGCTTCAGGATGGTATGCTCATCGTATCCAATTACTTTCGCGAGGTTTCTGTTCCGGTGGCAGACATCTCCAAGGTTAAGCAGAGCTATATGAGCAATCCGCCTACCATCAATATCCATCTCGACCACCCGACCGAACTGGGGCAGCGGATCCTTTTCGTTCCTGCCGGTAGCGGAGGGTGTTTTTCCGAACACTCCATAACGACTGAACTCAAAGAAATCGTGGCTCGAACGCGATCATAAGTAAAGCGTCCTGGATCGTTGAGACTTGAGATGGTGGCTGCGCCAGTTTGAACCCACCCCTCGCCGCGAAACAGAGTTTCCACCGCACAATGTTTGCGCTACCAAACCCCCAGCTTGGTAGCGAGGAACATCATGCCAATAATGCTCTTCCCATCTCCATCCCTAGCACGTTTAAATAAATAGTGTCGCCGTTTAAAAGTGCGGCTTCGCCGGTTTTGTCGCATCGTGCTCGGAGATCACGATCCACCATTTCGTGGCTACGTCTTTATTTGATTTGGTCTAGCGGTGGCCGTGGTAGCCACCGCCCCGGAAGCCCCTGCCGCCATGGAATCCCCTATGTCCATACCTGCCCCCGTAATAGGGACCGCCATAATAACTATAATACGGGTAGCCATAGTAGCCGTCGTAATACGGATTCCCATAGTAACCGTAGTAATATGGGTCCCCATAATAGCCGCCACCGTAGAAGACTCCACCGCCACCCCAGCCTCCGCCCCATCTTCCACCACCGAAGTGACCGAACCCTCCTCCATGGCCGCCTCCGCCGTGTCCACCACCGCCACCGCCATGTCCAAACGCAACTGGCGTAACGACTAGCACGAACGCTATCGCCAAAGCCTGTAAATATCGATTTTTCATAATAATTCCCTCCTTGGGAATACGGGATGAATGTCATCCCATGGTTCATTGTTGAAAGGGATGTCAGCCATGAGTTGCGGGCTGCCGGCACCATGGATAAGAAAATGCCCGATGGCATCCCTGTAAGAATACGCCTGCGACGCCAGAGAACCCGCGATTTTTACCACGGGCGCGCCGCTAATGGCGAACCACCGAATGAAAGCGCTGATATGCAAAGCCTTCATAACCCAATGTCCGGCGATAATGGCGGACGTCAACGGCTCATACTGGATTTTAATGTTTCTTTAATGAAGACTTGATGCTGTGGGGGTTCATCCCCAAGGGATGGGAGACCGGAATATTTAACCGCGAAGGGCGCCAAGGACGCGAAGGGGGAGGAAGAAAAGGATAAAGTATAAAGGCTGAAGGATAAAGGGGGAGGGAACGTTCAACTTCCAACTTTGTCCGTCTGTCATTGCCCGACGTGCA
>JBAVPB010000306.1:0-5898 GCA_049692655.1 Chthoniobacteraceae bacterium | reverse complement strand
CCAGCGCCACCACAAACCCCTTCCGGTCCAGCCCCGCCGCGATCATCGCATCGCAAATCACCTTCACCTCATCCATCGACTTCGACTGCTCCCCCGCCGGCACCGTGATCAGCGTCGCCTTGAACCCCGCATCCCCCAAGCTCCTCAACACCGCATCCGCATAAAGCCTCCCCACATTGCTATCCGTCACCACCGCGCAAGCCTTCCCCAGCCCCAGCTCCGAAATCCGCACCCCCGCCGACCCCAAAATCCCCGCCCCGATCACGACACGATAAGACCGCTCGCCAAGGCGCACATCGACAGTTTCTGTATTGGGGTGGTTCATGTCAGTGCCCCATTTTTATGACGGCTGAAAGGGCCAGAGAAGCTAAATTTTGTAAAAGCAACCGAAGGGTGCGGGGAACTTAGCTGGCTTTATGAAGTACGTCGCTTTGGAAAGCGGCTAATCTTCCTAAATTAGAAACTGATGCTCCATGTGGGATAAATCCCTTTTGCGCGTGAAAAAATCTCGGACAAACTTAATTCAAGGTGTTCATTGGTCGATGTGTTTACGAATACAAAGCCGAACTGTTTCTTGAGACTTTGCGCGACCAACACCTCGGCACCGGTTAAAGCGAAGAAATAGCTGGAAAAATCGGATCGTAGTTTTTTCTTGGAGGATTTGATTTCATATATAATCACTTTTTCCAAATTGGCCTCAACGTCGGATAAATCGGTCAAGTCGATAGGGCCTGAAAGTTTTACGATATCGAATGCTTTCCCGTAAACGACCTTTCCCTTTTTCGCAAAGGCTACGAGCAAATTTGTTCTTTGTTTCGCAGTAGGCACAATGAAACCAGCCTTCTTTGCAACGAGAATTGCACACGCCTTTTTTGCGGTTGCTTGCCCGGACTGAAACTCAACAATTAAATCGTCTTTTGCCATAAAACTCAGCGTTTGGATCGATGTTGTTTTTCAAGCCTGGCTGAGAAAGCTTTTGCGAAGTCCGTGATTTCAATTCCAAGTGCATCGCACACGAACATCGTTTCAATGAAATCAAGTCTGCGTTCTCCCAGCTCATACTTGCTCACGTAGCTTTGCGGTTGTTCGAGACGTGCTGCTAACTCCACTTGTGTGAGGTTGTTTTTGACCCGATTTTCTTTTAGCAGCTCGCGGAAGATGTCATCAGCCTGCGTGAATTTGGTTTTCGACACAGGCTGATTATATTCGGGTTGCATGCAATAACCCAAAATGGGATATTATGAGTATGAAATTGAAGCTTCACGATCGGATAATCAAAACGGTTGTTAATCGGTTTCGCCAGCACTTCAGTCCTCGTGGCCGTATTCTGTTAATAAATGAAGGAGGACCGGAGCTTGCTTATATTTCGTGTCTTGAGCTTGGCCACTGTTGTCCATCTTTACCAACACATGACGAGCTTCCGAATGTGATCATCCACAACAGAAAACAGCAGATGCTTTTTCTGATCGATAGCGCCGGAATCCGTGGACAGATGGACGCAATACGTTACGAAGCGTTGCAGAAAGTGTTTAAAGGTTGTGATCCAGGGCTCGTCTATGTGGTGGCCTTTCAGAGCAGAATGGACCTCTGTTCCAAAGATCTTAATTTCGCGTGGGGAACATGTGCCTGGTTTGCCGATGAGCCGGATCATTTAATTCATTTCAATGGAGGACGTTTTCTAGGCCCTTACTCGGATGACTTAATGAAATGCTAAGGTATCTCATCACCGTCCGGCACTTGTCCCAATCGCAAGACGGTTTTTACTAATTCTCCCTGCCCGCAAACGATCATTTCTGGAAAGCGCTTAAACCATTTTCCGGCAGATACCTCGGGTTCTGTATCGAGCCATTGAGACAGCAAATTGATCTGTTTTTTGGAGATTTCACGTTCGCGAACGCGCATGAGCAGATGATCGAGTACCGCATGCGGCACATTGCGGCGGCGAACTTTCGGCATTACTGATCCTTACCGTAAAAACCAGATATAATCTCTTCCTTCAATCTCTCAGCCTTTACAGGATCACATTCTGCAACCATTTTTTCGGCTAAATCCTCCAACTCCTGGCCTGTTTTTTGCCGCCCCTCATCAAGCACACGAAGAAAATTCACCACCTGAGCCTGTTCACCGGGTGGCAAATGTTTGATTTCGTCGATGATTTCAACCGCATTCACGCAGTAAGAATACCCCAAAACCAATTCGCCGACAAGCACCTAGTTGGTAATGCGGGAGTGAGGTAGGTGATGAGCAGCGCTACGGGTTATTAAGCATCCTGCAGCGCCACCATCTGATGACAAGCAAATGACGGAACCCTGAGCTTGATCTGTCCGCCAGCCTGTTCAAAGGCAAGCGATTCACCCTGCGGCTCAAGCGTGACTTTAGCGACTTTTTGCGGATGGGTGAGGGTGACTTCAGCATTGGCCAGCGGCAGAAGTTCCTCGATGACCTGGATGTTCATTCCGGCTGCGGCGACGGTGCCGCCGCTGAGGTGGATGGGGCCGCCGCGGCTGATGGGGATGGCATACAGGAGGTGGAGGATGCTGCGCTTCTTGCTCTCCTGTCGGGTGAGGGTGAGGCGGGCGGTGGAGGGGAGGTTCGTGGAGACGCTCAGGCCAGTCTCGCCGGTCGAGACTCGAGGATCGCCCAGGAAGGCGCGGATGGCTTTGCTGATGAATTCCCGGTAGGCGACCGCCCCGTAGCCGCGGTATTGCGAAAAGACGGGGTGGGCGAAGTAGAGGATATTGCCGTGGCTCACGCCGCAGGCAAAGCCGGAGGGCTCGGTGCGGTAAGGCGTGTGCTGGTGGCTGCAGAAATGCCGGTAGGTGCGGTTGAAATACGGGTCGAGCACGTCGCCGAGGCTCTTGCCGCTGGTGACGCGGATGCGGTGCGAGCGGAGATACATGACCTCCGGGGATTGCACGAAATCGGGGCGCAGCTCGGGCACCGGCAGGATGTAGTCGGGCGAAAATTCGCTCAGGCCGCTGTATTCCGCGCCGATGTCGAAGGCAAATTCCTCGCGGCCTTTCCAGAGGCCGCTTTCGCCGGAGAGGATGAGCTTGCCGCCGCCGTTCATGTAGGCATCGAGCTTCGCCTTGAGCTCGGCGTCGATGCGGATGTCGTCGGGAAGCAGGATCGCCTTGTAGGCGGAAAAATCCATGGTGCGGTCGAGGATGCCGAAAAGGAAATGGCTCTCGAGAAGCACGCGGGTCGCGCCTTCATCGGCGATGCATTCGCGGAAGATGTGGTTTTCCGATTCGCTGGAAAGCACGCCGAGATCGAAGACCTGTTTCGCATCCACGCACCACGGTTCCTTGGCCTCCACTTCGCGGTAGGCCGCACCGATGACATCGTAGGTGCTTTCGTCCAGCGCCCCGTCGGGGTGAAGCTGGTCGCCCACGCTGCAACGCGCGCCATAGGCGAGCATCGCGGCGCATTCGTAGCGCAGGGCGTTCGGATGCTTGAAGCCGCCGAACTCGCCCCAGGTGGTGTGGAATTTTCCGGTCATCCCCAGGAAATCGAAGGGGAGATTGCAGGTGTATTTCGCCGACATCGGGAAGTGGTCGTAACCCCAGCCACCCGTGGGGAGCGATTCCAGCTCGAGATGGCTGAAGTATTTGAAAACGTCGTAGCCGCCGCGCGGGATGTGGCCGGCATTGTGCATCACCGGCATGTCGGCATCCACGCTTTTGCAGGCCGCCGTGGTCGCGATGTAATAAGTCTCCAGGGCATGGCGCGCCGACTTCCTGCGGTCCTCCTCTTTCTCGGGGTCGAGCCCGTTTGCCAGCATGTACTCCATGCTCCACTTGCCGCAGCTCTGCTGCTGGTTGATGATGTCGAGGAAGATGCCATCCGCCTCCGGGAAAAGCTCCACCACCTCGCGGATCTGCGCGCAGAGGTAATCGAGGTAAGGGCTGTGAAAATCGATAGTGTGAAAACCGGGGTCGAGGATGCGCTTTGACCAGCCCATGTAGGCGCCATTTCCGTCGATCTCCCGCCATTCCGGATGCTCGCCCGTGGCGAGATTATCCACACCCGCCGAAACATAGACCGGGCACTTGATATCCGCCTCCTTGCAAGCGTCGTATTGGGCGCGGAGCAGATCAAAATTTAGATGCGGATGCATCTTGCCCACCTTCGTCGGGTGGTAGCTCCAGCCATGATGACATTTCGCAAACGTCGTCACCGAATCCACCGCCCCGCGCTTGAGCGTCTCGATCCATTGTTTCTTGTTAAAGCGCGAGCCGATGCCATCGATATGCGGCGAAGTGTGGAAATCGAGGTGGATCTGGCGGAAGCGAAGCGGTTTCAGTTTCATTTTAAGAATGGGGATGAGGAATGAGAGTGGGGAAGAGAAAGAAATAGCAACGCCGCCACGGATGACAAGAACGACATTTGGGATTTTCAAATTTACTGCATTTTCGTGGTCTGGGGCCTTTCTACCGCAAAGCGGTTGCATCCTACAGCCCATGGTTGCACCGGCAAAGTCGGTGCTACCATGGGAACAGACCAAAAACGGAAACCAACCCCGAAGCCGGGTTGCATCAGGTTTACACGCCTTTCGAAACCTTGTTTTGCACCCCTCTCCGCGCCCTCTGCGTCTCCGCGTGACATGTTCCTTGCCTCTTTTGCAGCCTTGACTTGGTTTTCGGAAATCCCCTACCTTGCGCGCAGGGAAAAACTATGGCTGAACCAATTGATCCATCCACACCGGTTCCAGGGGATACAGAACCGGTCACACCGCCGCCATCTACCCCGGAATCGGGCTCAAGCGGCATC
This sequence comes from Chthoniobacteraceae bacterium, assembly GCA_049692655.1. Classification (GTDB taxonomy): domain Bacteria; phylum Verrucomicrobiota; class Verrucomicrobiia; order Chthoniobacterales; family Chthoniobacteraceae; genus DASZPK01. The sequence continues at coordinate 1,125 of JBAVPB010000306.1, read as the reverse complement.
CAGCCCAATCTCGCAGCCGGGCTGGCCTGCATTTTCTCCATACTCGGCGGCGTGATCTTCCTCGTCATCGAGAAGAAAAATGCGTTTGTCCGCTTTTACGCCATGCAGTCGATCTTTCTGGGCGGTGCATCGCTTTGCATCGGCTTTGTCCTGACCGTTTTCTCAGTGATTTTCAGCCATATCCCGATACTCGGCTGGATCGTGCTACTTATGGTGGGAATCGTGAACCTACTTATTGGAATCGGGTTTTTCGTGGTCTATATCATCACCATCATCAAGGCGTTTACCGGCGTGGAATGGGAAATCCCCTTCCTCGGCCCGCTGGCCCGCAAACAGCTCAAGACCTCGCCGATTTAGGGCTTTAGGGCGCGGTGACCGTGGCTTGGTTGAGGGCGGCTGCTGGATTGCATGCTTTAAGTGACATCCAGCATGGGATTTGCTTGAGTATGGGGTATATGTTGTCCTGTAAAAATAAAGAACTCGTTCGCAGTTGGTACGAAGACGTATTGAGCGGGGGGATGAAGTCGAGCCGTTATCTAAAGGCTCCCCGAGGCATGGTGGATACGGATCTGTCGAAAATGTTTGCGCCGGATTACGTCAACCACGTTTCCCCAGCGCCGCCAGGGGGATGGAAGCGGGGCGTGGATGCCGCAAGGCAGATCATCATGATCTACCGTCTTTCGTCGCCCGACCTGATGATCAACATCCTGAACCAGGTGGAGGAGGGGGATTTGATTGTCACGCATTACATAGTGACCGGCACGCATACCGCGAAGTCCTTTTTCGGGGTTCCTGCGACTGGCATGAAATACGAGGTGGCCGGATTTGGCCTGGAAAGAGTGGCAAATGGCCAGATTGCAGAGAGTTGGGGAATGTGGGACACCTACGCGCTCATGGACCAGATGGGAATCCTGCCGCAAGCGACGCATCTCGGGTAGTATCTACAGGGTATTTCCACACCAATTGGTGTGGAATTCACAAGGCATTTTTGTCAGGGCTAATCAACCCTTGCCAACCCTTACCAACCATCAGCTATCCCGCATTCCTGCCATTTTGAGCCATCCGCTCAATCAACGATTCGAGATCCGAAGTTGAAGTGAGATTCACTTCCTCAAACAAAGCCGC
>JBAVPB010000305.1:0-2316 GCA_049692655.1 Chthoniobacteraceae bacterium | reverse complement strand
GATCGGAGGGGCGTTACCTGCCGTTGCAGGATGATATTTCGTCGGTGGCCTTCTGGTATCAGACGCATCCGGGGAAGGTGTTTCCGAAACTGCCTTCGAAGGATGAGCTGGAGATTATTTAAGGCGGAGGTCACGATCTACCAAGTCTGCATTGCATGATGACGTTTTTATTTGAATCACCTTGATCAGTTCTTTCTCAGATCACCAGGAGGGGTGCCGGTGAATTGTTTGAACTGGCGGGAGAAGAAATAGATGTCGCGGTAATGGAGGGCGTCGGCGATCTGGCTGAGGGTCATGGTGGTTTCCTCGATGAGCTGGCGGGCACGGGCCATGCGGGCGATGACGAGGAAGCGGTTGGGTGGGAGGCCCGTGATGGATGTGAAGCGGCGCGTGAACTGGGAGCGGGAAAGATGGGCCTGGCGGGCGAGTGCATCCACGCTCCAGCGGCGGCCGGGCTCGCGCTCTATGGCGGTGATGATCCCGCGCATGGCGAGGTCGATGGGGGATGGCGGTGGCTCGCTGCTTTCCTGGAGCAGGAGGAGGAGCATCTGCCGGAGGTGGAGGAGGCTTTGTTCCGCGCCGAGAGTTTCGCCGCGCCGTGCGGTGGCGGCGCAGTGGTGTGCGAGGGCGTTGAGGAACGGGGTGTCGCGTACGCGGTGGAGACGGGCGGGCTTGGGGACGTTTTTTCCGAGGTCGAAGTGCGCGGCGAAGACGACGAGGCGACGGGCGGGATCCTGCGTGGCGCGGGGCTGGTCGCCGGGGCGGAAGACGAGGCATACGCCGGCTTTGAGGGGGATGGTTTCCTTTGCGAGTGAGAGTTCGCCGGTGCCATCCAGCACGTACCAGAAATCGTAATCACGCAGCGGGGGCGGCGACCAGTGCCAGCCGCGTTCGCAATGGTAGATGGTGGGGAGCGTGTTGAGGCGCAGGGGAAAATCGCTGATGCTTTTCATGGGGCGGGATCATTGGATATGCGTCAAAAGTGCAAAACTTCGCCTTCTTGATCCATTTTCCATCCAGCGGCGATTGTGTAGTATTTGGACTATGAATACAACCTTTGCCTCGCGTTTGGATCGTTGTCCGGAAATGCTTTCTGAAGCGCAGCTCGGCCAATACCACAAAGACGGCTGGCTGGCTTTCCGCGATGTGTTGTCTGCCGGGGAGGTTCAAAAGGCGCGCGGGGCGATTTCGGATTTGATCGGGAGCGCGGGGCGCGATCCGGAGGCGCGGGGGTGGAGGGCGGATAAATTCTGGATTCAATTCGAGCCGGCCTACACGCCGGATGAGGGCGAACCGATTGCCTCGCTCGAGCTCAAGGTGCGGAAGATTGCGGGTTTTCATAAGAGCCATCCGCATTTTGAATATCTCGCGCTGTCGCATCCGCGCATCCAGGGGATGGTGTCGTCCATTCTTGGCGCGGGGCCGGTTCTTTTTCAGGATATGGCTTTGATCAAACCGCCATTCATCGGCTCGGAGAAGCCGTGGCATCAGGACGATGCCTATTTTTCTTTTGCTCCGCTGGGGCAGATTCTTGGATGCTGGATTGCGCTGGATGATGCTACTGTCGAAAACGGCTGCATACATGTGTTGCGCGGGGGGCATCATCTGGGGCCGAAGAAGCATCATCATACTTTTGACTGCGAAATCGAAAGCGGGCGCGTGGATGTTTCCAAGGCGGAGCCGGTGGAGATTCCGGCGGGGGGAGGGATGTTTTTTCATGGGTTGCTCCCGCACCAGACGCCGCCGAATGCATCGGCGGACCGGCGGCGGGCGTTGCAATTTCATTACCGGGGGGCGGAGACGCGGGCGCTGCCACGGGAGGAGTATGATGCGGTATTTGCGGAGGCGGACGGGACGCCGGCGAGTTGCGGTGCGGTTCCTAAGAAGTAATGGCGTGCGTGCGGATCGATCCAATCCGCGCCGATCAATCAGTCGCGTTCCCGCACACGGCAATTATTTCACAAACGTTTTGTAAAACATATAACCGGAGATTGCGAATCCGATCGCCGAGATCAACTGCCTCACGCGATGCTGCGGGATCCGCTGCGAATAATGCGCCGCCGTGTAGTAGCCGATGAAGGCGCCGACGATCATGACAAATGCCTGGGGCCAGATGACGAGGCCGGAATGGATGAACCAGAGCGTCGCCACTACGTTGATGAGCGAACTGAGCACGGTCTTGAGGGCATTCATCTCGTGGATATGCGTGAAGCCGAGAAAGCCGAGGGATGCCAGCATCAGGATGCCGATCCCGGCGCCGAAATAGCCGCCGTAGATGGCCACGGCAAACTGGAACGCCATGGCACTCCGGGTTGC
>JBAVPB010000304.1:0-24284 GCA_049692655.1 Chthoniobacteraceae bacterium | reverse complement strand
GGCCACGATCGCCGGATCGACATCCCCGGTCCTGATCGTTTCCTGCAGGCTGTTCCCCACCGTCTTCCACTCCTGCTGGTTTTGCCGCGGCACCGGGCGGATTACAGACATGCGTGCCAGAAATTGGTAGCGACTAAGAAACTCACCCAGCACGCCGAGGTCATCCTTGCTGAAAGCCTTGCCAGCCGCCTGGTCATTGAAAGCTTTTTTGCCCGTCTCAACCGCTTTTTGGAAAGTAGCGATCTCATCCGAAAAATCGACACTCTCGTCATTATGGAAACTGTTCTTGAGCTGGTTGAAGAGAATGATCCTGTCCCGCAACTTGAGGATCTCACGCTGGAAAAGATTGCGTGATGAAGAGGCCACATTCTCGGCTAGCTTTGACTGCTGATCGATCTGGTCCAGAAATGGATCCAGTTCCGTAAAGGAGTAATATCTGCCCTGGGACTGGTTCCATTTGAACAGCCCGAGCACATCCGGGTTGTCGATCAGAAAGTCCTTGTAATTGTCAGCCTTGGCAGGCCGCATCATCACATCCATCAGCCACTCGATCGGCTTGAGCGCATGGCCGGTATCATCGCTGATCGCTTCCTTCCCGTGCAATATCAGCAACGACGTGCGCGCAACCGTATCGAGCGGCTTGATACGCCCATTGGCAAGCACAGGCAGCTTGCCGAACGCATTGATGTCAAAACCTCCATCAGTCTCCGGAACATGTAAACTCACAAGGAGCCACAGAAACAACAACACCGCAGGGATCGCCGGCAGGAATTTTTTCACGCCATCCTCCTCTTCGTAAAGTTCACAAGATGCATGCCAAATTGAATGACGAGTCCCAGCGCAATCAACGAGCAGGATATATAGGGTAGCAACCAGCTCGGATTTTTCACGACTTCAAGAACGGTGAACTTGTCACCCGCAAGCGTCTGGTACTGGTAAAACGTCTCCCCGCGATAACGCAATGGATGGTTCATATAAATCAATATATCGCGGTCTTCATGCCGCTCCAGATCGCTAAGGCGAATCTGGCTGGCGAAGTTTTTTGGAATGTCGGTCCCGGCATAGATCTCATGCGTCAGGCGGTTCAAATGGATCTGGTACGGCTTGTAGTAACGCTTGAGCCGGAGCTGCATTTCGTAAACCTTCCCATCGACTGTCACCGTTTGTGCTGGCAGCCCTTCGCCAAACGGTGAATCCCACACAAGCCACGTACCAAGCGAACCCGATGGCGCTGTCAGTTCTAAATAAGCAGCAGGATAATTCTCCTCCTCAGGCCGCGTCGTGGCAGGAAGTGCAGCCACATCCATACGCACACCCATCCCCTTGGTCACAGGCGATTGCGACAGCGCATCCGGCTTGCGCATATCGAGGCGCGCATTTTCAAAGAACCCGACCGGCCTCACGGTAAACGGCAAAGCCTCGTTTTGGATTGGCTGCCGCTTCAAAAGCAATGACTGCGGAATCGAAACCACAACATCATGGTCGGCATTGGATTTATCAATGATCGCCAGTTCGACATCCTTGAAACTCTCCGTGTAATTTTTTGTCTTCCCCTGCTCTATCACCATCTGGCTTTCCCTGCTCCAGAGCGCGGTGAACAACCCACCCACCAGCAAAAGAATCAAACCCGAATGCGCCAGGATGATGCCCGACTTCTTCCAGCTTAATTTGAAACGCACCGTATGCGCCGCGATGAGATTGACGAGAAAAACACTCCCCAGCAAAAACCCGCCTGGGAAAACAGGGATATCCCAATGCGTCCCGTGTGGCGTCCACATCACAAACCACGCATTGAAGTACATCTTCTGCGCGTAAAACGCATCCATGTTCTGCTGCGCAAGCGTGCCGATAAATACGAGCACCATCGCGAGCGAAAGGCAGCCGATTGTCAGCTTTAGTGACGTGAGCGTTTTAAGAACCCGTGTAAAAAACTTATCCATGATCCGGGAACTGGAGGGATTTTACCAAGTCGAGAAATTCGGACTTATGCTTTTCAACAAGCGAATCTTCACCGGTTGCTTTTACAAACCAGGTCTTGTCGCCACGCTCGATGATCGCTCCGAGAATGCGCGAGCCGGATTTTGAATCCGCCCCGGGAGCCTTTCCTGCGATGTCAACAATCGCGGCCTGATCGCCGGCTGCTGTTTCAAGTTTCATAACCGATGCAGCGACATCCGCATCCGTCTGGCTCGCAAGCGAAAGTTGCCCGCGCCAGCGGTTGACATTAGCCGTCAATCCTCCGGCATCCCCGGTGAGGACGACCAACGAGATATCCACCTTGCCCTCACCTTCCACAACCGCAAAACTTCCCAACCGCATTCCACTGGCAGGCTGTTCCTGCCAACCTGGCGGCAGTTTCCATGTTGGCTTTGACGCAGGCTCAACAGGCAGTTCCACCGGTTTCGGAGCAGACTCCCCGCTGGCTTGAACTCCGGATTTATCCGAGGCAAAGCGGATCGAATTTAGAAAAGCGAGAAATACATCCTTTTGCTCCTTAACCAAAGTCGCATCCCCCGTCATTTTGAAAAACCACGTCTTGTCTTCGCGATGCAGAATTGTCGCCAGGATTTCATGCCCGCTGCCATCCGGTTTTTCATTGAGTTCGAATAGCGATGCCGGCGTGCCGCTCATATCGATCTTCTGCTGTGCGCTATTTAGTATGGTCTCATCAATCGGCGGCAGATTCACCTGGCCACGCCACCTGTTCACATTCGCAAGATCGCCACCTGCATCACCCGGAAAACCGACTATGGATACATCTGCCTTCGTTCCATTTTCGCCACCAACAAGAAAACTTCCCTGCCGCATAGCGGTGGCAGCCTGTTCCTTCCAGCCTTGAGGAGCAGTCCATGTGATTTCACTGGCCGGACTTGCCGCTTCCACCTGGGGTGTTTGAGGAGCCTCTTCTTTTGGAATGTCGTAAACCGTGACCTTTTGCTCACCGCAACCGGCAAGCAAAAATAGAAGAATCGGGATGTATCGTGATATCTTTGTCATTTCCCAAGTGCCCCATGGAATGAGCTTGGGGGAAACCATTGATAAAGCATCATATAAACCAGCACCCCTGTCACGGAAACGTAGAGCCAGATTGGCATCGTCCATCGGGCAATACGGCGGTGCTTGTCATAACGGGCGCGCAATGCTGGAATGACTGTCAGGATCACAAGCGGCAGCGTGACGAAAGCGAGGATCACATGCGTGCCAAGCAGCACCCAGTAGAATTTCTGGATCCAGCCGAGCGGTGGAAACTTTGTCATGACGCGTACGGTGAAATGGTAGGTAAGATAACAAGCCAGAAAGAGGCTCGAGGTAACGAGCGCACAACTCATCGAAACAATATGCTGCTGCTTCCGGTCCGACCTGATGAATATCCATCCCATGCTGATGAATATCGTGCTGAGCCCATTGAGCGTTGCATTGACGGCTGGAAGATCGTGGACAGTCATCGTATTTAACCCTACTCGTGAATAAGCGCTTTTATGTCATGCAGCAGTTGCTGCGTTCTGGCATCATCCGTCCCATCGTAGTAGCCGCGGATATTCCCTGATTTATCGACAAGGGCGAGCTGGGTGCTGTGGATGACAGGCGCTTCGGCATCTTTTTGTTCGACCGCAGTAAGCATGAATCCTTTGTTCGAGAGATTATATACTTGAGATTTATCACCGGTGAGAAAGAGCCATTGATTCTCCGAGGCGTGAAATTTTTCCGCGTATTTCTTCAGGACATCGGGCGTGTCCATATCAGGCAGGGTTGAGATCGAAACAAACCTCACGTCGTCGCTTTTAAACGCCTCACTTTGCAGGCCACTAAGGCGGTTGGTGATCACCGGACACGGGCCCGGACATGAGGCATAAAAAAAGTCCGCGACCCAGACCTTGCCCTTGAGATCAGCGAGGCTAACTGTCTTTCCGCTGCGTTCGGTCAAATGAAAATCGGGAACCTGCTTGTAGGTTTCCATAGGCCGCCGCTTTTGGTAGGTAAGTTGAAACCAGGTCGCAGCAATTGCTGAAACGACCACGGCCAGATAGATAATGCGACGGATCAGCATATGTCCACCGCTACGCCTTGGTAAAGACCAGCAGTCCCAGCAGGAAAGGAAGATAAATGATCGATGCAAAGAACAAGCGGCGCGCGCTTGATCGATCGCGTTGCAGGAGAAATTGAATCGCGCACCAAAGCATGCCGGCGTTGAACAACAACGCCCCGGCAAGATAAACCGGGCCGGCCATTTTCAATACTGCAGGAAGCAAGGTGACTACGAAAAGAGCAATTGTATAAATCAGACTTTCGATTGCCGTGCTGAATCCACCGATATCATTCCGGCGCAACATCACAAATCCAGCTTGTGCGTACTCGTCGCGGTACATCCATGCGATCGCCATAAAGTGAGGAATCTGCCAGAGGAAAAGCACGCCGAATAAAATCCACGCGCCGGCATCGAGCGAAGGCTTTGCCGCAACCCAGCCGATCATCGGGGGAATTGCCCCGGAAACAGCGCCAACGGTTATGCAAAAGCTGGTGCGTCTTTTTAAAGGAGTATAGAGGAAGAGATAGATCACCCAGGTTGCCAAGGCGAGGCTTGCGGCAAAGAGATTCACCACGCAAGCGAGATACGCCATGCCGGTCACACCCATGGCAACGCCGATCTTCAAAGCTGTCGCGGGGAGCATGCGGGCGGATGGCAACGGGCGCACTCTGGTGCGTTCCATGAGGCGATCGACCTTGATTTCGATGAATTGGTTCAGCACTGCTGCACTGCCGGCTACGAGCGCGGTGCCGAGCAATGTGTTAAACAGCGCAAGCCAGTCGAGATGGCCGCCGGAAGCCATGCAGAACCCGACGAAGGTCGTGATGATCACGAGCATGGTGAGCCGTGCTTTTGTCAGCATCACCAGATCGCTCACGAGACCTTGCGCTGGTGACTCATCGCGGACGGCCGTGATCGCGGGGGTGAGGATATCGTGGGAGGATTGGTTCATATCGTCACCCCGCTGATGCTTGGTAAGGGTTGGTGACGGTTGGATATCCCTGGTGTTTCGCGCCTTTCATCCGCCTTGATGGCAAGACGCGAGGCGCGGACTGCCAGCAGAACACTGGTCGCAAGGATGATGGCTCCGTTAAGGACATGCAGGGTCGTGAGCGTTGGCGGGCGGAGCTTCAGGATGATGTGGGCACCGAGACCGATCTGGGCAAGCAGCAGGAACACCAGCCAGCAGGCGGGACGGAACAGGACCGGCTCTTTGCGGGCTGAGACGAACACCTGGATGAAGAGGGCCAGAATGGCAAGCGTGACGAACACGGCGCCGACGCGGTGGGCGAAGTTGAAGGCGACGCCTGTGCCCCAGTAGGGCGGGATCCACTCGCCATTGAGGCCAGAACGGGGAAATGTGGGGATCGCCAGACCGGCTTTGAGTTGGCGCATGATGACGCCGACGACGATCTGGATGTAAGTGACGGTGACAAGGAGCCAGGCCGTCCTGCGGATGCCCCGCAGATTTTCACCGGCGGCCGGGGCGGCGTTCCACCATGGGGAGAGAGCAGCGGAAATGAATACGAGCACGCAGAGGAACGCCTGGGCAGTGCAGCCGTGCAACATGGCGAACGTCACCGACGACATGGCCACGCGAAGACCACCCAGCACACCTTGAGCGGCAACCAGGAGGAACGCGGCGAGGCCGAGCATTTTCATCCAGCGGCGGGAATCGGCAATCCAGATCCAGATCGCGAGCGCCGTCGTTAACATCCCGACCAATGAGGCAAACAACCGGTGCGAATGCTCGTAAAATACGCCACTCTCCACGGCATCCGTGCTCACCCATTTTGCCACCGGATACGAGAACATGCTGTAGTGAAACGTGGTCGGCCAGTCGGGGACGCTCATGCCGGCATCCTTGGTCGTGACCAGTCCGCCGATGAAAATGAGGCAGAGGGTCGCGCCTACTACCAACATCGAGAAGCGATGGAGGCCGGTGTGAGTTTTTTGCATGACTAAAAGAGATGGTTGGCGGCTATCCTCCGCCGCTTAACTGCGCCATATCCTTGAGCCAGGCATTGTAATCTTCCTCGGATTCGACTTTGACCGTCGCCTTCATCCCGTAGTGGCCGTTGCCGCAAAGCTGGCCGCAAATCAGTTCGTATTCCCCGATTTTCACGGGTTTGAACCAGATTGGAATCAGCAAGCCGGGGATTGCGTCCTGGCCGATGCGCATTGCCTGGAAAGAAAAGCTGTGGATCACGTCCTTGGAGGTGATCTGGCAAATGATGTTCCGGTTCACCGGCAGATGCATTTCGTTCTTGGTGGTGATGTCGTCCTTGGCGTGCGGATCGGATTTATCCAAGCCCAGCGGATTCGCGGTCGAGATGAAACTCGCATCGGCTTTTCCGAAAATGCCATCCGGACCTGGATAGCGGAAATTCCACGCAAACTGCTCGGCCACGACCTTGATGGTGATCGCATTTTCCTTTGGAAATTCATTCACGCGGCGGCCCCAGAGCGGCAACGCGAATCCCAGCAACAGCACCGCCTCGATGAGCACCACGCTGAACTCGATATGCGAGGAGAAATGGGATTTTACACCGTGATAGTTCGCCTTGGGATTCCGTGATTTGTGAAAACGGATGAGCGTGAACGTAAAAAAGGAAGACCAGCCCACAAAAAGGAGGAGCATGAACCAGTGGCAGACCTCCAGCATGTTATCAATCAAGAAACCGTGTTCGGAGGCATTGGGATAAATCCCGCCCATTTCATTAAGCATGATGTTTGAATCCTTCCTTATAAATCATCCCTGACAATTCCTCATGGGGAGGCACGGGCATTTTTGCCCGGCGGCTGAGGTAAAAAATAAATCCGCCCAGTGAGGCCAGTATTGTTCCAATGAAACCGAGCATCAAAAAGATTGCCGCATTCATCGCCGGGGCGATTGCCGAGTCCGACCCGCCCATGCAAACCGCGCAAGCGGAGGAAGTCCGCGGCATTGCAACCACAATGATGGCAAGCAACAGGGCCAGGCAATGAATATTGACTCCTTTTCTCATAGGATAATCTTCCTCATTTTCCGCAAAAAATAAAATCCGTAAATAATCAGCCCAATGCCAGCCGCGCCCGAAATGACAGCCATCGCGAGATCAGTCGTGTCCTTTTGAACCTGAAAATTTCCATAGGCCCACATCGCGAAGCCGAACGAGAGCAGCGTCGATAAGATGATGAAGACAATATGGAAGGCGCGCAGGGACATTATTGGCGAATGTGATCCGTGAAACCGAGCAGCGAGAGGGCAAAAAGCCCGATAACAAAGAAAACCGTGAGGAGGAGAAACCGATAGATCGTCCATTTCTCATGCAGAAGGTGCATGAAAATGGCCGCCACGAGGCCCGCCTTGAACGTGGCCAGAATCATCGCGACAACGATATTCCAATCACGTCCCTGACCGAACCACCTGTTGAAATTAACGTACGAAAGGGCAACGGTGAGCCCCGTGCAAAAAAGCAACGTCGCACCTACAAGGACGTAGAGTTTCACATGCTTGCTCACATCATCATGGGCGCCATGCGCCACATCATGACCGGTAGTGGGTTTTGTTTCGTTGGGATCGCTCATTTTTCTTGGTAATTAAAGGAGATAGAAAATCGGGAAAACGAAGATCCAGACCAGATCGACAAAGTGCCAGAAAAGACCGGCCACTTCGACGCGATTTGCCAGATGTTCGGGATTCTCCCTGTAAAGCCTCGTGCTGACAGGGAGCATATAGTAAATAAACACAAGCACACCCGCGAGAACATGCAAGCCGTGCAATCCAGTGATGAGAAAATAAACGGCGAAGTAGGAACTGTGGCGTGGCACGAAAGCACTCCATGCCTGGCCTCCCCCGTCGATATCGTCCGCTTGTATGACGGCAATCTTTTCCGTAATGGGGCGAGGAATGAAATGCGGCCTGTCATTCTCGGGGCTGTCCGGATCCGCGTTCACCTCATCCAAGGCAAGTTTGAACGATTCGATCCTGGCCCCCGACAGTTCACCCAGTGCCATGGCGTCGCCAATGGATTTTACTTCGATATCAACAACTTTGCCCCCTTCTTCGGTCTTGGGATCAACTTTAAGGCCACGCTTGTTCAGCAACGCATCAAAATCCTTTTGATCAACGCCTTCCTTGTTGACTGCAACCTCGTGCAAATGCCCCGTGATCTCGTATCTGGGCGCCAAGCCCTTGTCGGCCAAATGCTTGTTGCCGAGATAGGCTTCGTATTTTTCAATGGCAGCGGGCTTGATGTAGGCACCGAAGTGTTCGAATTTTGGCGGCCACTCAACGCCAAGTTTGATACCCAAAAAGGCGATACCGCAAAGAATCGTGATCGCCATGTAAACCCGGTAGCGGTTGAACTGGCGCATTTTCAACGCAGCCCAGGCAAAGACAACTGTGACCGAGGAGAAAATCAGGATCGCGGTATTGAACGTGCCGATCGGGACATTCAGCAGGCCATGCGGCCAGTAACCGGGGTCAGCCCCGAGCCTGAGAAAAACGTAGCCCGAGAAAAGACCGCCGAAGAGCATGACTTCCGATGCGAGGAAGAGCCAGATGCCGACTTTTGCGTTCCACAGCCCCGTATCGGGGCGCGCTGTAATTGTGTAAGGAATTTCCATGTTAAACTATGCGGTCAATGAGTGTGTGTGCCTGCTGGGTTGCGGCCGGAACCGCGCCGTCGGGCTGCCATTGCGGCGTATAATCGCTATCCGAACCCGGGACGCTGTATTCATAAGGTCCACGATAGACGGAAGGAGCCTCGTCAAAATTGCCGTGCGGTGGTGGAGAAGGAGCGGCCCATTCAAGGGTCGTGCTGTGCCAGGGATTTGACCCGACTTTTTGACCATGCCGCATGCTCCAGAAGAAATTGATGATGAACGGAATCTGCGCGACACCGAGGCACCATGCGGACCAGGAGATCACATGGTTCCATTCCGTACCGGTATAACCAAAGACCACGCGGCCGGAGGTGATCGGGTAGCTCAAGCCACCATCATACCAGCGGCGGTGCATGCCCATCATGCCCTGGATGAACATCGGCATGAAAATTCCGTTGATGAAAATGATGGAGAAGACGAAATGCACCCGGCCCCAGAAGTCGTTCATCATGCGTCCTGTCGCCTTCGGATACCAGTAATAGACCCCGGCGAAAATCGCGAAGATCGTGCCCGGTGCGACGATGTAATGGAAGTGGGCGATGATGTAGTAGGTATCGTGCAGGTAGAGATCGACCGCATTGAATGCGAGCGGAATACCCGTCAAACCGCCAATGCCGAACTCAGGCATGAACGCCGTCGCAAAAAGCATCGGCACCGTAAAGCGGATGGACCCTCCCCAGAGTGAGATCATGAGCGCGGTGAGCAGAATCACCGACGGGATCGAGATAATGATTGTTGTCGTCTGGAAGAACGCACTGACCTTTGCGCCCATGCCCGTGAGATACATGTGATGCGCCCATACGATGAACGAAAGGAAACCGAGGACGAGAATGCCCATGACCATCGCCTTGTAGCCCCAGAGCGGTTTGCGCGTATTGTTCGCCACGACCTCGGCGATGATGCCGATGCCGGGAAGGATAAGCACGTACACCTCCGGATGTGCAAGGAACCAGAACAAATGCTGCCAGAGCAACGGACTGCCACCACCACTATTTCCCCAAAGATGGCCGCTGACATATAATCCCGTGGGAAGGAAGAAACTCGTGCCGGCCACGCGATCCATCAACTGCATGAGGCTCGCGGCTTCCAGCGGAGGGAAAGCCAGGAGAAGCAGGAAGGAAGTGACCAACTGCGCCCAGACGAAAAATGGAAGACGCATCCACGTCATCCCCGGCGCGCGAAGCTGGATGATGGTGGTGATGAAATTCACCGAGCCGAGCAGCGAAGAGGTAATGAGGAACACCATGCCCAGAATCCAGAGAGTCTGGCCGTTCATGAACGGATGGATATAGGTAAGAATATGGCCCGTGGCGGGATCAACGATCGGGGTGCCGGGGTGATCGCCAATATTTGCCAGCGGCGAGTAGGAAGTCCAGCCGCCCTTGGCAGCACCACCCGGAACGAAAAAGCTGAAAAGCATGACCATGCCGCCAACGAAAAACGCCTGGTAGCTGGCCATGTTGATCTTCGGAAATGTCATGTCGGGCGCACCGATCTGGAGCGGCACGACGTAGTTACCGAAAGCCGCGAAAGCCACTGGAACGATGCCAAGGAACACCATGATCGTGCCGTGCATGGCGCCAAGCGAGTTGTAGAAATCCGGCGTCATCACCCCCTTGGGCATTTCCGTTGGGAAAAGATGGGAGAGAGCCGTCCCTAGAAAAGGAAGAGGCACGCCGGGATACGCCAACTGCCAGCGCATGAGCATCATCAGGCAGAATCCGAAGAACAAAAAGATGAGACCGGTGACGCCGTATTGAATCCCGATCACCTTGTGATCGGTCGAGAAAACGTATTTTTGCCAGAACCCCAGCTCATGATGACCATGAGTATCGTGGTCGTGGGCATCGCCTGCGTGCGCGTGCGTCGAAGTAATTGTAGTACCCATTTTTAAGTTAAACCTGTATTATCGTATCTTATATTCGCAATATCGCAAATAGAGTGAAAAACTATTTCGCTGCTCCCGGTGCGACCGCTGCGGCAGGAGCGGCTCCAGCCGCTGGTGCAGGTGCAGCCGGTGCAGGAGCCGGAGCGCCCTCCAGCACTGCATCCTTAGGAACGGCCAGTAAATCTGCTTCCGACCATGAATCCACGCGATCCTTATAATCTTTGCGCGCATGGGCGATCTGCTCAGGCGCAACTTCACCGGCGGTATTCCCCCACTCCTGGCGGACATAGGTGAGAACCGCAGCGATCTTCTTGTCGTTCAGCGTTTTTTCCCACGGCGGCATCGCGGCGGACCCGAAGGCGGCGCCTTCCACCTTGATGGGGCCCTGAAGTCCCTTTAAAAGGATCATGGCAAGACGCTTTGGCGTGCCATTCACGTATTCCGATTTTGCAAGGGGTGGATACTGGCCGGGAACGCCTGTGCCGGTCGGTTGATGGCAGACTGCGCAGTTATCTTTAAATACTTTCCTGCCCTGGTCCACCACAGTCACTGGACCCGCCTCGGGTTCCGCACCAGCGCCGCCGGCCTTGGTAGAGGAAGCAGAGAGGCCGGAGCGCTCGTCAAACACATCGCCATTATAACCCGCGCAGAACATGCCCAAGTAATAAGTCCCCCACCCGAATACCAAAAAGAAAACGCACATGAGCCAGAGCGGGATCGGTATATTTGCCGACCACGGTTCCTTTTTCTCACGGGCAATCGCGGCATGGACATGGGTCAAGTCCGATGTTTCACGGTAATCAATCTCGTGCGCTCCCTGCGCCCCGTACGCCTGTTCTAGATCGTCCATGTTGCTCACTTGGCTGGGGCCTCCGGTTTGGCTTGTTTTACTTCCTTCACTTCTTTCAGCGGATGGCTTCTGTTCAGCGACAGAAGATAGGCCACGAGATCCTTCGCCTCCGTGGTCGGCACGACTTCGTAACCGCTCTCCACCGCATAATCACCATCCAGCTTCAACGCATCGTCAGAGCGCTCGCTGGCGATCTTGCGTTTTTCAAACAGATATTTGTAGGACGGCATGGCCGAATCCTCAACCGTGCTGCGTGGATCGTAAAGATGCTTCAACTGCCATGCGGCATCCTGCCAGCGCGGCTTTTGCGTAATCGGGTCGATCACCTCGGTGTCTCCCATGTTGGCGAGATCGGGGCCGTTGCGGATGGTTCCAAGGACCACCGGATTGTCGTAAATATAATCGCGGGCCACGGTGCGGCGTTTGCCCCAGCCACGCTCGATATCCGAGCCGGCCTGCTCGGGACGCACCTGCTGCGTATGGCAGTAGATGCAACCTTCGGACACATAAACCTTGCGTCCCCTTGCGGCGACGCCGGAATTGTTCACTGGGTACGGGTCGCTGCCGTCCTCCTCGGTTTGCGGTTGCAGATTCCGTAACTGGACGCTCGGGATGACCGTCTCCCCGAGCCAGGCCAGGGAAAACGTCGCAAAAATACCTGCAAATAAAAATGGAAAACGCATCAGCGCGATACCTCCTCATGGTGTCCCGCGAACAATGTGGGCCGTCCACTCGGACGCCCCAATCGCAGCAACATGGTCAAAAAATGGAGCGCAAAAACAAAATGCGCAAAAATCAGAAATCCCCAGCCGATAATCCGGCCGATTGTCAGCGGCAACATGCTTTCAACAACCACGGACGAACTCATCCCGGGATTATTCCAGCCGGAACCCTGCAAAAGGCCCGACACAAGTGTGGCAACCACAATGATGCCGCCCCCGTAAGCCGCGCCAAGAAAATGGACGCCGATCATGCGGGAGGAGAGCCACTCGCAACCCACAAGACGCGGTATGATGTAGTAGATGGAACCAAACATCACCATCGAGAAGAACGAGTAGATCATCAGTTGTGAATTTGCCACGGAGAAGTTGGTAAATTGCGTAATACCGGCCACGCTGCGCAGCGAACCGATCACGCTGATGCCGCTGCCGGCCGCATAGGCAATCGCTCCGAAGAATACGAAGCGGATGGTCGGGCTGAAATAGATAAGGTGATAATCGCCGCGGAGGGTGAGCACAAAATTCAGGGTCACCGTGACAACCGGGATAATCATCATGATGCTTGCCACGATGCTGACCGTGATCAACCATGCAGGAAGCGGTCCGCCGATGAGGCGTGTCATCCCCGTCCAACCCGAGAACAACGCGAACGACCAGAACCCGAGTGAAGCGAGATGATAACTATGCACCGGCTTGCCGCTGACCTTCGGGATGAAATAGTAGATGGCGCCGAGGCCGATGGAAGTGAGCCAGAGCGAAATGAAATTACTCGCATACCAGGAAGCCACGATCGCCTGCAGGATGCCGGGGGAATGCTTCGAGCCGACCATGAGGTTTCCCGCGCTGTAAAGCCATGCAAACCAGAAGAACGCGCCGGCAAGATACCAGAGTGAAATGTAAGTATGACCCGGGCGGCGCAAACGGAGCATCACCGCGACCCATGCCGCAATGAGGAGAAAACCCACAAACAAAATGCCCTGCACAAAGCCGGGAAACTCAAGCAGGTCGATCCCCCGCCCTGCGCCTGCGAGAATCGCAACCACACCAAGGGACACCCCGATGTTCCAGAAAACCGTGCCGAAGATCAGCAGCGTGGGGCGTTTGATCGAGACATGGGCAAGGCGCGCAACGAGCCAGATGCCGGTGCCCATGCCAACCTGGCTGGCCCATCCGTAGGCAAAGGCGTTTGTGAATGCGGGCCAGATCCGACCATAAGTGAAGAATGGCACCGAACCAAGAACAGGCAATGAGCCAAGAAATTCGGGATACTGGAGCTTGATCGACGCGATCAGGCCAAACACAGTGGCTACGAGCAGCCAGAGAATCGCCGAGCTGTACAAAAAGAGCAGCGGAGTCTGCGCGGACTGGTCGATCAACGCGCGCTCGACCTTGTGGATCTCGCTGTCGGAGACCGAAGGTGACGCGCTAATCGGGGTTTGTGTGAGAGTATCGCTCATTAAACGTGTGAAGTTTTAAATTTCATGGCGCGGGCGTGGTTGTCACGGAAGGCGCGGGTGGCGTTGTTGCAGCAGGAACAGCCGCCACGGAAGGCGCAGGCGCCGCCGTGGCAGGCGCGGAAGCCGGAGCAACGGCAGGTGAAGCGGATGGAGCCGGCGAAGCGCCCGGGTTTGCCGTCCCGGAAGTTACATTTGTGTTAGTTGGAGCAGCGGCAGCCGGGTTAGCTGCGGGAGCCGGGGCAGGTGACGCGGCGGTGGCAGGCGCACCAGAACCGGTCGTCGTCACGGCTGCTGCCGCAGGCGGCTGTTGCAAACCGGCGGGATAAGGAACTTCCAGCTTCACAGAGGAGGCCTTGACAGGCTTGGCCTTGAGGTCGGCGACGACGACTTCCATCGCGCGATCAATAGGCAACTGCACGACGCCTTTATCCTTGCTCACCCATGCGTAGGAAGTGAGTTTCTCGTGGTTATCCTTTTGAAGCTGGTCGAGCTTGGCAGCGCGCGCCACTGCACGCTGGTCGTCGAAGCTTTCGGTCTTTCCGCTCAAGCGGAACCAGATCAGGACAAACAGCCCGAAAAGCAGGAAGGCGAGAATGCCTCCCAGGAAAGCCGGACCCACTGATGCTTTTTTGAGTTTGCTGGACATTTTAGTTCGTAAGTTTAATTGAGCGTTCCAGGCGCGGATCACGCACAGGGAAGAGACTGTCTTTTCCAAGGTTTTTGATGAAGATAAACGCGAGCGGGGCACCAATGGCTATCAAGGTGAGCAGGTCGAGGGGATGAGGCGCAAACCCATACTGGTGCAGCATCGGCATTACCACTATGTAGATATCCACAATCTGCATGAACAAGAGCCAGCCCGCAGCCATGCAAATGTACTTTGGATTCTTTTTGAGATTCTGGATAAGCAGGAGCGGGAACGGGATGATGAACCGGAAAACCACCAGGAATGTGCTCCAGAACCACCATGAGCCAATGTTCCGGCGGATGAAATAGGATGTCTCTTCCGGGATATTCACATACCAGTAAAGCATGTACTGGTCGAAGCCGATGTAGGCCCAGAATATGCAGAAGGTAAGCATCAATTTACCCATGATGTGGTAATGCTCCATGGTCACGAACGGGAGATAGCCCTTGTTGCGCAGTGCGGTAACGATCAATACCAGCAGGCACATGCCGCTTCCGGCGGTGCCCGCGAAAATATAAACGCCCCACATTGTAGAGAACCATTTGTAATCCAGTCCCATTAGCCAGTCGAACGCTCCGAACGTAAGCGTGAGCCCAAGAACAGGAACCCCGAAGAATGACCATGTGCGCATGCTGATCGTGTACTTGGGATGGCCATCGGCATCCTGAAGCACCGAGTTCTTCCTGGTCTTCCAGGCCACAAGCGACAGCAATACAAAATAAAGGACGGTGCGGATGAAGAAAAACTCGTGATTCAAATATCCGCGCTTTTTGTCGAGCACTTCGTCGAGCCCGTGAGGAATGTTCCACCATTTAAACAGTATCGAATGGTAGAGCAGGACAGGAATGACAGCGAGGGCCAGCCAGGGCATGAGCGCAGCCACATTTTCCAGAACGCGGCGCACGACCACCGACCACTCCGCATCGGTCGTATGATGGACGAGAACCCAGAAAAGCGAGCCGACGACCAGGGTGAAAAAATAGGTGAACGCGAACAGCCACGAATAGGCAAGCTGCGCGGGGTTGAAGAAAATCCCCCAAACGAGGCTGACAATAAGCGCCAGGGCTCCTACTGCGGGCAGCACCAGCGGGAGATTCCCGGCATGGCGTTGCTCGAAAAACTCGGCCTTTGGTTGTGTGTTTACGTGGGTCTCTTTGCTCATTGTTTAACAGCAGTTTGCTTCATCAAAAAATTCTTGTGAGCTTCATCGGCGACATCCCCCAGCGTGCCATTCTGGGAACGCTGGAGCGCGCGGATGTAGGCGATGATGGCCCACCTGTCCTCGACCGCAATATTGGATCCGTAAGCACCCATGGTGTTCTTGCCGTAGGTGATCGTATTGAAAATCTGGCCATCGGGCATGGAGCGCAGGCGTTCCTGCTGGAAATTTGCAACGCCGACGAGACCGTAGTTGGTGACGATTCCATTGCCGACGCCGGTCGCGCCGTGGCAGATCGCGCAGTTTACAGTAAAACGCTGCTGGCCGCGCTGCAATAATGCAGGGGTGACATCCACAGGAAAACCATCGCCGTAGCTATCACCGATTTTTCCGGTATTGAAGTAATCGAGGGAATCGGAGAAACCATTTTCGCCGATGGAAACCTTGCTGTTGCTGGCCGTGTTCGATGAATATCTGCTGTCGAGCACGTAACCGATCGGAACGGTGCCGGCGACAGGCGCACGGGCCGCGCGGCCATCGGCGAAGAAATCGCTCTCGTGCTGCGGGTCATACCTTGGCTGCATCTTCATGTCGGGGAAAATCTGGATGGGAGGCTTGGAGCTTCTCAACGAAAATCCCAGGAATGTAGTCGGCAACTGCTGGTAAACGGAACCGCCGAAGAACGGTTCATCGCGGAATCCGGCAATCGCGATGATCGCGACTGTGATAAGAATGCATGTAATGAAAAAATAGCGTAACATGTTTAATCGTGCACCAGAGTTACGTGCGTGCCTCCAATTTCTTCGAGCAAAGCCCGTGTTTTCGTCTCGGAAAATTGAGGGTCAATCGCCTCGATCACCAGGAAAAATCCGTTGTCAGTCACCTTCGCGAAACGGTCCCAATTAAAAATAGGATGATACCACTTCGGGAGCATGGTGAAAGCCATGAGCGCGAATACCGCGCTGAATGCGGAAAACAGCACCGTCAATTCGAACATGATCGGAAAGAGCGCGGGGATGGTCGCCCAGTTCGTCGGCTTTCCGTGAACGATGAGCGGGTAATCAAAAGTGGTCGGGAAAAATTCCAGTATTGCAGCACAGACCAATCCCGTGATGCCGCCCACCAGTACAACGGAGCTCAACCATGATTTTCCGAGACCCATCGCCGCATCCATACCGTGGATCGGGAATGGCGAATGGACGTCCCATTTCTTGAAACCGGAGTCGCGCACCTTTTCGGCCGCGTCGAACAACGCCTTCGCGCTCGGAAACTCGGCGCCCATTCCGTAAACTTTTCGTGCAGAATCAACCATCTTAGTGCGTCTCCTCTCCGCTTTCAAAAGCGTGATGTGCGCCCACTTCCACTGCGGAACCCTCGACGTGATGATGAGGATCGGCTTCAGGCGTCACAATTTTTACTTCAGACATCGCGATCATCGGCAGGAACCGCATGAACAGCAGAAACAGCGACAAAAAGATGCCGAATGTACCCACGAAGGTCCAGATCTCCACCCATGAAGGATGATAATACCGCCATGAGGAAGGCAGGAAATCCTGCGAGAGCGACAAGACAATGATTACAAACCGCTCGAACCACATGCCGGCATTCACGAACATGCTGACAATGAAAACCACCCATAAGTTATTGCGGTTGCTCTTGAACCAGAATACCTGCGGAATGATCACATTGCAGCTGAACATACAACAACCCGCCCACCAGTAGGGACCGAAGTAACGGTTAAGGAATACCGTCCTCTCAAATTCATTGGATCCGTAGTAGGCCACGAAGAATTCCATGCAATACGCATAGCCCACGATCGATCCCGTCAGCAGGATGATCTTCGCCATTTTGTCAACGTGCTGCTTGGTGATGAGATCCTGCAACTGGGGATAAATCAGACGGGCCGGAAGGAGGATGGTGAGCACCATCGCAAATCCGCCGAAAATTGCACCCGCAACGAAATACGGCGGGAAGATGGTGGTGTGCCAGCCGGGAATGACCGACGTAGCGAAGTCGAACGACACCGTCGAGTGAACCGAAAGCACCAGTGGCGTGGAAATACCGGCCAGGAGCAGATAGGCCATTTCATAATGACGCCATTGACGGTTTCCGCCGCGCCAGCCGAGGGCGAACGTGCCATATAGGAATTTTTTAAGGCGCGAAGTGGTGCGGTCGCGCAGAGTCGCCAGATCGGGAACCAGACCCGTGTACCAGAACAACACGGAGACGGTGAAATAGGTGGAGACCGCAAACACATCCCATAAAAGCGGGCTGCGGAAGTTCGGCCAGATGCCAAGATAATTCGGAACCGGCGCCAGGAACCATGCCATCCAGACACGCCCAATGTGAATACCGGGGAAAATGCCCGCGCAGACAACTGCAAAAAGTGTCATCGCCTCGGCGGAGCGGTTGATGGATGTGCGCCACCGTTGGCGCGTCAAAAATAAGATCGCCGAGATCAAAGTGCCGGCATGGCCGATGCCGATCCAGAATACGAAGTTCGTGATGTCCCAAGCCCAGCCAACCGTCGTGTTTTCCCCCCAGACGCCTACGCCCGTGGAAATTTGATAGCCGATGCAGAACAAACCGATCAACGCAACCGGTGAAGTGATCGCAAACGCGACCCACCACCAGAAAGGAGTGCGCTCTTCAACAACAGTCGAGACTTTGTCTGTGATCCAGCTCAGCGGACGATTATTGGCGACGAGCGGGATTTTGGTGACTTCGGCCACCTGTTGGGCTGTGGGCATGCTAGACATTACGCTTCACCTCCGGTGGACTTTGCTTCAACAGGTTTTTCATGTTCCTTGTGAATCAAATCTTTTTCAAAAGCTGCGGATTTCGCCGCGTCCGGCATCGCCGGGTTCGGGTTGCGCAAACGCGCCAGATAGCTTACCCGGGTGTTGATGTTGAGATATTCCAAAAGGCGGTAGTTTTTCTCCTGCGCCTTGAGCTTCGAGACCTTGCTGTCGGGATTCTTGATGTCGCCGAAGACAATCGCCTCGGCTGGACATGCCTGCTGGCAGGCCACCTGAAATACATCGGCCGGAATGCGGACATTGTCGGATGCGCCCGCCTTGACCTTCTGCGCGATCTTGGCTTCCTGGATGCGCTGGACGCAGAATGTGCATTTCTCCATGACACCGCGCATACGCACAGTGACGTTTGGATTCTTTTGCATCTTCAGCGTGTCGGGAGAAGCTTTCTCCGTGAGCGGACCGAGCTTCAGGCCTGAGACTTCGCCTAGAACCGGCACCTTCACCGGAGTGATCGGGCGCTGCTGGTAATCAAAGAAATTGAAACGACGCACCTTGAACGGGCAGTTGTTCGCGCAATAGCGCGTGCCGATGCAGCGATTGTAGGCCATCACATTGAGGCCGTCTTTGCTATGGACCGTGGCGTTCACCGGGCAGACCGTCTCGCAGGGCGCGTTCTCGCACATCTGGCACATGATCGGTTGCATGACCATCTCGGGATCGGGATCGTTTTCATCCACGCTGGCGTAATAACGGTCATTGCGAATCCAATGCATGGAGCGGCCATTACTGACCTGTTCCTTGCCAACGATCGGGATGTTGTTTTCCGCCTGGCAGGCGATCATGCAGGCGTTGCAGCCGGTGCAGGTATTCAGATCCACGGCCATGCCCCATTGATTCAAATCATCGAGCACCGGGTGCGTGTAAATCGTCGTGGTCTCGGGCTTTCCCTTGGCGTCGCGCTTGACCTCCTCGTCCATCCACATGGTCTGGGCAAAATTAGGCGTCTCCTTGAAAGTATCGAGCGTGGCTTCACGCACAAATGCACGGCCTTCCATGCTGTGGTGATCCTGGGTGATGGCGAGACGGTAAAATTTGCCGGTGGCCTTCAGTTTCTCCTTGGAGACAACCTGAAAATAAGGCTGCCCAGTGGTGCGGAACGGATAGACATTGACCCCTACCCCACTGGCGACCCGTCCATTGAACCCGCGACCGTAGCCGAGTGGAATGGTGATGGATTGCTCCGCATGGCCCGGCGCGATCAAAACAGGGATCTCGATCTTGCGTTTGTCATCCAGCGCAATCTCTATCGTGTGGAAATCACGTTCGCCGATTGCGGCACCCGGCTTGACGCCAAATGTCGCGGCAGTGGCTGCACTCATGAGAGCGGCATTATCCCAAGTCAGCTTCATGATCGGGTCAGGCAGTTCCTGCAACCAACCGTTGTTTGCATACCGGCCATCGTCCATCTTGGAATCGCCGGCAAGCACGATCTCGATGGCATCACCGAGAGCTTGCACGCTTGCGTTTTGTTCCAGGAATGGAGCGGCTGCAGCCGCATTGAATGTCAAGGCAGCAGGCTTGAGAGAGCTGTCCTTCAAAAAGCCGTCGTGCAGGAATTTATTCCAGGCGTCCTTGAAATTCGCGTCGCCTGCCATGAGGCGGAAGGTATCCTGCACCAATTCCGGACCCTGCGGTTTAGGCAGCCCGAGAAGCCTTGCAAGGATGTCGATCTCCGACCATCCGTCAAAGAGAGGCAGGATCATCGGCTGCACGGAAACATAGCTGCCATCGGAGGCAAAGCCATCGCTCCATGTCTCGAGGTAATGCGTTCCCGGCACATGCCAGAGCACCCGGTTTGAAGTTTCATCCTCATGCAGACCCAGACGGACCACGGAAGGAATGGATTTTTGCAGATTTTCCCATTCGAGGTCCGCAGGAGCATTGTAAACAGGATTGCCACCCAGGATGAAGAGAGTCGTGATTTCCTTGTTTTGAATCAAGGGGACGAGTTTGGAAATACTGAGCGAGGGCTTTTCGTCGGAAGCGGAACCGACCAGGGTTTTGTCGAGATTACCAAGCGCGGCGTTGATGGCGTTTCCGAGTAACTGGATAAACGCAGGCTGGCGCGCACCGACGAGCACCAGGCTCCTGCCTTTTGCCGTTACCAGATCATTGGCCATTTCCTCGAGCCAATGCTGGTCAAACTTGACCGCTGCGCGGGCGCTGTCGGCAAGAGTTTTGACCTGGCCGCCCAATGCCGCATCGACTCCGATTTTTTCAGCAAGGAGGATGACAAAGGCGCCGATCTGGCTGGCAGGAAGGCGCAGGCGATGGTCAGCCATGCCTCCCGTTACCGTGTAGCGGTTTTCCACCACATACAGACGGTTCATCTTGTCTTCCGGCCCCTTGACGCGGCGACGCGCACTGTATGCCTTGATATCCTGGACACTGCCTTCCTCGCAACCGAGAAAATCGGTGTCGAGCGCAAGGATCACGTCTGCATTTTCAAGATTCGAAGAAACCTTGACTCCGCTGCCGAAAGCAGTCTTGTGAGCGTCCACAGTGGCATCGATGCCAAGCGGTTCATACACAGCCCAGAGAGCCTGCGGGTATTTCTTTGCGATTTCCTGGCGGAGACGCTCACGGGTCGGGGAATTGTTTTCCTCGCACAAAAACGCAAGACCCTTGCCCTGGCTGTCACCAAGATCCGCGGCAAGTTTCACCAGATAGGCATCAAAAGCGGCGGCATCAGATTCCTGACCACGGTTGCGGAAGAACCGCGAGCGATCCGGATCATACAAATCCAGTATGGAAGACTGGGCAAAAGTGCCCGTGGCCCCGCCACTGGAAGGATGCAGCGGATTGCCCTCGATCTTTGTCGGGCGGCCGTCGTTCGTGGTCACCACGAGAGGCTGCGCGCCGCGGCGATGCGGCATGGAAGTCGCATAAAAAAGCGGTTTGCCGGGGATTTCCCATTCCGCGCTTTTCGTGAAAGGCACGAGATGCTTTTCAGGACGGCGGCATGCACTGAGGCTCAAGCCCGCGAGAGCCGTGGAAGCCCCCATCAATTTGATGAAACTCCTGCGTGATACCCCCCCGCTCTCAAACTCATCCGCTCCTGCGGGAAACTCGCGTTTCAGGCGGTCTTGAAATTCCGGAGTACCGGCGACCTGGTCGAGACTGAGCCAATATTTCTTGCCGTTGAGCGGCTCTGGAGGATGGTGGAAAATCTTTTTCATCGGTGGCACCCCGCGCAGTTTTCAGTGGGCGGCTTTACACCCCAGTCATGTTTCAGTTGCATGCCGATTTCCTGCTGCGTCTTTCCTGCTGGAGGAGTCCAGTCGAGGTTAAAGACGTCCTGAGGAGGGCGGAGAGCGTTTTCAGGATGGCGGTGACAATCAAGACACCAGCTCATGCTGTGGGATTCGTGGTGATACACCACCGGCATTTCGTTGATCTTGCCGTGGCAGCTTACGCAGCTCACACCGCGGTTCACATGGACCGAGTGGTTGAAGAAAACAAAATCCGGAGCCTTGTGGATCTGCACCCACTCGATCGGCTTGCCGGTTTTCCAGCTATCGAAAAGCGGCTGCAATTTCGGGTTGTTCTTTTGCACCTGCGAGTGGCAGTTCATGCAAACCTGGGTGTTCGGGACATTTGAGTGCGCGGCAACTTCCACAAAGCTGTGGCAGTAACGGCAATCCATCCCGAGTTGCTTCACATGGATGTCGTGCGGAAACGGGATCGGCTGGATCGGCTGGTAACCAACCCTCATATACTTGGGGGTAAAATAATACCAGACTCCAGCGGTCACAGCGTTGCTGAGAACGAACACACAAACCAAAATTTTTAATGGGAGCCAGTTGCTCCAGCGCGGGAAAAAATTCGCCATTTTTGTTTAGTTAAACCCTCGTTTTACACTTCAAACTTGGGTTCGGTAATTTTCAAAAAATTCAAAGTAGAGTTCGGAGATTATTTCGCCCGCCAACAATGGCAAGCGTTATTTGTGAAAAATTTCACAAGCCTCTACAAGCTCTCTTATTGCCTGTAAAAAACACGCGTAACGTGTCTGAAAAAATCGCTTTTCTGTCAACCCACAATTTGACAATCCCAAGCAAAATAATGACAAGCCGGAGCACAAAATAGTTCGCAAGCCCAAGAAAGCGGCGCCGGGACGCATTTAAATGACATTTTAACAATTTCCATACGTCCCGTTCACACTTTTCTGTTGATTGCCCTTTCAGCGGAACATGGACATCCTCTCATTTTGGGCTGAATCCAATCGACAGCGCCGCCCTTCCACTTCAGTATGAAAGCCTCACTCCCACTGGGGCCCTGGGCGTTTTTATTAGCTCACGGGTTGCCGATGGCAAAAAATCAAAAGTGTTTAAAAAAAGGATTCACCCATGTTTTTTCTAATTCTCGGCCTCGTTGCCTCGGTGTTTTGGATCTGGATGCTGGTGGATGCCGCGAGATCGCGGTCGCTGGCCGGCACTGAAAAAATTGTGTGGGTGCTGTTGATCCTGTTCCTGCACGTCCTCGGCGCGGTCTTGTATTTTTTCATCGCGCGGAAATCGCGCGCTGTTTGAAGAACGGTGTTAAACACCGTTTAATACAAAACACGGCCTATTATGGGCGTCATCCAGCCAGCCCAACTCCAGCAATTTTGCGAAGACGGTGCGGGCGTAGATGAGTTCCCCTCCGGGGTTGAGATGTACGCCATCGAGCCCGTTGACCAACTCCGTGACTTCCTGCGTCTCCAGCGCAGCTTGCATGGAGGGCTGCATATCGAGAACGGGAAAATTCATCCCGGCGGCGACTTCGGCGATGACACTGTTGTTACTGATCAGGTGCTTCCATGCGGCTTCCGGATTTGCGGGGTTTGGCAGGAGGTGATACTGGAGCATCAACACGCGGGTGCCCGCTGCGCGGAGGCTGGTGGCGATCTGCCCGAGATTGGTGCGCGTGACTTCTTCCGGCTGACTGTCCCCCGCGTCGTTACCACCGATAAGCAGCACCACGATATCCGGCTCCACATCGAGCACATCGGATTGCAGGCGTTTCAACACGCCCCCAGTGGTGTCGCCCGCGATGCCGCGATTGAGAGCGGCGGCGTGGCCGGCGCCCCAGCGGGCCTCGATCATGCACTCCACGATGTGCGAAAATTTCATGTAATGGGCCAGGTTCGACGCCCCCGTGATGCTGTCGCCCAGGAATACAATTTTGACGGGATTCATTGATTCGACCATGATGATTGTTTTAGACAGGATTTACAGAATTTACAGATTATGCTTGCCGGCTCACACCGGGATTTTTCGGATTTATTTCGGGTGCGATTGTCTTTGGGCGACTATAAAACAAGGCGTTGTTAGCGAGAATCCTGTAAATCTTGTTAATCCTGTCTTAATTCTTTCCCCCTTGGTCTTATACGCCGAAGCAACCGTCACGGTAGATTGTGTTGTAAAACTAAGAAAAGAGTTTTCGGGTCAGGATTAACAGCATTTCTCCAAAGTAGTTCCTTCACCGTATGGAGCACACGCTTTGTAGTGTCCCAGCCTCAACCCCTTGCGTAGCACACCCTTCCCCTCTTGGTAGCGCATTCGGCTCAAATGCACTTTTCTGCGGCCCGCCGAAAGCCCGCGACGAACCGCCTCCTCCAGCGACTTCCATGCACCCAACGCGTGAAAGCGAGTTCCGGGGAGCGCGCTCGTCTCGAGTGCTGGTGACGGTGTCCCGCCGTCACGAACCTTTATTTCACTTTCCCGCCAAAAAAGTCATCCCCAAACACGCATTTCCTCAAATAGCCCATGACTCCATACTCCATACATAAACACAGAGTAAATATGGCGATTACGCGGGTATTCATTCATACATATTTCACACACTTTGCATTAAGCTTGACATTAATGGAAACTCTTTCTATATTGGTGTCAATGGACACAACTAGCAAAATCGCCCGTCTCCCACGCGACCTCCGCAACAAACTCAACCGCTCCCTCGATGACGGCCAGCCCGGCAACGAAATCCTCCAATGGCTCAACCGCGACAAAACCGTCCGCAAAATCCTCGCTGGTCAATTCGACTCCA
>JBAVPB010000303.1:0-6608 GCA_049692655.1 Chthoniobacteraceae bacterium | reverse complement strand
GGTAATAACTCCTTGCTAGCTGATAACGTGGCCGAGTTATCCCCATAAGGAGTTATCGAAGCTACTATGGACTTTGAACTGAGTCGCATAGTTAGAATCGCCGGGTTATCTCCCAATCTAACCCCCGCTGTATAGTTATCCCCATCCAGCCTCTCAGTAACGCTGTGCATATCGCGCCCGAGAGCGCGCCGGAGATAACCCAACTCAAAACCCTCCGGCAACGTGATCGTAAATCCTCCGCCGTTACGCAACGCACGGTAAGCAGCCGGAGTCATCCCATTCAACCGCCGGAAATTTTCGTGAAACACCGACAGCGTTTCAAAGCCCACGCCATAGGCCACGACCGAAAGGCCGGAGTTAGTGGCAAGGAGCTTATGTTTCGCCGCATCGATGCGCGCACGCACCAGCAGATCCGCGGGAGTGGCATGGTAATGCTGCCGGAATAACTCAAACAACCGCGTCGCCCCAAATCCCGAGCGCTTCACGATCGCCCGCGCATCCGCAAAAGCCTCCGGCGTGGCACGCACCTCGGCAACCAGCGTCTCGATCGTCTCCAGCACGGGATCGGCCCCGCGCTCGAAATCATCCGGGTGGCACTTCCGGCACGCGCGCAACCCCGCCGCCCGGGCGCTTTCGCAATCCGGAAAGAACCGCACATTTTTCATCATCGGCTTCTTCGCGTGGCACGAGGGGAGGCAATAGATGCCCGTGGAGAGCACACCGACAAAGAACTCGCCATTATACGTGGCATCGCTCGCCAGCAGCCGCGCGTACATCTGCCCGGGCTTCATGCGCAATGTGCGCGACCGCGCAGGCGCAGCGGCCTTGATAGCTTTCAAACGTGAAGTTGGGGCGAGCGAGATCATTTATTCTGCCCACACCATATCATCACCCCGCACGGGTTTCGTCTGGATTCTTCCGCTGCAACTCTTTTTAAAAACTGGTAAAGCGAAAGCTCACCCCGATCACTGCGCCTGGTAAACCATCTCCAGCGCCAGCACCGAGTAAGCCGTCACCAGCACGGGATCCTTTTCCCAGAAACGCCCGTTGTCATTCACCCACGAGCCGTCCGCGTGCTGGAGGTTGATCAGCTTTTTCGAGAGATCACTTTTCCAATCGACTTCCTTGCCATCGGCCAGCTTCAGCTTGTCCACGCCATACGTGGAGAACGCCTTGGCCATCATCTGGTAGTAATAGTAAACCCCCTGCTGGCCCATCGCCGGATTTTCATCCACCGAGTAATTGTTGCGCGCCCAGTCGATCACCGCGGTCACGCGCGGATCGTCATGCTTGAGCCCGGTGTAGATATAGCTGAGCAGCCCCGCGTAGCTCATGCTGCCATAGGAACGCAATACTTCGCGCCCATCGGGCAACGTGTCCGAATCGGCGGCGCTGTCGGTCGGTGTATAAACAAACCCGCCTTTGTTCTTCGGCTCGTCGCCCACCCATTTCGCCTTGTTCGATGGCGCGAGATTCTGGCAGCGCTGCACGAAATCGATCGCCGCGTTCCAGTTCAGGTCTTTCTCTTTCGAGGCCGATTTCTCGGTGCCCTTCAACTGCTCGGTGGCATGCAGCGCCTCGAGCGCCATCACCATGTTTGACATGTCGGAGTGCGGATCGTCGTCGCCGTAGCCGATCCCGCCGGCGTACGTGTTGTCCTTCCCTTTTTTCGAGGGCATCTGCTGGCCCACCAGAAATTTGCGCGCTTTGATCAGTATCGGGTCATAGCTGGGGTCATTCGCCGCGAGCAGCGCCATCACGCACACCGAGGTGTTGTAATTCAGCAGCTCGTTCTTTTTATAAATGCCACCGTCGGGATGCGCGCAGCTCACCACAAACGCATATCCTTTTTTCACCGTGTCGGAATCCTTGAGCGCATGCGACGGATCGCGCTCGATCGCCGTGAGCACCAACCCAGTGAGCGCGGGATGGATCGGCATGTCCCAGAAGCCCGCCGGAGTCTGCTGCGTCTTCAGCCACGCGATCGCCTTGTCGATGGAATGCTGCACCTCGTTGCGCAGCGATTCGTTGTCGGCGTTGTGCGGCATCACCTGACTGACCGTGCCCTGTTCTAATTTCTGGCCCAAAGTCGGGGACGCTTCTTGTGCGTATAACGCTTGTTGAACAAATATGAGTGGCAGGATTGCGTGAATGAGTTTCATGGTGTGTTGCTGGATTTGGATTGTGAAGATGGTGAAGCCGCAGGCGATGCCGGGGAATCCGGAGCCGCCTTGTCATCGGAAGTCTTTGCGACAAGCTGGATCGTGATCTCCACCGGCGTCTCCGCCTTTGGGATCTTGTCGGAGCGCACGGACCAGATCAGATTATTGTCGTCGCCCGGCCGGGCGCTGATGATCAATGCCGCAGGATCGATCACCAATGCCACGATCGATTTCTCCTCCTGCGCGAGGAAAACCCCGTTGCTCAACATCGAGCCGCAGTACACCCACGGCCCGCGAGTCATCGGCGCCTTGGTATCCACGTTGTAAATGAAGTCCTCCGCGTTGGCCACTTCATCCTTGTCCCCCGCTTTCCAATGCACCTGGATGATCACGTCGTCCCCCTTCGGCTTCGGCGCCGTCTTCAAATATTGCATGTTCAT
Organism: Chthoniobacteraceae bacterium; assembly: GCA_049692655.1. Lineage (GTDB taxonomy): Bacteria > Verrucomicrobiota > Verrucomicrobiia > Chthoniobacterales > Chthoniobacteraceae > DASZPK01. Next base: position 4,006 of record JBAVPB010000303.1, on the reverse strand, counting down.
GTAACCTGGAGGCGCCACCCCCCCGGGCTGTTTCGGCACCTTCGCCCCGAGCAGCAGCATCGCCAGGTGCAAATGATACGGCTCCACTGTGGTCGCAAAGACACTCTCGTGCGTCTTCCCCCCGTTCTGCACGAGCAGATACTCCAGCGCCCCGCGGTCCATGTTCACCGTCGCGGGAAAAGTCACCGTCTTCGTATTCTTGTCGAGAGTCACCCCGCCCACTTGGAAGATCCCAGGCGAAGTCTCCTTGATCGCCGGAAAATTCCCGCCCGGCTTCGGCGCGGCCTCCTTGTCCAGCATCTCCTCCTGCGCGATCCCGAGATTCACGATCGCAAAGAACACGACAAAGGCCAAGGCAAACAACCCCGAGCTCAGCCTGCGTAAAGGATGGAGGGAAAAGTCAATCACAGTGGGAGGGAAACGCGGATTTTCCGCGCGCGTGCAAGATATTGCGGAGCCCGCGAATGGTCAACAGGCAAAACCCCGCAACCGCACCAAAAAAAGGAAGCCCGCCTCACTCCACCCGTTCCACCAGCAGCAAATCCCGGATCCGCACACTCTCCCCGGGCCCAAGCTCCGCAATGCCCTCCCTCACCGGCTGCCGCGGCCCATCCGAAACGCCCATCACCAGCGCCACATCCTCCCGCGAAGCCCCCGCCGGCATCTTGAAAATCTCGGGCCGGACCGCATACATGGTAGCCGAGCCCTGCGATTGCCCCCTGCTGTCCTGCGGCAGCGGACGCAGCGTTTGAAAATGAATCCGCGCCGAAACGGTAATGTCTTTCAGCGCAGTTACTTTATAGCGGGCCATGGAACGAAAGAAAACAGACCGTCACTTTAAATAGACAAATTTGGAAACGCAATGCCCGACGTTCCATGCGTACACCGATGCTACGAGGTCTCAGGCGAAATTGATATTGCCTGAAATTCCGCTTGCTCCTGCATCGCGCAGCAAGCTCAACAAATTCCCGCATTCCGCCTGACGGTTGCGCCGGCGGATCAACACAATCAAACCAGGATTAGGATGAACGGCGACCAGAGCCAGAAAATCATCACGGTTACAAGTCACGACAAAAAAACCGTGTTCGTGTGCATATCGGAGAACATCATGGTCAACCGCGGTTATGGGCAATACCTCGCGCAATTCGATTACCTCATGCCCCTCACGTTGTAACACACGCGCCACATCTACAGGCACATCGTGGTCCAGAAAAAATCTCACTGCTTGTCAGTACCACTCATTTGACGGGCGATCAAAGTATCGATTTCAGCCCTGTGATCTTCGTAGTAAGCCAGGCACTCATAGACCTGTGCCCGGGTCAAATCCGGAAAGCTGCGGACAATATCATCGACACCCGAGCCATTAACGAACAACCCGACCACATCATGCACACCGATACGTGTTCCCTCTACAATGGTATTGCCACTCCGGACCCCCGGCAAATTGACAAGGTAGCGGTAAGCAGTTGCTGGCATGGACAGAGTATAATTCCCGCAAGCAAAAATGCAATCACCTTACATTTCTTCAATCAACGCCATTTATCGATTGGAACTTTCAGAATTTTGCGAGCGGTATTCAATTCGCGATGCCAGGCGACTGCTTCGGACGTGGGCAATTCGACTTTGGCTGATGCCACGGCCAGATTGCGTCCATTACTGATAGCCGTGATTTTTGTTTCGGGCATAAAATCAGATTATCATGTTTTCAGAAGAAATGAACTTCTTTACAAATTTTGTATGAAAACCGAAGATTAATTCGTTGCAACGTGTTTATATTAAATAACTTACAACAAATTTGATTCTTTGATAAAACTCGACCCGCGCCCCTTCCCCTCTCCGTTATCTCCGTTTCCTCCTGTTCAAAATCACTTCTTCAACCACACACTGATCAACGCCAGATCCGCCGGCGTGATCCCACTGATCCTCCCCGCCTGCCCGTAAGTCACCGGCCGTACCTTCGTCAGCTTCTGCTTCGCCTCGATCCGCAGCCCGGGGATCGTCGTGTAATCGATCGCCACCGGCAGCTCCTTCCCCTCACTCAGCCGCGCTTTCTCGATAGAATCCTCCTGCCGCTTGATATACCCCGCGTACCGGAGGTCCGTCACATACAAATCCCATATCTCCGCTGAAAACTGCCCCCTCACCTCAGCAGGCAGACTATCCAGCGACTCATCCGGCCGCTTCAACCACTGCGTGAGCTGGATATTATTCAACCGCGTAGAGTCCGTCAGCGTGCGGATCGCCTTGAGCGCCTCGATCTTCCGCTGCACCGCCGCAAACCGCTCCGGCGACACCACCCCATGCGCCTGCCCGATCGTCGTGAGCCGCAGGTCCGCGTTATCCTGCCGCAACAGCAGCCGGTACTCCGCCCGGCTCGTAAACATCCGGTAAGGCTCCGGCGTCCCCTTGGTCACCAGGTCATCGATCAATACCCCGACATACGCCTGGTCCCGCCCGAGGATCATCGCCGGCTTCTGCTGGATCTTCAGCGCCGCATTGATCCCCGCCATCATCCCCTGCGCCGCCGCCTCCTCATACCCCGACGTCCCATTGATCTGCCCGGCAAAATAAAGGTGCTCGATCTTCTTGGTCTCCAGGGTGGGGAAGAGCTGCGTCGGCGTGCAGTAATCATACTCCACTGCATACCCCGGTCGCATGATCTCCGCATTCTCCAGCCCCCGGATGCTCCGGATAAACTCATACTGCACCTCAAAAGGCAGGCTCGTGGAGATGCCATTCACGTAATATTCCTCTGTATGCCTCCCCTCCGGCTCCAGGAAGAGCTGATGCTGCCCCTTCTCGGCAAACTTCACCACCTTGTCCTCGATGGAGGGACAATACCGCGGCCCCACCCCCTCGATCTTGCCGGAATACATCGGCGACTTATCGAGGTTCGCGCGGATGATATCGTGCGTCTTCTCGTTCGTATGGGTGATCCAGCACGGCATTTGTTCCACGTGGAACGCTCCGTCCTGATAAGAGTTCAGAGAAAAGATGTCGTCCTTGGTGGAGGCAAGCAGTTCCGGCATGTAGGTAAACATCGGCGGCGGCACATCCCCGTCCTGCCTGTCGCACACCGAGAAATCAATGCTCCGCCCATTCAACCGGCATGGAGTCCCGGTCTTGAACCGCGCCACCTCAAACCCCAGCGCCTTCAAGCTGTCGCTCAATGTGGAGACACTATCCCCCATCCTGCCTCCCGCCTGGTTCTGCAACCCGACATGCAGCAACCCCCGCATAAAAGTCCCCGTGGTAATGATCACCGACAACCCCCGGATTTGCAGCCCGAGATTCGTCTCGATCCCCACCGCCTTACCGTTCTCTTCCAGAATCCGCACCGCATTCCCCTGGTGGATGATCAGGTTCTCCTGCCGCTCGCACATCGCCTTCGCCCGGAACTGATACGCCTTCTTATCGCACTGCGACCGTGGAGCCCGCACGCTCGGCCCCTTGTTTCCATTCAGCAGCCGGCACTGGATCGCCGTCGCGTCCGTATTGAGTCCCATAAACCCACCCAGCGCATCGATCTCCCGCACCATATGCCCCTTCGCCAGCCCGCCCACCGCCGGATTGCACGACATCTGCCCGATGGTGTCGATATTCTGCGTCAACATCACCGTCTGACACCCCAGCCGCGCCGCCGCCATGGAAGCCTCGATCCCCGCATGCCCCGCCCCCACCACGATCACATCAAATATTTTAGGATAAACGAACATTGGATCGATTAGGGTTTATATTGTTCCACATGGAACATCGGGGTAGCCGAATAGCTCATATAGTAAGGCTATAACAGGCTCTCCAGAGAATGAAATGTTCAAGTGTCGGCTCATTGGTCGGGCGCACATATTACAGCATCTTCCTTGCGAAGCAAGCTGTAGGCTGTAGGGGAAGGTGTTACCTTCCCCGGTCTTAAACACGCTGGATATGGTGCCCTAAACCGGAAGCCGCACACCTGTCAGTTCCTCCGAAACCGCCCACAACCGCCCCCGAATCTCCCGGTCATGCG
>JBAVPB010000302.1:0-8828 GCA_049692655.1 Chthoniobacteraceae bacterium | reverse complement strand
CCATTGCCAACAGGCAAGGTGGCGGCGCAATTACAGACCTTCGTCGAAGGCGGCGGCGTGGTCGTTTTTTTTCCGCCCGGAGTGACCGATACAAATTCCTTCGCGGGCACAAGCTGGAGCGCAGTCGAAGACACGATGCACGAGCAGCCTTTTCATGTGATCCACTGGGATGAACAGGATGGCGCGCTCGCAAAAACCGACGAGGGATTGAGCCTGCCTGTGAGCGATCTCGGCACCTACCGGCGGCAGTTGCCGTATGGAAAAGGCAACCCCGTGGCGAGCTTCGCCGACGCGAAACCGTTTCTTGCAGAACTCGCTCTCGGCCATGGTCACGTCCTTTTTTGCGCGACATTGCCGAATCCGGACTGGTCCACACTCGGGGATGGGCGTGTGTTGGTGCCGATGATCCAGCGCCAGATCGAACGCGGTGGAAAACGACTGCAGGATTACTCGTCGCTGGATGCCGGCGATCCATCTCTGATCCAGGACCCCGCTGGCTGGACAAGCATCGACGCACCAAAAAAGGATGTCCGTTTCGACGCTGGTATTTACCGGAATGGCTCCAGACTGATCGCCGTCAATCGCCCGGCGGAGGAAGACAATCTCGAAATCCTGGAAAAAGCGGCGGCAAAGCGCCTGTTCGGGGCATTGCCTGTGCAATATTTTGAAGAGCGAAGCGGAGAAACTGGAGTGCTCCAGGGCGAAATCTGGCGCGTGATTCTCATCACCATGCTGGTCGTGCTTCTCGTGGAAGGCTTTCTCTCGTTGCCACAGCAAGCCTCGCCATCGCAACAAAAGAAGCCAGCGCCGGTTCGCGCCGAATTCGCGAAAACACCAGCATCATGAGCCACTGGTCCTTCACCTTTTCCTGGCCGGTTGGGATTCTGGCGGTTGTCGTGTGCCTGTTGTCCGCTGCTCTGTCTTATCTCCAGTGGCGCAGACGCGGAGGTGGCTACCGGGTCATGGCGATGGAAGTCTTGCGTCTCATCATCATCGCGCTGATCTGCCTGGCGCTTTTCAAACCGGAAATCGTGAAAGAAATCCCGCACACACAACCTCCTGAGATTGTAATTTTGCGCGACGCATCGGGCAGCATGCAAACACGCGACGTGCCCGGCGATGGAAAAACTGTGCTCACCCGGGCAGAGTGGTTGCAGGCCAACACACAGCCTGATCGATGGAAAACACTTGCCGCCAAGGGAAAAGTTTCAGTTGAAAATTTCGCGGCTCCCACCGATGTGCCCGGAAACGGCACAGACATCGATGCCGCCATCGGAAAAGTCCTCCACCGCACGGATAATTTGAAAGCCGTGCTGCTGCTTACCGATGGAGACTGGAATATGGGCGACTCCCCGGTCGTGGCCGCTACGAAATGCAGTGCGCGCGGCATCCCTGTTTATTCGGTGGGGATCGGCGGTGAAACTCCCCTCCCCGATCTCGTCCTCCAGCATACCCCCACTCCCGCGTATGGTTTGCTGGGCGACCAGATTACGATTCCGTTCAAGGTCCAAAGCTATCTTCCTCGCATGGTGGAGACCACAATGACCCTCGCGGATGCCCATGACGTCGTTGCAAAAAAGACGATCACGATTCCGGCATTTGGCGAGTTGTCGGATTCCCTCGTATGGACTCCCACCGAGGCCGGTGATTACACCATGGAAGTGAAACTTCCGGTCGAGCCCGATGAAGCCATCGCCGATAACAACACGCAAAGTTTCCGGATCACCGTGCGCACCGAGACATTGAACGTGCTAGTCATCGAGTCCGCCCCGCGCTGGGAATATCGCTACCTGCGCAATGCCCTCTCGCGCGATCCTGGTGTGCATGTCGAGACGCTCCTGCTTCATCCCGGCATGTCTCCCGGCAGTGGTCGCGATTACCTTCCCGCATTTCCCTCCAGCAAGGAACAACTTTCCAAATTTGACGTCATCTTCCTGGGCGATGTGGGACTGGACGGCAATGAACTCACCACCGCCGACCTCACAGGCATTCGCGCGCTTGTTGAGCAGCAAGGCAGCGGCCTCGTCTTCCTGCCCGGCTCGCGTGGCCGCGAACTGACTCTTGCCTCGACGCCGGTCGGCGATTTGCTGCCCGTCGAATTCGACGACACCAAGCCCGAGGGCAACGCCACCGCCAGCGAATCCCAGATCCTCCTCACCAGTGAAGGCAAGGGCCATCTCCTCACCATGTTCGCGCCTGACGAAGCGACGAATGCCAGCATCTGGAAAAATCTCCCTGGCTTCTACTGGTCGGCAGCCGTGAAAAAAAGCCGCGCCGGCGCCGAGGTGCTCGCCGTTCATTCCTCGATGCGCAATGAATCAGGCCGCACACCGATCCTCGTGACGCGTCCATTCGGGAATGGCAAGGTGTTGTTCATGGGAACGGATGGCGCGTGGCGCTGGCGCCGTGGCGTGGAGGATAAATACCATTACCGGTTCTGGGGTCAGGTAGTGCGCTGGATGGCCCACCAGCGCCATCTCGCGGCGGGTGAGCGCATCCGGCTGAGCTATTCGCCGGAAAACCCGCGCACCGGCGAGACGGTTTTTCTGCTCGCCACGGTTTTCGACGCCAGTGGTTTCCCCATGGAAAAAGGGACCGTCTCCGCGCAAATCACCTCTCCTGGCGGCGCTGGCGAACACCTGGAATTCAACGGCGTTCCCGGCGGCTGGGGCGTTTTCAAAACCGAATTCATCCCGCGCAAAGGCGGAAAGTACAGTGTCACGATCAACAACGAAACCGGCGGCAACCAACTCAATGCCTCCATCTTCGTCGAGGAGCCGACGCTTGAAAAAATAGGCCAGCCCGGGAATTTCGCCGTCCTGCGCGAAATGGCCGGGATCACGCACGGCACCGCGGGTGGTGTATCCGATCTGGATGACATCATCAAAAAGATCGCCCTGCTGCCGGAACCGCGTCCCATGGAAAAACGCATCAGGCTCTGGAGCGAATGGTGGTGCGGCGCGGCCCTCCTTTCCCTCCTCACGCTGTATTGGACAGCGCGAAAACTCTCCGGCATGATCTGACCCTGTCGCATGAACGGATCACTCTCCATTCCTGAAGGTCTCCGGCGCCAGTTCAACGAACTGGAAAAACGGCTCCTGCGCTTTGACACGATCGTCGCCGTCTGCGGTTGCGCCGGCTCGCTGCTCCTCTCCTACGCGCTCATCTTCATCTCCGACCGCCTGTGGGACACCCCTTCCTGGATCCGCGTGATCTTCACCGGCGGAGGCATCACCGCAGCAGGCTGGTTCGTCCATGGCTATGGCCGCCGCTGGATCTGGGGAAATCGTTCCTTCCCTGCCCTCGCCACCCTTGTGCAGAAACGCTACCGGCGTCTTGGCGACAGATTGCTCGGCATCGTGGAACTTGCGGATGAATCGAAACGCCCCGCAAATTTTTCAGCAGCACTCTGCACAGCCGCGATCAATCAGGTCGCAGCCGAAGCCGCAAAAATCGATTTCCAGCAAGCAGTCGGCACGAAGCGCCCGCGCCGTTACATGCTTGGTCTCACAGCGGCAGCCGCCGTAGCCGCGCTGTTTTGCATTGTCGCACCACAAGCCGGTTGGAATGCATTATTGCGCTGGGCCTGGCCCACCTTCAACGTGGCGCGTTATACATTTGTAAACTTCGACCACCTCCCCGATCATCTCGTGGTCCCGCACGGGGAGCCGTTCCAGCTCGCAGTGGAATTGAACGCAAACTCGCTGCTGCACCCCTCGCAAGTCACCGCCAGTTTTGAAAAACAAACCCCCGTCACCGCCCCCGTGAAATCGGGCATCGCCGCCCTGCAATTACCAGGACAAACCGAAACCGGCATCCTCACATTGAGCGCGGGCGATATGAAGCGCACCATCCGGATCGAGCCCGCCTTCCGCCCGGAATTAAAACAACTGACCGCCCGCATTGAGTTACCCGCCTATCTGCTTCTTCCTCCGTTCGATCAGAAAATCGACGGCGGTTCGTTGACCTTCCTCGAGGGAAGCCGCATCACATTCAAGGGCCAGATCACACGATCACTTGCCACCGCCGCCTTGGAAACCAAGGGCAAACCCTCCACTCCCTTGCAAGTGAACCGCGACACTTTTTCCACTGCCCCGGCCATTCCACAAGCCGCTGCGTTGATGACATTCACATGGAAAGACAGCCTCGGCCTTGATAACGCCGCTCCCGCGAAAGTCAGGCTACAGCCGAAGGAAGACGCCGCCCCGCATGTCGAGTGCCGTGGCCTAGCCGCAGCCATCGCCATCCTCGAGGACGAGGTCGTCCACATTGATATCGCGGCGGATGATGACTACGGTATTCTCGACGTCGGCGCACGCTGGCAGACAGCACCTCAGAAAACAGATCAGGCGCCCGGCCCACTCGAGACCCGCAAAATCACCACGGGTTCGCCACACGACAGGATACTGAAAGCCAAGTTCGATTTCAGCCCGGCTCTCCTCCACATCGCGCCCGATACCAGCGTCGCTTTCTGCGCCACAGTCACCGACCGTTTTCCAAACCGCCCCGCCTCCCTCTCCGAAGTCCACCAAATCTACGTACTCAGCAAGGAAGCCCACGCGCGCCTCATCCAGGAAAAGCTGGAAAAACTCATGGCCCAGCTCGAGGAACTCACTCGACGCCAGGAGGCATTGCGCGATGCGGGAAAAAATGTCCGCGATCAATCCCCGGAAAAACTTAAGGATCAGGACTCGGAGAAAAAACTGGATGACCAGGCCTCCGAACAAAAGGAAACAGCCGCGCAGCTCGAAAAACTCGCCCAGCAGACCGCCGACACCGTTCGCGAGGCCTCCCGCAACAGCGATATCTCCCCCTCATCGCTCTCCGATCTGGCCAGGCAAGCGCAGTCGATGAACCAGCTCGCCCAGCAAAACATGCCCGACGCCTCAAAATCCCTGAACGATTCCAAGAACGATCCCGCCGACCGAAGTTCCAAGCTCGACCAGGCGCTCACCCAGGAGGACGAGATTCTCAAGCAAATGCGCGACATGCAAAAGGCGGGGGAAAACAGCCTCGAAAAATTGATGACTGAAAACATCGCCGCTCGCCTCCGCAAGATCGCCGCCACCGAAAAAAGCATCGTGGCCGGATTCCAGAAAATCCTCCCCGACACGATCGGTATGAAGGCAGACCAGCTCCCCGATGCGCCAAAACAAAGCGTCGCGCACATGGCCGATTCACACGAGGCCGCGCGCAGCGAATCCGGCAAGTTGCAGAACGAAATCACCCGCCTGTTTGAGCGCACCCAGACGGCGAAATACGGCGACGTCTCACACGAGATGGACACGATGAAAACCGACGACGCCCTCGCAAAACTCACCGACACTATCCAGCAGAATGTGACAGTCCAGGCAATCCAGTCCGCTGGCGATTGGAGCAAACAGTTCGAGCAATGGGCCGCAAAACTCAGCGACAGCGACGACTCAAAAGCCGGCGATCCCTCGCAAGCCGGCAAGGGCCAGCCCGGCGACATGAAGACCATGATGGCGCTGATGAAAATCCGGCAGCAGGAGGATGCCCTGCGCGAGCAGACCTCCGCGATCGACCAGCAGAAAAAAACCGATTCCAATTACGATCAGGAGACGAAGGAGGCCGCCACCCGCCAGCAGGAAATAGGGCAGAGCCTCGACGAGGTTGCAAATGATCCGGAATCCCAGCTCCCTCCGGAAGAGCTTGCCCCCATCCAGAAAGCGATGAAGGATGCCGGCATGCTGCTGAGCAAACCGGACACCGGAAATCCCACCACGGCGGCGGAGACGGATGCGATCAACATGCTCGACGCCGCGATTCTCGCCGCCGGGAAAAAGAGCGGCAAAAGCATGGCCTCATTGATGCAGATGATGGGCTTCGGTCCCGGCAAGAGTTCCGGCGGGAATACCAGCGGCGGCGACACGGACCGCATGAACACCCCCATCCCCGGCACCCGCGTGGGAGCTACGGCCGAAGGCCGCCACACCATCCAGACCACCGGCAACGGCAGCGCCCCGCTCCCCGCGGAATTCCGCGAGGCGATCGAGGGCTACCAGCACGCCATCGAGCAGGAAGGGGCCACCCCATGACGAAAACATTCATCATCGCCCTGCTGCTCGCGCTATTGTCCTGCGCTTCCTCCCGGGCCCAGACCTTGTTCAGTCAGAATGATGACGTCATCTCTCCCGGGCTCGATCGCACTTATGTGAAAGCATTGCAGTATCTGGTCAAAACCCAGAATACCGATGGCTCCTGGCCCGCCCAGTATGGGAATGAGCCCGCCGTCGTGGGCCTCTGCGTGCTCAGCATTCTCGCCCATGGCGAAGATCCAAATTCCGGCCCGTACCGCACCACCATCCATCGCGGCATCGACTTCATCCTCCACAGGCAAAATGAGCAGACCGGCTACATCGGCAGCTCGATGTATAATCACGGCTTCTCCACCCTCGCCCTGGCGGAGTGCTACGGCGCGGTGCAGGATGATCGGCTCGGCCCCGCTTTACAGAAGGCCGTGGATATGATCCTCACCTCGCAGGCCCACAATCCCTACAACGCCTGGCGCTATTCCCCGGAAAGCCCGGACGCCGACACCACGGTCAGCGGGGCGCAGATGGTGGCGCTCTTCGCCGCGCGGAATGCTGGCATCGGCGTGCCCGAGGAGGCGATCAACAAGGCGCTGAAATATTTCGCCAGTTGCCAGAGCGCGGATGGTGGTATCGGCTATTCCGGGCCCGATGGACCGGATTCCGCGAGGACTGCGATCGGCGTACTGGTATTTGGTTTGGCCAAACAGCAGAAATCCACCACCTACCGCGCCGCGCTTGCATGGCTGAAGAGCAATACGTCCAACGACAATCCCTATTACCATTACTATCTCTACTACGCTGCCCAGGCTTACTTCCGCGGTGGCGCGGCGACTTTCGATCCGTGGAATGCCGCAAACATCGCGTCGCTGAATAAATCCCAGGATGCCGATGGCAGTTGGAACGGCCAGCTCGGCCCCACATTCTCCACCGCCGCATCATTGCTTTCACTTGCTCTTAATTACCGGCTGCTACCCATCTATGAACGCTAGACCTCTCATCAAACTCCTCACCATGAAACCTCCCCTCCTGCTCCCCCTGCTCATCGCCCTTGCCGTGTCACCGCTTCACGCCGCCATCATCATCGACGACGCCCCGCAGGATGTCCCGGCCCCCGCCGTCAAGCCGATAGACGTGCCCAAGCCGAAGGATGCCACCGCCACCTCGGGTAACAAAGGCGCTCTGCTCACCGATACCATGCGTTTTGTAAATAACGACTCGTTGCACGGTTCGTTCCTCGGTTACGAAAAGGAAGGTAACGTCCGCTGGAAGAGCCCGGAATCAAAAGACCCGATCGTCTTCCAGGCGACAAATCTCACCGAGATCAAGCTCGATTCCCACAAGCCTCCCGCCAGCGCCACCCCGGCCACGCATGCGATCCTGCTTACCAATAACGACGAAATCCCAGGCAATCTCGTGTCCATGGATGACAAGGTGCTGACCCTCGACACATGGTACGCGGGCAAGCTCCTCATCCCGCGCGACATGGTCCGCACGATCACCCCGCTCAAGACCAGCTCCAGCATCCTCTACCAGGGCCCCACCAGCCTGGATGGCTGGACGCCCGGCCCCCGTTTCAACAACGCCGTCGCATGGGCCTATCGCGATGGTTCATTGATCTCCACAAACTACGGCATGATCGGGCGCGACGTGAAGTTGCCCAGCCTCGCCAGCGTCGATCTCGACGTGATGTCGCGCGGCAACTCCCAGCTCTGCATCAGCCTCTATTCCGACCGCGCCGATAACGGCAACATGACTAACTGTTACATGTTCCAGATCAATGGCTCCTACATCTCCCTCCAGCGCCTGACACCTAACGGACAGAACAATTTCGGCGGCGAGCAACTGCAACTCCCCGGCAATGTCATGCTTCACGACAAAATGCACATCGGTATCCGCATGAACAAGGACACCAAGACATTCTGGCTCTACATCAATGGCAACATGGTCAAGCAATGGACCGATCCCGCCGAATTCGCTGGCAAAGGCACCTCCCTTATATTCATGACACAGCAGCAGGGCGGTTACACCCGCATCAGCAACATCAAGGTCAGCACCTGGGACGGCGAAATCGAGAGCAATCACACCGCCGGCGAAAAGGCAAAGGAGGATAACATCAAAATGGAAAACCAGGACAAAGTCTCCGGCAAACTGAAAAGCATCGCCGATGGGAAAGCCCTGTTCACCTCCTCCTACGCGGACCTCACAGTCCCCCTCGACCGCATCGAGGAGATTAACATGTCCAGCGAAGGCGCCGACCAGGCCAAGCGGAACGCCGGCGACATCCGCGCCTATTTCGCCGACCGCGGCAGCATCACCATGCAGCTTGAGTCCTGGGACGAAAAACAAGCCACAGCCACCAGTCCAAACTTCGGCAAAGCCACATTCTCCCCCGACGCCTTCCAGCGCCTCCAGTTCAACCTGAACCGCCAGCCCCCCGCCGACGACTCCCCCGACCCCAGCCCCGCTGGCGTAGTTGATGGCGACCAGTAGTCCAAAGCTTGGCCGTATCCATGCAGTTGAGTATTTTCTCAGACAGGATTAACAGGATTTCTCCAAAGCAATGAACTGATGACTCACTAATCAGTGAGCAAAAATGACGACCCCGTCTAATCTCTCTTCATCCTGTCCATCCTGTCTAAAAACTCTTCGCTTTTTTCAATTGCATATGGATACGGCTTGGTGCCATTCGAAACGGCCATACACTTTGTCCCAGCCCCAACGGGGTGCAATGTGATAGCCCGGGGTGAAGCCCCGGGAAAACATCCCTAAAAT
>JBAVPB010000301.1:0-15616 GCA_049692655.1 Chthoniobacteraceae bacterium | reverse complement strand
TCGCTATTAGCTATACGGGGAATTTTGCGGATGGCGCCAACGCTACGATCGGGGGGAACGACATCGTGCTGACGGCGATTCCGGAGCCGGGGACGTGGGGGATGATTTTGGGCGGATTTGGAATGCTCATAGGCATCCAAAAGTTGCGCAAACGCCGGGTGGGGATCTGACGCGGGCGCAACAATCGTAAATATCCCTCCAGTTCTTGGGGGCTGGAGGGATATTTACAAATTCACACGGATGCCGCTGATTAAAACACGAAAAAAGAAATGAAATTCAAAAAATGTTACCGGTAAAAATATGATTGACATACCACTCAAAAAGCATCTACGTTGTCAACGTTCTCTTCCCTGAAGGTTTCATGTCACACAATTCAAACATAACGCCTCGCCCATCAGGACATGCCTCCTCCCGTGGTTTCAGCCTCGTGGAAATCACCATGGCTCTCGGCATCGTCTCTTGTGCGATGCTGGTGATCGTCGGGTTGTTGCCGGTGGGATTGCAGAGCATGCAGGATTCCGCCGTGCAGTACGGGATATCCACCCTCTCCCAGCAGATTTCCTCCGAGTTGCAGGAAAAGCCTTTTACCGGCTCGGGAGTCGATCCGCTCGCCTTGAGCGGCACGACTAACTATTACACCAGGGAGGGAATGTTAACCACCGGGACCGATACCGGGATGAATAGCTACCCCTACTTCGCAGCGACCTTCACTACCAGTGGGACAGCTACCTCAAACATTCCGGGGGCCACAACGACCTATCCCCAGAACCTTCAACTGGTAACCGTGAAAGTCAGCTATCCGTATCAAGCTCCTGCTAACTCCCAACAGACCAATGTCCTTTCCTTTCTGGTTGCCAGGCAGAACAGTCTCTAGCAGTTCGGGTGGACCCGGAAGGGCCCGGGAATGCGGGTCACGCTGCAACAGGAACGCCGCCGCCTTTACGATGGTGGAGATGCTGGTGGGATGCACCGTGCTTGTCTTGCTTCTGGTCATGCTTTTCAGCATGACAAACCAGACCACGGCGGTCATCAGCCGGGTATCCTCCAAGGTCGATGCGTTTGAAGGAGCGCGGACCGCTTTCGACATCATGTCCCAGAGGATTTCGCAGACAACCATGAACACCTATTGGGACTATTATAATTCCGCCAACCAGCGTCTGAATCCCACCATGACAAGCGGATCGACCGCCCCCGCGTTTTTTATCCCCGCAAATTACGGCAGGGCGTCGGACCTGGATTTTGTAATCCAGAATAACCCGAACTTCGGGCAGTCTATCTACTTTGCAGCGCCCGAGAGCCTTTCCGGCACCAGCACCGTGGACCAGACGCGGGGCCTGCTGAATGCCCTCGGTTACTACGTGGCCTATGTGAACGATAACAGCTACGGTCCCACCGCCGTCATCACCACAAACCGTTACCGTTACAAGCTCATGCAGTGCAACCAGCCGTCGGAAAATTTCATGGTCTATGCCCAGAGCGGGACCAGTTGGATCCCCGCCGTGCAGAGCACCGCATGGCCCCTCGCAAATAACGTCATCGCGCTCATCGTCTGGCCCCGCCAATCCCTTGCGCAGGACTCCTCCGGCACGAACATTTCCACCGATTATCAATACGATGCCAGGAATCTCCCAGCGCCCGTCGTCACAGGTTCGTTCCCCATCCAGTACGCGCAGGCTCCCCCGGGCGTGCAGTTGACCATGGTCGCCATCGATGAGGCATCCTCCCAGCGGCTCATTCCCTCCGGTGCGGCAGGTGCCACGCCGCCGGCGGTGATCAGCAACGCATTGCAGGCGAGCCCGTTCACCAGTGTCAGCGATTACCAGACTGATCTTGCAAACCTGCAGGCGGCACTCGCCGCCGCCCATGTGAACTACCAGGTATTCACCACCACGGTGAGCCTGCGCGAATCGAAATGGAACGCCAAATGAACCGCCCGCTCCACCACGAAAATTCGGCGTTTTCGCTGCTGGAGATGCTTGTCGTGGTCAGCATCATGATCGTGCTGATGGCGCTCGTGCTTCCCCCCATGACCTCGCTGCTGGACTCCTCGCGCATGGAGCAGGGCGGGAAGACCGTGTACGACCAGTTCTCGCTTGCGCGGCAGCTTGCCTCCACGGGAAATAATGCCGTCGAGGTGCGGCTGATTAATATCCCCGGCATCTCCACCCAGGGTTACAGCGGCATCCAGCTTTTTGTTTCCGGCACGAGCACCACGCCTCTCGCGGCGGAAAAGATCGCATATCTCCCGCAATCGATCGCGATTTCCCCGGACAAGACCACCTTGTCCAAATTGCTTAACTTTCTCACCGTCTCGGGCACGATGACAGTGGCCGGGTCGAGCGTCTCGTATGTTTCATTCACCCTGCGCCCCTCCGGCGCGGTCGTGCCGGTGGTGAGCGGCACGGATCGCAACAGCCTCTATGTCACGGTCGTTCCTGCGCGGCTGTCCGGCACCGGCAACAGCACCGTGCCGCCGAACTTCGCCACCATCCAGTTGAACCCGGACACCGGCGCCCCGTTGATTTTTCGAAAATAATCCCATCCCCCCAAAATTTATGAGCACCTTTCCTCATCCTTCGCTTTGTGCGGCCCGCCGGCGCGGAGTCGCACTGGTCATAGTGCTGTCGATCATCGTCTTGATCACGGCATTGATCGTGGGTTTTCTCCTGCGCGCGGGCACGAACCGGGCTTCCACTTCGAGTTATTCCGCAAAAGTAAGCACCCGCCAGCTTGCGGATATGGTGGTGAATCTGGTCCAGGCGCAGATCAACGACGCCACCGGCCAGGGCGTCACCACGGCATGGGCGTCGCAGCCGGGGGCCGTGCGCGTTTTCGATAACACGGGGGCATTGAAGCAGATCTACCGGCTCTACTCCTCCGGCACGGGGATGACGACTACCGGCACCGCCGATCTTGCAAACGACGTGCCCCCCGCGACTTGGGCCACCTCGCCGGCGACCTGGGTGGACCTTAATGCGCCGATCACCGTGCAGGGAGTCTCGCAAAGCGGCACCGGGGCAGTTACCGCCGCGAATGCGCTGCTTTCCTATCCCATCCTCGATCCCCGCAATCCGCTCAGCCCCGGCACCAGCAGCGCAGTCAATGTCCTTTCGAGTTCAAAGTTGCCCGGTTTTTTCCTTGGCACATCAAATGGCACGGGGACCATTCCCGGCACGGTCACCGTTCCGGGAGCGACCCCCTTGCAACCCGCCCCCATGCCCGTACGCTGGATGTATGTGTTGAAGGATGGCTCGATCGTTCCGCCCGCAGCGGGGGGCAATGGCAACACCGTCACGATCACCACCGCCAGCAGCAGCAACCCCATCGTAGGCAGGATCGCGTTCTGGACGGATGATGAATCCTGCAAGGTCAACATCAACACCGCGGCGGGAAGCATGAGTTATCGTCAGGACCCAAGCCAGGGCTACGCGCAGGACGCCATTCTGCCAGCGCCATGGGATACACCCCGCTTTGCCATTTGGGACGAATACCGGCTCTTTTCACAGAATCAACCCGTTCACAATGAGTTTCAGCGGTACCCGGGCCATCCTGCCTCCACCGATCTCTACACCATTTTCTCAGGCACCAGCGCCTCCTCGCCCGGCGGCCTCGGCATGTCATTCATAAGTGCCAGCGCCAATGTCTATCCATATGATGGGAGTGGAAATTACACCTCAAGCGGCAGCATGGCCGGGACCACGGCTTCAGGCACCACCGATTTCTTTGCCATGCTTCCGCGCTATGGGGATGCGTCATCCTCCTTTGGTGGCACTGCCGACACCACGCTGTCTGGTAGCCTTTCCACTGCTGTCACCACTACGGGGACATTGCCAGGCAGACTCTATACTTCGGTGGGCGAATTCCTCTATTCCACGGGAACGACAACGACCGGAACGAGCCGGTCTCAAAATCTTATTTTTGGAACCACGGCTGTCACCCGCCAGCAGGTCGAGACAGGCAAGTTTTTCCTTACGGCGCACAGCGACTCGCCGGAGGTCACCCTCTTCGGTACTCCGCGCATCGACATGTGGCCGATCGATTCGGACTACGGCACCACCAGTCCCGGGCCAGTGGTGTCAAACACCACGTCTCTCGCGACCCCCTACGACAAGCTTAGCGCGTTTTGTACCACCTCCGCTTCCGGCGCCGGCATTGCGCAGTATTATTTCCAGCGCCACGATTCCACCAGCGGGACCAACGATTACATCAACATTCCGCGCAACAAGCAGCTTTACAGTTACCTGCAGTATCTCACCAGCGCGCAGATTCCCGGTTTTGGCGGTAGCTTTGGTGCGAAATATTCCACTAATGGAGAGCGCGACCAGATCCTTACCGAGATGGTGGATTACATCCGCAGCACCGATGTTTTCGACTGGGGCGTTTCCGGGACAGCCCCGCGGTTCACTCCTGCTAACAATGCGCGTTTCAACGGATTCGGGCAGGTGGTCCCGCTCGTAATCGGCGCGACACAGGGCCTCGGCCGCATGTGTACCCTTTCCGAGGTGGGCATGGTGATGATCTGCACTGCGGACGGGAACAGCACTTTAAGCGGGAGTTACGTGCCTGCTGTCTATCTTAGCGGGAGCAGCGGTCCCAAGATCTCCACGGTCCAGGGCTCCGCAAACGATTACCGGTATGTGAGCAACCTGCCCGAAGCCCAATATCTGCTCACCGGCGCGCTCCAGACAGGTTTGAACGCAGCCACCAACTATGTGGGACAACCTACGGCTGCATATACGACGAGCAGCACCTTCCCACGGAACAATGTAATCACGACAGGCGCTGCCACACAAACGTTTCCGGCCAACCCCACGCTGGCAAACACTTACGGAGGCACTCTTACACCATTGCAACACGGACAAAAACGGGTCCAGGCAATGTTATTGTTTGAACTTATGAGCCCGATGGAGGGCTTTAACCAACTCTACCCGGATGTCCAGGTGAAGGTAAGCAACCTGAACACAGTCAGCATAGGAGGCCAGGAGCCTTTCGCGGGCACCTATTCGATACTCAATCCGATTGTAAACCGGACTAACACTTATAACGAACTGGGGGGATACCAGCAGTGGTCGATTGCCATCTGCAGTCCCAGCACTGCAGCCGGGTCGAATTCACGGGGGAACGGCTGGAGCGGCGTCATCAATGGCGGCGCCACGTGTCCTCCCTTTTCTCCCGCGAGCAATCCCACCAGCCCCAATTTATACTGGTTTGTCAGCAGTCCGTTTACTGTTCCCGACGATGACTCCGGCGCTGCGCAGCTCTCTTTCGGTGGCGGCCCATTCCAAATCCAACTGGAGGCGACTCCCAAGGGGGGGGTTGTAGGGATCACGACACCAGTTCCCGTGCAAACATTCAACGTCACGTTTCCCGTCACCAACACGCCTGTGCCCGATCTCATGCAATATGGGATGATGCGGAACGACACAAGCGGCGGGCCAACCCGCTACAACTTCACCTCCGCCGCCGACTGGTGGGGATTTGACAATCGAATTTCATGGGCGTGCAACGTGATGGCGCAGAGCAGTTCGACTCTGGCCGTTTCTTATGGCGGAAATTCAGGATCTTTTCTCGATGGCGGGTGCATCATCCGTGCTGATCCGCCTGCCACCAATCCCACGACCACGTCCGGCTCGTGGACCTATATGACCAGTGAAATGATTCCGAATCCTTATTATAAGGACCCACTGGGGAATGGTCCGGCTTATGCGAACAGGAGTGGCGTCGTGGGACCTCAGCCTGCGGATGTGGTGAGGACCCTCATCGCAAAAGACGGGGACGTGCGCCTCGTTATGGCCAAGAATACAGTAACCGCTGATGGCGTCACCGATATGCTGCCCACCGCCGGTTACACAAGCGGCACCACCAGGATCTGCGACAATTTTGTTTCCTACGGTGGTAGCACCCGCGGTGCGGGAAGTGATCTCGGGGGGAGGTTGGTCCCCGGGGGATCGTACGCTGCAAACCAGGCGCCCAAGGTGCCCAGCACATTCAGCGGCACCAAGGGGCCTCCCAATAACCTGGATTGGGATACCGGCCAGATATATTCGCTCGATGGCGCTTATGCCAACAAACCGGACGAGGGGAATACCTATATCGGCGCGGGAGTTTCGCCTTATTTTAATTCGGGCAACCTGGGAACCATCTCTCCGAGTAATTTCACCGCAAACCGTATCATTCCTTCACCCGTCATGTTCGGCTCGCTCCCGACCGGGGTTACGGAAAGCATCCCATGGCGGACACTTCAGTTCAGGCCCATCAAAACCGTATCCGACGCCGGGGCAACCTATAACCACGACGTCCGGAATGACTCCACCGACCCCTCCGACAGTTACACCCTGAGCGGGCCGCCTGACCATCTTCTGCTCGATCTTTTCACCATGCCGGTCGTGGAGCCCTACGCAATCAGCGAGCCATTTTCGACGGCGGGGAAGATTAACATGAATTACCAGATACTTCCATTCACCTACATCACCCGCGACACGGGAGTGCGGGCGGTGCTTGGTTCGGAATTGATCGCACGCGTGCCGCTGGCAGCCACCTCCTACACCTCCCCATCTACGCAAGTGAATCTCTACAAGGGAGGAGCAGGCAGTTCCGCGGCCCCCTCAACACCTTCCGGTAGTGTGTCGGTGGCGCGTCTGCCGCTGAATTTGGACGAGTACAACGGTACGTTGGCCCAATTCTCGGCGAAATTTGCCAGCGGCGACATCTTCAAGTCAGCCTCTGAGATTTGCGATCTGTATCTTGTTCCCAGGGACTCGGTGGCCAACTATGCGTGGCCCGGCTTCGATAAGAATTGGTACGGCAGCGACTTCGCGCTGGTGGGGGATAATGTGCGCGAGCGTCCTTATGCGGAAATCTACCCGCGGCTCACCACGAAATCGAATACCTACACCGTCCACTTCAAGGTCCAGGCTATCCAGGCCAGCACACTTAATCCCACGCAATGGAATGAGAATTCCGGGGCCATCAAGGCGGAGTACCGGGGTTCCACCACCCTCGAACGCTATGTCGATCCCACGGACACCAATCTTCCCGACTACGGCGATGGGACGGATCCCACAGCCAAGACTTCGATCGAGAACTTCTACAAATGGCGTGTCATTTCCAACAATGCATTCCCCCCATGACAGCGCACCATCTTCACATCGACCAGGACCCGGAAACGGACGTTCATAATCCCGGCCATTTCAAAGTCGGGACGCTGAGTTATACCAGGGCGGGCTTGATCACGCTGTTCGTGTATCTGCTTTGGGGCGATTTTTGCTGGTCCCTTATGGAGGGGGTCATGCCGAGTGTCCTGCCGCTCAAACTCAATGCATTCAGCGCTCCCAATTGGGTGCTGGGGTTGATCATGACCACCATCCCGAGCCTGATGAATACCGTGATCAATCCGATCGTCAGTTTCCGTAGCGATCGTTTCCGCAGCAGATGGGGGCGGCGCATCCCTTTTCTCATGGGCGTTACCCCTTTTTTGGTCGTGTTCCTGGTCCTGCTTGGGTATTCGGAGCCGATCAGCCGGTGGATCCACCATGCGGTGCTGGGTGGAAAGTGGTCTGACTCGATGGTCACCATCTGGGTCATAGGCGTATTCATGGTCTGTTTCCAGTTTTTCAATTTATTCACCACGTCGATCTATTATTACCTTTTCAACGACGTGGTGCCCCACGCCTTTCTGGCACGTTTCCTGGCTCTCTTCCGTATCGCAGGGGGCGCTGCCGGAGCCCTCTACAGTTACTTCATTTTTAAGTACGCCTTTGACCACATGGCGCTCATTTTTTCCGGCGCAGCACTGCTCTACCTGGCGGGCTTTACCATGATGTGTTGGAAGGTCAAGGAAGGTGAGTATCCGCCGCCGCCACCGAACCTGGGCAACAGGCATGGGCTCGTGGCATCAATCAGGACTTATGGGACGGAATGTTACACCCACCGCTTTTATTGGTTTTTGTTCCTGGGCAATTCCTTCCAGTCATTGACTTGGGTGAGCGGTGCCTTTGGCGCGTTGTGCGCCATCAAGTACATGGGCTTTGACTACGAATTTCTCGGCAAGCTCGGCGGCGTTAGCGCCGTTATCGGTATGATCCTGACCTATCCGGGTGGCATCATCGCGGACCGCTTTCACCCTTTGCGGGTAATCCTTGTCACCAGCGCGATTGGACTGCTCATCGCCCCGCTGGGGCTTTTCTTTATCTTTTTCTGGCGGCCCCACATGACGCTGTTAACAGCCAAGCACGTCCAGATCGCCTTGAGCATGACGACACTCCCGCTCGGCGTCGTGGGCGGGGCCTGTGAGTTGCCGCTGTTAATGAAACTGTTTCCACGGGAACGCTTCGGCCAATTCTGCTCCGCCAATGCCTTGATCCGCTCCATCTCGATGGCGATCGGCGGGGTCGGCTGCGGCGTGTTCCTCGATTCCATGAAACGGTTCAATCCAAATCCCGACTACTGTTACCGTTTCGTCTCCGTTTGGAACACGGTGGCCGGGTGCGGCTACTTTTTCTTTCTCTTTTTAGTGTACCGCTGGTGGAAGCGCCTCGGCGGGATGGCTTCCTACCAGCCACCCAGTCCCGATCTGCCCGACGAAGTAATCGCAATTCCAGAAACCGAGCCCGTCGCATGAAAACGCACCCGTCTCGTCCTCCCATTACTCAACAACGCAAATCCCCCTCCGCGGAACGCATCCCCCTCCACCTGCAAGTAACCCCAATCGTCGCAGCAACATTCCGGGTAGCGCATGCGTCTCGCGTGCTGGTTGCGGCGTCTCGCCGCAACGAACTTTTTCCCCAACCCACCCGTTGCTATCCGGCAACGTCTCGCACAAACCCCACGTCAAAAAACCCCCATCCCTCCGCCCCCTTCAGCCTTCATACTTTAGCCTTTATACTTTCCCTCACCCCTCCTCTTTAAAACCATGAATACCCTGACAAAGACCAAATCACCGGAACGTCAAATTCCGGCCACTCAACACAACAACGGCAGCGTTGCCAGCAAGACACTAAAGATTACCCGCACCGCCGGGAACACCACCGACCGGCTTACCGGCCTGCCACCGGCGGAATTCGGGGCTTGTCCCGATTACTCGGTGAGTTCCGTGATGGTGGATGCAAAGCAACAGTTTCAAACCATCGAGGGTTTTGGCGGGGCCTTTACTGAGGCTGCGGCATCGACGCTTTTCAAGATGACGCCCGGACAGCGGAAGGAGATCATTGACGCTTATTTCGACCCGGAAAGCGGCCATGGTTACACCATGGGGCGCACCCACATCAACAGCAGCGATTTTTCGCTCGGCAACTATGCCTATACCGAGGTCGCGGGAGACACGGAGCTGAAGCACTTTTCCATCGAACGCGACACGAAAGAGATCATCCCGATGATCAGGATGGCGGCGCAGGCGGCGGGTGGCCCGCTGAAAATCTTCGCCTCTCCATGGAGTCCACCGGCGTGGATGAAGACCACGGGAAAGATGAACCAGGGAGGCAAGCTCAAGCCGGAATATCGCGAGACATGGTCGCGCTACTATTGCCGCTACATTCAGGAATTCGCGAAGGAAGGCATCCCGATCTGGGGCCTCACCGTGCAGAACGAGCCCGAGGCGACTCAGACATGGGATTCCTGCATCTATACCGGCGAGGAGGAGCGTGATTTCGTGCGCGACTATCTCGGGCCGGTATTGCATGACGAGGACCTGGAGCATGTAAACCTCATCATCTGGGACCACAACCGCGACCGGATGTTTGAACGGGCGAAAGCAGTGCTCGACGACCCCGAGGCAGCGAAATATGTCTGGGGAACAGGGTTCCACTGGTACATGACGGATTCCTTTGAGAATTGCCAGCGGGTGCATGATGCCTACCCGGACAAGAAGTTGCTCTTCACCGAGGGATGCGTGGAGCGCGGCACCCATTTCGGCTCATGGTCACCGGGCGAGAAATACGCGCAGTCGATCATCCAGGACTTGAACCACTGGACGGTGGGCTGGGTG
Source organism: Chthoniobacteraceae bacterium (assembly GCA_049692655.1). GTDB lineage: Bacteria > Verrucomicrobiota > Verrucomicrobiia > Chthoniobacterales > Chthoniobacteraceae > DASZPK01. The sequence goes on along the minus strand of JBAVPB010000301.1, from coordinate 5,634 downwards.
GATTGGAACCTCGTGCTCGATGAAACCGGCGGTCCCAACCATGTGGGCAACTTCTGCAGCGCCCCGGTGATTTGCGACACGAAGGCGGGGACTGTGCATTTCCTCAGTTCCTATTACTACATCGGCCACTTTTCCCGGTTCATCCGTCCCGGGGCAAAACGCATCCTCTGCGCAAGCACGCGCGACGAACTGGAGGTCACGGCTTTCTTGAATCCGGGCGGGGAGATCGCCGTGGTGGTGCTCAACCGGTCCGAAAAAAACATTCACTTCGCGCTCAAGCACCATGGAACGGCGGCAATGCTGGAAAGTCTCCCGCATTCCATCATGACCCTGCAATTCAGCAACACTCCTGAAAACAACAAACCTGTCAAACCAACCACTGTCAGTCGTCATCAACAATCCAGATAAACAAACTCCCTCATGAAAATAAAAACGTTAACGCTTTTAGTGCCGCTCCTGCTGTCGATCACACCGCCGGCCCAATGTGACCCTCCGGCCCCTCTGCCGCTCGTGAATGTGGCCTCGCCGGACGTGGGGAAACTCCTCACGCCGCAATCCGGTTCCGAGGCCCAGGTCACCACCGCGCCCAGCGCGGACCCGGCCGCACCGGGCATCGTGGTGACGATCCAGCCGGGTGTCTCGGGTTATCCCGGCATCAACATCAAGCCGGAGGGGGCGCCGGTGTGGGATCTGTCGAAATATGGCCATGTCGAGGCGAGGATCACGAACATGGGCGATAAAAACCTCAGCCTGAGTCTTCGTGTCGATAACGCTGGCGACTGGCATGAGGGGCCTTGGAATACGGAATCATTCAGTCTCAAGCCGGCCACAAGCGGCACGATCTCGGTGATTTTTGGCTACTCCTACCAGCGCAAGCCGGGATATGCGCTGAAGTCTGCCGAGGTGGCGAATCTTCTCATCTTCACGACCAAATCCGCCGAAGTGCAGAAATTCCGCATCGATTCGATCGTGGCTGCTGGCGAGACGGGCGAGAAACCGCCGGTCGATCCGGCGACGCTGAGGACTCAACCGAAGGACGGTGTGATCCTCGGGCCGGGAGTAACCATCGATCCCGCCAAACAAATCGATGCCAAGGGAGGCGCGCAGGGCACGGTGTCGGCGGATGGGTTGAAGATCACCCTCCCGGCCGGCAAAGGGGACCAGACAGTCGCGTTAAAGCCGCCAATCGGGCGGTGGGATCTGCGCTTTGTCGCGGAAGTCCGCGTGAAGTTGAAGAACACAGGCAACACGCCGGTGACTCCGAGTGTGCAATTGACCAGCAACACAGGCTCTGGCGATGTGATCACCGCCCCCTCGCTCGCGCCTGGTGCGGAGAGCGAGATTGTGGTGCCTTTTGCGGCGGTGGTGTCTGCCAGGGCCCAGGCCGTGGCAAAGCCCGGCTATTTTTCCACCGAGACCGGGACGGGGACGAAGTTCGGCAGCGATGCAGCGAGCGCGATCAAGATTTCCGCGGCGCACGAGGGAGAGGCATCGCTGGAAGTGACATCGATCATCGGTGACACGCCCGAGGCGAAGTTGCCCGACTGGCTGGGCAAGCGGCCTCCGGTGGCGGGGGACTGGGTGCAGACCTTTGACGATGAGTTCGACGGCAAGGAGATCGACCAGAAGAAGTGGAACATCTACGGCGAGAATTTCTGGGACAAGCGGACCCATTGGAGCAAGGACAACCTGATCCTCGGCGACGGGGTGGTGAAGCAGCATTTCGAGAAGAAGCACGGGTACCACAACGACGATCCGAAGAGCATGCTGGGCCTCTCAAATCCCAAGACGAGCGAGAGCGATTACGCGTGCGGTTACCTCGACACCTACGGCAAGTGGGTGCAGCGCTACGGTTATTTCGAGGCGCGGGTGAAGCTGCCGGTGGCGCCGGGACTGTGGCCGACTTTCTGGCTCATGCCGGACCGCGGCGTGGAGACCGGCCCGCAGTGGAAGCGGCAGAGCACCAGCGATGGCGGGATGGAGATGGACATCATGGAGCACCTCACGCGCTGGGGTCCGCACCGCTACAACATCGCCAACCATTGGGACGGCTACGGCAAGGAACACAAGTCCGTCGGAAACGTGTTCAACTATGTGTTGCCTGACAAGGATGGTTTCATCACCGTCGGGCTGCTCTGGACGCCGGGCCAGGCGGTTTATTACGCAAACGGCAACGAGATGTTCCGCGTGGAGGACCCCCGCATCGGGAGCCAGCCCGCAAACATCATCTTCGAGACCACGACAGGCGGCTGGGACAATAACGCCGTGGACGACAAGCAACTGCCTGTGGATTACGTGATCGATTACGTCCGTGTCTGGCAGCGCAAGGATCTCGCCTCTTCCGTGGACGGCTACAAGTCCCCCGCGAAGTAACACATCATGGTGTAGGGTTGATTTAGCCCTGGTGCCCCCGCCAGGGCTAATCAACCCTTGCCAACCCTTACCAACCATCAGCTATCCCGAAAACCGGTGCAATCATGAAACTGAAAGCATCGCCTCGGCAATGCCGGTACTTTGCCCATTCTTTTCCACAATCCCGAATGTCCCCTTGTAATCCCAATTGGCCCAACCAATCCCATATTCGTTGAACACCGAAATGATATCGCGGTACCAAGCGTGGCGCACCGGTTGTGGAGCCAGGTTAATCACCCCGAACTCCCCGCAATAGAGGGGCAACCCGTTTTTTTCCGCCGCCGCGATTGGCTTCGCCATGTCGGCCACCATCGAATTGCGATCATACGGTTTGTTGATGTCCTCCATTTTCAATTTCACCAGCCGGACGTCTTCAGGCAGACGCGCTTTCCCGGCGTGTTCATCCGGAATCGGCCGGCCGGGATATTGAATCAAGCCGTCGTACATTCTGCCTTCAGCGCACCATTGTGCGCGATGATGTGTCACCAGCATCGGATGGTAAAAATGAAATGTAAGGATCGTATTCTTATCGTCCGGCACATGGAGATCGTCAAAAGTGAGCGCCGAGTTCCAGTGGTTGGATCCCAGCACGATTACGCGATCCGGTTCCAGTTCCCGGATCGTCTGGAATGCACCCATCGCCACGCGATTCCAATCCTGTGGATCTGTGGCCACGGCTTCGTTGAGCAATTCATACGCTACCCGGTCATTCGCGCGGCATTTCAACCTGTCCGAGAGTTGCCGCCAAAGATCCGAAAATTTTTGTGCTTCAGCAGGGTCCGTGAACAGCTTCGGCTCCATCGTCGAAATGAAAAAATGGCTGCGCAGGATGTGGAGATCGATGATCACTTTCAGCCCCGCCTCCTCGGCCCAGTCCAGCGCTGAATCCATCAAGTCGAATGCCTCTGTTTCCTTTTCTCCGGAATCATTCCACATCTGTTGTTCATCGATGGGCAGGCGGATATGGTCAAACCCCCAGTTGGCGATGCGCTTCACATCTTCCTGCGTAAACCACGTCCGGCGTGCCGGGCCTCGTTGTTCGCTTTGGCTTAGCCAATGTGAGATATTTGTTCCGCGTTGAATGGAAAACGGAGGCGTTTTGTCCATGCGTGATTTTCGGTTCATACTAATGCGCCGGATGCTCGCAAGCTTTCCTGAGCCTGATGGATATCCACGGAGCGGACATTGGGCAGGTTGCGCGTGATCATCTGGGCAGCGGCAGCTCCAACGCCCTGCCCAACTGCGCAAACCTGCGGGGACGCGCGTACGGCTGCGTGTCCTTCATGGGTCGAATCGAGGCATCTGGAAGCAACGAATAGATTGTCAAAGCCGTGTACCGTGGTGCTCCGGTAGGGAATTTCATACCACTCGCCATTCTTGATCGGTTTGACTACCGTGCCGCCGCCATTGGGATTGTGAATGTCAACCGGCCAGTTGCCACGCGCGATGACATCGGCGTGTTTTTTGCGTTGGGCAATATCCTCTCCTGTGATCGTGTAATCGCACTTGCAGCGGCGCGTTTCACGCACGCCGATGTGTGAAGCTGATTCGGCGAGGATGGCATTTTCAAACCCCGGAATGTACCGGCGCATGAAGGTGGTGACTTCGGCTACCTGGCGACGCGCTTCCAAGGTAGCCGCGCTGACATCCCTGAGTTTTGTCCCGTCATAGCCAATAACCCGGGTGCTGTTGAACTGCCACTGCCCTGGCTTTGGGGTGGGGTTGAGGAGCACATCTTCCCGTGGCACGGTGACCTCGCCTTTCGACTTTGCCGCCTGCCATGCCCGGCGGCAGTTGCCATCGGTGGCAAGGTAGCTTGAGGCCCGTCCCGTATCCACATTATCGAGTTTGAAGATCATGGTCATCGGTTGAAGCGCGCCGTCAGTGGCGCGACCCACTTCAAAATTTGCGCCTGCCAGGGCAAAAAGGTCACCATCCCCGGAGGAATCAACAAATACGCGGCCTGTGATCACATGCCGCCCTTCCTTTGATTGAATGGCTACGCCTGTGATACAGCGTCCGTCCTCATTTTTGAAGACATGAACAACCTGCGCAAAGTAATAAATCCTGACTCCGGACGCAGATGCCATTTCTTCGAGGATAATCTTTGCCGCCTCTGCATCATAGGTGCCTTCATAGCTGGCAGGATCTTCTGGCGGCTGGTCTCCACCCCAGTAGTTCCAGCTATGGCGGATTTCCTTCCAGGCCCCGCGCTCCGACAGCTTGCGGCGAAATTCTTCAAAGATTCCACGGGCGGTCCAGTTTACCATAATGGCGCTTAACAGGCCCGACGTCCATGTGCCTCCAAGAGCTCCAAAACGTTCAATAAGGATAGTCTTCGCCCCACACCGGGCGGCGGAAATCGCTGCCCCGATTCCTCCAGCTCCGCCACCGACAATGACCACGTCAGCATCATCGATGACAGTGAGTTCACGGAGGGGCTCGATAAAACGGGCAGGGAATGAAAGGTTCATTATTTCATACAGTGTGGGATTTGGCCTGTATCCTGTCAACAGATACCGGTAACATTTTTTTGTTTAACGCATGCGCCTTCCAGCTCGATTGCTTTCGTCATCTTCGGGTGCTCACGCGGCAAAAATGAGCCGCTACGTCCTCGTCAGATGAGAGATGTTTTTCTGTTAGCCTTTTTACAATTGGGCAACGCAACAGAGCTGATCGTGGAAGCGGGCCGTATAAACACTGGCAGCGCGTACGGGAGTTGAACCCGTGCACCAGCCTTGAGAGGGCTGTGTCCTAACCACTAGACGAACGCGCCTTACATGCCATTCCCGGATCACCGGGCATGGTAAAAATCAATGTGTGGCCAAAGCTTCGTCGTGTCCCTTGGGACGGACTTTGCTTTGATCAAGTGCATTTAACGATTGTTTCAGCCGATCCGCCACTAATTTTTTGAGCGAACCATCTATTTTCAGGATTTTTCCGTAAAGGGTTGTGTAATATTCCTTCAGGAGGGCACGTTTTTCGGGATCGGTTCTTGCCACGGCTACCTGCGCATCGAGGTCGATTACTTTTTGATCCCTGAGCGCCTTGGTTTTCGCTTCGCGGAATTTGATGCGGTCGGCTATGTTATCGATGTTTTCCTCGGTCTTGTTTTTTTTCACCACGGGACCGGCGACGCCAGGGCGGCTGGTTTCTCTGGTATCTGTGGAGCTTTCCGAGCTTCTATGCGATGGCTTTTGCACGGGGGGCGGCATATTATCC
>JBAVPB010000300.1:0-10993 GCA_049692655.1 Chthoniobacteraceae bacterium | reverse complement strand
AACGAAAACCCCGAGCGCCGCTCCCAGCGCGACCTCGAAGTCTTCGCCCGCGCCGAAAAACGCATGCTCGTAAACGTCCCCGGCTTCGCCCCCGCATGGGAAGGCGCCAAGAGCACCGCCCTCGCCGAGATCCAGGACGAGGAAGCCGGTAAAGCCCCGCCCAAGAGCGTCTTCTCAAAAATCTTCGGCGGCATCCGCCCCGAATCGACCGAGTCCCCCAAATCCCTCTCCGACACCCAACCCACCCAAGCCTCCTGAGGTTTGTTTCTGGACGGGCGATATAAACACCCGAGTCATTCTCAACAGCTGGACGACATCCAGCATATGGAGGGACACGCTCTGTCGTGTCCGAGTCCGCGATAGCTTCTTCGGACTTTTCTTAAATCTGCGTTAATCTGCGAAATCTTTCCCTCTGATAATCACGCAGCCTTCCGCGGATCACGCCCCTCATCCAAATCAATGTAATCAAAAAACGTCTCAATATCCGCCCGGCCTGGAAACCCGCTCTCAGCCTTCCTCATTTGCAGACGCTCGCTAGCCTCATCTTTCCACCCCCGTTTGCGCATGAATTCATTCCACACCTCGATCTCCTCTTCATTCGGCTTGCGCCCCTGGCCAAACGCCCATTCCAGAATCTCCTCATCGCTCCCGCCCTGCTTCACGCGCGTCACAAAAGCAGGATATTCAATCCAAAGAAAATCAATGCAGCGCTTGTCAAACCCGCCCCCAAGATTCGGCAGATAATCCTTCGGCAGCGCCCCCTTCCCGTTAAAGCGCACCTTGTCAATCATCCGCGCATAATAATAAATCCCACCCGTCTTCACATGCGGGCTCTTCAAATCCGAAATATTCATGCCGCTGAATTTAGCGGAACCCCCCTTCATTTACCACGCCGATTTTCACTCCTTAACGCACAATTCCACCCAGCGCGCAGCATCATGCTCCGGGGAGCGCGCTCGTCTCGAGTGCTGGTTGCGGTGTCCTCGCCGCAACGAACTTTTTCTTCAATCCACGAATGCTATCCGGGGACGACCCATGGCCCACACAGAGAAAAAAATCCCTCAATCCACTTGCGTTTCACAAAAATTACAAAAACCTAAAAATAAACTTGCTTTCTTTTCGCGTTTTTGCCAATATTAAAAACATGAAAGAGATAACGTGTCCGGACGTCTCCAACAGGACTTGCCCCATTTCCCCGCCTGAAATCTTGCCAGCTTGGTAGTGAACCCAAAAACACGCTTTTTTGCCAAACAAAGCCAATTTTTACTCTGTAGAAGCCCAAAAAACAAAGCCAAAACAAAGCCAATTTAACCCAAAACAAAGCCATTTTTCGGCGAAAAACCGCAAAAAAACCCACAAAATCGTGCTCACGAGACAAACAGGCTTTCTTACCCCCGAACACATGAAATCGGCCATCCACGAAACTCCATTCAACATTCGACGTTGGAACGAAGCGTCCGGCCAAGTCCGGGTAAGTCCGGCCAAGTCCGGCATAAGCCCCCTTCGCAACTCGGGCTTCCATTTCCTAAATCTCCCCATCGTTCTCCTCACGCTGGCCTTCGCCCTCACCTGCAAAGCCGATCACGCGCCCCGCAAATGGACAAACAGCGTCGGAGTCACTATGGAGGCGACCCTCATCAGCGTGCAAGGCAGCACCGCAACACTGTTGCTGGGCAATAACCGCATCATCACCGTCGAGATCAGCAAACTCTCAAAAGCCGATCAGGACTATCTGGACAACTGGGAAAAACAAGAAGCCAGCGGAACTCCCGTGCCTGCGACTGCGGCAACACCACAGCCCGCAGCAACTCCGCAACCTGCTCCCTCAGTCGCCGAACCCGTCACCCGGGCTCCCGATGCCGAAAATTTCCAACCCCGCCGCTCTCAGGCAAACCTGCTCCTGAAACCCGGCTTGTTCCGGAAAGGCGCCGCTCCCGATCCCAGCATCAAGCCCAAGGAGGAACTCTACCTCACATTCCCGGAACTCGGCATGTCCCGCAGCAACGAACCGATGGCCATGCGCGTCCGCATTCCCGAGAACTACAGCCCCGATCGCCCCGTGCCTCTCATCGTCTGGCTCGCGGGCGGCGATGGCACGAGTTGGTATCACGAGGCCTCGGAACTCGTGGATTCGCGCGAGTTCGTGATGGTCGGCATGAATTACCCGCTCTCAGTCCCGGCCCCGAGATTCGCCGCTCCCCAGGGACAGATCGGCAGAATCTGGGAACTCCAGGAAAAGATGCTGGCGAAACTCGCGCAGATGATTCCCAATCTCGACCCAAGGCTGCGCATCGTAGTCGGCTTCTCCAATGGCGCGCATACCATCGGCGGCTGTCTCGGCGAGCGGGAGCAGAGCTTCTACGGCTTTTTCAATGTCTTCGTGCTCATCGAGGGCGGCGATTCCATCAGCTTCAACTATCCCTCCTTGCCCGGTCGGTATTTCTATCTCGCCTGGGGCACTGCCAAGGAGGGCGCTGGCAGCGATTTCGGCAACAAGATCGCAAACGCCGCTCGCAAGGCGCAAATGAACGTCGAGGCTCACGGCATGGAAGGCGTAGGCCACGATTTCCCCGCTACCGAGGAGCGTAAAGTCAACGCATGGCTGCGCACAGTCGTCATCCCAAACCTCGATCCTGATATTTGACCATGAGTTCACCGTTTTATGTGCTAAGTATGGTTATGAACTACAAACCGCGTTTCCTTTTCATTATGGGCTTCCTCACTTTCTTCGGCCTCGCCGCCGCTTCACAAGCGCTTGAACTCGGCGACGCCGCTCCGGCTCCCACCGCCATCGATCAGGATGGCGCAAAAGTCGTCTTTTCCGATGTGTATCAAAAAGGCGTGACGCTGGTTTATTTCTATCCAAAAGCCGACACGCCCGGATGCACCGCCGAGGCATGCAGCATCCGCGATTCCTACGCCGATCTCCGCGCGAGTGGCGTGCAGGTCATCGGCGTGAGCGAGGACAAGGCAGAATCCCAGAAGAAATTTCAGGATAAATACAAACTCCCGTTCACATTGGTAGCCGATAGCGATGGCGCCGTGGCAAAAGCATTCCAGGTCCCGCTCATGCCCCTGGTTAACCTGGCCAAGCGCCAGTCCTTCATCGTGAAGGATGGCAAGATCGCATGGCTCGACAAGAGCGCCTCCACGAAGGAGCAGGCCAACGACGTCCGCAAGGCCCTCGCAAGCCTTGGCGTCGCGGTGAAGTAACAACGTCTGGATTTTTTGCAATGCACCACACTCCCGAATTGCTCGCCCCAGCCGGAAACTGGGACTGCGTCCGCGCCGCTGTAGCAAATGGCGCGGATGCCGTTTACTTCGGGCTTCCGCGGTTTAATGCGCGGGTGCGTGCGGATAACTTCACCGAGGAGGAGCTGCCGGAAGTAGTGGATTACTGCCATCGCCACGGGGTGAAAGCCTACGTCGCATTCAACACGCTCATCTTCACCGGCGAACTCGACGACGCAGCCGCCCAATTGCGCCTGCTAAACAAAGCCGGGGTCGATGCCATCATCGTGCAGGATGTGGGGCTGGTGAGGCTGGCGCGGGAGATCACTCCGGAGTTATCCATCCACGCCTCCACGCAAATGACGATCACCTCGCCGGAAGGCGCGCGGTTTGCGCAGGAGCTTGGCATCGACCGTGTCGTGCTCGCCCGCGAACTCTCCATGCGCGAGATCGAGAAATTCGACGGTACGATGCCCTTGGAAATGTTTGTCCACGGCGCCCTCTGCGTGGCCTACTCGGGCCAGTGCCTCACGAGCGAATCCCTCGGCCTCCGCAGCGCAAACCGCGGCGAATGCGCCCAGGCATGCCGCATGCCCTACCAGTTGGTGGTGGATGGCGTGGTGCAAAATCTCGGCGACCGGCAATATCTGCTCTCACCGCAGGACCTCGCAGCAGTGGACGAAATTCCCGCGCTCGTGGAACTCGGCGTCTGCAGCTTCAAAATCGAGGGCCGACTGAAATCCCCCGAGTACGTCGCCGGGGTCTGCCAGGTTTACCGTAAGGCGATTGACGCTGCCTTGGAAAAGCGCACCGAACGCGCCGCGAGCGCAGCCGATCGCTACCAGCTCGAAATGACTTTTTCACGCGGGCTCTTTTCCGGCTGGCTGCATGGCGTGAACCATCAGGAACTCGTGCCCGCCCGCTATGGAAAAAAGCGCGGCCCATTCGCTGGCCGTATCACGCGGGTCGGCAGGGATTTCGTCGCGCTCGATTCACAATTGCCACTCAAGGCTGGTGACGGGGTCGTGTTCGACACAGGTGGCGACACAAACGCCGAGCAGGGCGGACGTATCTGGCAGATGAGGGAGGAGCGGAAGGAAGTCACGCTGTTCTTCGAGCGCGACAGCATCAACTTCTCGCGCATCAAGACAGGCGACCGCATCTGGAAAACAGACGACCCCGCCTTGAACAACCGCCTGCGAAAATCCTTCGCCGGCAGGATCGAGCCGCGTCACCGTCAACAAATCAACCTCTGCGTCACAGGCAGGGTGGGGGAGCCATTGACCATCGAGGCCGGGAGTGTCAGTGTGCGCTCAGAAATTCTCCTTCAGGAAGCACGCAACGCTCCCCTGACCACCGAGCGCCTGACCGAACACCTGGGCCGTTTCGGTGAAAGCGTCTATGCGCTGGGCGATTTCAAAAACGAACTCGAAGGCAAAGTCATCCTGCCGATTGCCGAATTGAACCGCCTGCGCCGTGAATTAATCGCGCAACTCGATCACAGCCTGAAAATCGAGCGCCCGGAAAGCAAAAGGAGCGTTGCAGAAATCCTTGAAACCATCGGCGGCTCCGATGCCGAAGACACACAGCAATTGCACACGGAAGCATGCAATCTTTCCCTCCTCTGCCGGACCATGGATCAGGTTGAGGCGGCTCTGGAATGCGATATCCGGACACTCTGCGTAGATTTCGAGGATGTCCGCCGCTACAAGGACGCCGTCGCTCTCGTTCGCAACAAGCCCCACATCGAAATTCTTCTCGCAACCCCCCGCATCCAGAAAGCCGGTGAGCAAGGCTTCTTCAAGCTGATCGAAAACGCGGAACCCGACGGCGTGTTGATCCGCAATCCCGGTGCGATCGAATATTTTGCGGACAAGCCGTTGCGAAAGCTCGGCGATTTCTCCCTCAACGTGGCGAACCCGCTCACTGCCGAGGTCCTGCACAAAAAAGGCCTGGAGCGCCTAGTGATTTCCTACGACCTGAATATCGACCAGGTGCTCGCCCTGTTGCGCAACGCGCCTCCCGCATGGTTCGAGCTCACGATCCACCAGCACATGCCGATGTTTCACATGGAGCACTGCGTCTTCGCCGCATTCATGTCGGATGGAAAATCCTTCCTGGATTGCGGCCGCCCCTGCGAGAAACACAGCGTCCACCTGCGCGACAGGGTGGGGGTGGAGCACCCGCTTCGGGCCGACGTGGGTTGTCGTAACACATTGTTTAACGCATCCGCCCAGACCGGCTCCCGCTTCTTCCCGGAACTCCGCGCCGCCGGCCTCCGCAATTACCGCGTGGAACTCCTCGAGGAATCCGCCGCGGACTCGCGCAAGATCATCCGCGCCTATCAATCCCTCATGGCAGGCTCGCGCGACGGCGCAACCCTCTGGCAGGAACTCCGCGCGCAATCCAAACTCGGCGTGACCGAGGGAACCTATCAGTCCTCGAAGGCGTAGCCGGCGCCCTCAGGCCGATTCCCGGATGTCGCAGATACCGCGCTTGGTGGCAGCCGCGACAAAGTCAAAAAACGCCCGCCCGGCCTTGTTCCACTTCTGTTCTTTGGCACGCTCCAGCGCCTGCGTGGTGTTCAGTCCGCTCTTGTAAAGCAGCTTGAACGCCTCCTTGATTTCTCTCCGCTGCTCCGCCGTGTATCCGGCACGGCGCAGCCCGACGACATTCAGCCCGACGACATAACTCCGGTCCGCCACGATCGTAAATGGCGGCACATCCTTGGCCAGCGCGCTCACGCCTTGCGAGATCGAGACCTGCCCCACGCGGACATATTGGTGCAACGCACAACCGCCACCGATGAATGCCCCATCCTGCACCTCGACATGCCCTGCAAGGAGGACGTTGTTCGCGATGATGACCTTGTTTCCGACCTTCACATTATGGCCGAGATGCGTGCCCGCCATGAGGAAATTGTGATTGCCCACGACCGTTGCGGAGCCCTCCGCAGTCCCGCGATGGATGGTGCAATATTCGCGGATCAGGTTGTCATTGCCGATGATGACCTCGCTCTTGATCTTCGGGTGAAATGCATGGTCCTGCGGTTCCGCTCCCACCACGGCGCCGTAGCCGATCACATTGTTTTTCCCGATCTTCACATTGCCCGCGAGGATCGCATGGGACTGGATTTTGCATCCCTGGCCGATCACGGCATGTCCCTCAATGCATACGTAAGCCCCGACCTCGACGTCGTCCGCAAGTTCCGCCGAGCTGTGAATGATCGCTGTGGGGTGGATTTTCTTCATAGGATGCCTGCCTGCTTGAAACTGTAAAATGGCGGATTGTCGCCGATCGGCGAGCCGATAATGACATGGTCGAGAAGTGGGATCTGCAATAACTGCGAAGCCTCCGCTAGCCGCCGCGTGAGCCGTCGGTCGGCCTCGCTCGGCGAGGGATCGCCGGAGGGATGATTGTGCGCCACAATGATCGCGTATGCGGAGTATATCAGCGCCGGACGGAAAATCTCGCGGGGATGCGCGATGCTCTCATTCAGGCTGCCCAGCGACACCTCCTCGATCCGCATGAGGTGATAGCGCGTATCCAGCAAAATGAGCCGCAGCGATTCCTTGTTGAGCCCGCGCATCTCCGGCCCGAGCAATTCATAAACCAGTTCCGGCGTATCGATCTTCGATTTTGAAAGCGACTCGCGCGCCAGCCGGTTGCCCAGGCCAAATGCAGCCGCGAGCTGCACAGCCTTTGCCGGTCCCACACCTTTGATCGATGCGATCTCCTGCACGCTGCATCGCGCCAGCCCGCTCAGCGATTGGAAGCGGGTCAATAATGTGCGCGCGACCTCGATGGCATTCGATCCCGGAATCCCCGTGCGAAGCAGGATGGCGATCAATTCACTATCGCTCAGGGAGGACGCGCCATGGTTCGCGAGCTTCTCGCGCGGGCGGTCCTGTTCCGGCATTTCGTGAATTTTGAGGGAAGCCATCAGGGATGTGAAAATTGAAAAGTGATTATGAATGCACCGCCCCGTTTATCAAGACAGGAGAGTGCCCGTTGCAAACCCCCGGCCCCCCTAGCTGACAAATTGCTCCAGCATCTGCTCCACGGACTCGCAGACATCGCGCAGGTTGTCGCGATATTTGTTCTGTTCCAAAAGCTGAAGCTGGTCTATCGCTTCACGCAGGATTTTACGGGCGGTATTCACGGACGAGTTTATCGCACCCTCGCGCCGCGCCGAGGCCGTCAACGCCTCCACATCCGCCTCTTCCCCGCGCAGGATCGATGCGCTCAATTCATGGCGCTGCTGCTCCGAGGAGGATTGCAGCAAATGCAGAATCGGGAGCGTCAGCTTCCCTTTGCGCAGGTCGGTGCCAAGCGTTTTGCCGACCGTGTCCTCATTTCCCGCGATATCCAGGCAGTCGTCGTAAATTTGATAGGCCGTCCCCAGCTTGAGGCCGAAAGTCTTCATGGCAAAGATGATCTCCGGAGACGCCTCGTTGATGAAAGCCCCCAGCTCCGTTGCCGCCGCAAAAAGAGCCGCCGTCTTCATCTCGATGATCCGGTAGTAATCCGCAAAGCTCAGCTTGAGATCGAACCTACGCTGCGTCTGGATGATCTCCCCCGAGCACACGTCCGATGCCGCGCTGGCGATCCTGCGGCTGATCTCCCCGTTCGGGAAGCTCGCGGAAAGTTTCAGCGCATGCGCAAAAAGACAGTCGCCCAGCAATACGCTGATCGCATTGCCCCACTTCGCATTCGCCGTTGGCTGCCCCCGGCGGATCTCCGCGCCGTCCATGATGTCGTCATGCACCAGCGTCGCCGCATGGATCAATTCCAGCACCACAGCCAGGTCGAAATGGCTCGAGCAAATATTCCCGGTCGCCCCTCCCGCCAGCAGCGCAAGCGCAGGCCGCAGCCGCTTGCCCCGGCTTTCGCAGGCATACGAGACATATCCTTCCACCGCAGGGTCAAATTCACGCGCCTGCTGCTTCACGCGCTCCTCTACAGTGTAAAGATGCGTGTTGATCAGCTCAAACGTCTGTTTGATCTGCTTCGCGGCGTTGGATTTTCTCTCTAAGTTTGTGAAATATTTCACAAATGAAACAATAGGAAAACAGTCGGGAAAGTCAATCCGCTCTGAACGTTAAAATACGACATTTTTACAGGCTCACTGCCAGACATCCTTTCGGGGGTTCAAATAAACGTTACGATATTGTAACAATTGAGCGCTTGTCTTGCCTGCAGCGGTATCTGATTTTCGATGCTTTCAGGAATTTCTACTATGAACCCAGCCGACCTTTTCAGCAGAGACACCGATACTGTTAATCTTGCCACCGGCGAGACATTATTCAGGGAAGGGGATGTAGGGGACAAAATGTATGTGCTTCTCGAAGGAACCATGGACGTCACCATCGCTGGGAAAGTAGTCGAGACCGCAGAACCCGGCGCACTGTTGGGAGAGATCGCTTTGATCGAGTCATCCCCCCGCAGCGCCACCATCGTGGCCGCCTCCCCATGCCGTCTTGCGCAGGTTGATCAGCGCCGCTTCCATTTCATGGTGCAGCAGACCCCGTTTTTCGCCACGCACGTCATGCATGTCCTCGCGGGACGCCTCCGCAGCATGGACAAATGGGTGGCCAAAGCCGTCTAGGCTTTTGTTGGCTGCCACTGTTTAGACTTTTGTTGGATACCGCCGTGTAGGCTTTCGTCGGATTCCGTTTTAGGCACCCGCAGCCACCAGCTTCGCATACAGGCTCTCCAGAGCCTCAGGCATCACCCGCACATCCGCGATCACCGGCATGAAATTGCTGTCGCCCTCCCAGCGAGGCACTATGTGCAGGTGCAGATGGTCCGCCACGCCCGCACCGCCACATTTCCCGATATTCAGCCCGATGTTGAATCCCTGCGCGTTCACGACTTTCCTCAATAGCTTCTGCGCACGCGCCGCCAGTTCCCAGAGCTCCAGTTGCTCCTCCGTCGTGAGATCGGCGATATCCGCCACCTTCCGGTAAGGCACCGCCATCATGTGCCCCACCGCGTAGGGGAAGCGGTTCATGATCAGGAACGTATTCTTCCTCCGCGCCACCACCAGATGCCCCGCATCGTCCGTGGTCTGCGCCGCTTCCGTGAGGAAATCACGCGTCCTGTCGATGCTGAAATATTCCACCCGCCACGGAGCCCACACTGCTTCCACTGCTTTTGGAAATTCCATCGGTTTCGATTTTGCAGGTTTACTTTTCGTGATGCGACCCGCTGTTTTGCGACTCGATCATTTTCGTGATCTCGATCGCCAGCTCCAGCGCCACCGCCGCCTCGTGCCCGGAAACCTTCGGCTTCACCCCGTCGATGCAACATTGGATGAACGACTCGACCTCCCGCTTGAGCGGCTCGCCTTTCTCGATCTCCAGCGGCTCGCCAATGCTCTTCCCGTCCTTGATCCGGAAAATCTCACCCGTCTGGTTCTGGTAATCGAGCGCCAGATACGCATGCTGCTGGAATACCCGGATCGTCCTCACCTTCTCGGGATTCACCCGGCTCACCGTCACATTGGCCACACACCCGTTCGCAAACCGCAGCCTCGCATTCGCGATATCCTCGCCCCGGCTCAACACCGGCATCCCCACCGCATCGATGCTCGTCACCGGCGATCCCACGAGATGCAGGATGATCTCCAGGTCATGGATCATCAAATCAAGCACCACGCCGATCTCGACACTCCGGTTCGGGTAGGGGGACAGCCGGTGCGATTCAATAAAACGTGGCTTGTCCAGGTGCAGCTCCAGCGCTCCCAGCACCGGGTTGAATCGCTCCACATGCCCCACTTGCAGAATGCGCTTCTTCTTGTGGGCAATCGCCACAAGCTCCTGCGCCTGCGCCGTCGTCTCGGCGATCGGCTTTTCGATCAGCACATGCTTCCCGCGCTCCAGCAGAAATTTGCCGATCTCAAAATGCGTCGGCGTCGGCGTCGCCACCGTGGCGGCATCCACCAGCTCCGCAAATTCCTCCAGTGACGTCACCACCTTAGCGCCGTATTGTTCCGCGAACCTTAGCGCCGCCTGGTGGTCCATATCGTAAACCGCCACGAATTCAGCCTGTGCGGATTCCGATAAAATGCGCGCGTGAAATTTCCCGATGTGTCCCAGCCCGATGATGCCTGCTTTGATTTTACTCATAAATTAATACTGCGGATGTATGGTATCCCCAAGGCATCCGCTGAAGTCCCCCCAACGTAATAATAAAAAGCCGAAATCCAAAATCTAAATTTACACAGTGCCTGTCATTCACTGGTTCCGGCGCGACCTGCGCATCACCGATAATACCGCCCTCACCGCCGCTTCCCGGGGCGGTCGTGAGGTCATTCCCACATACATGGCCAGCGACTGGAAGCGGGAACATCGCTGGACCGGCCCCGCCCGCCAGGAGTTTCTCTGCGGCTGCCTCTCCTCCCTCTCAAAAAATATCGAAACCATCGGCGGCGGGCTCATCATTCGGCGCGGCGAAGCGGACAAGGAACTCGAGCGCCTCGCCGTCGAGACCAAGGCCGAGGCCATCTACTTCAACCGCGACCCCGACCCCTTCGGTCGTGAAATGGAGAAGCGCGTGGAAAAAATGGCCCACCGCCTCGGCATCGAAGTCCATGGTTTCAAGGATATCGCCATCCACGAGCGCGACGAAGTCCTCACCGGCACCGGCGGCCCGTACCGCGTCTTCACCCCGTACGCAAATGCATGGATGAAGCTGGAAAAACCCGTCATCCAACCTGCCATCCGCAAGCTCACACCGCCCCGCATCAAAAGCCTCCCTC
>JBAVPB010000299.1:0-2320 GCA_049692655.1 Chthoniobacteraceae bacterium | reverse complement strand
AGTTGCTCGGGTTTGCGTCGATATTCCGGGTGAAACCATGTTGAACCGGCTTTGAATAATTTTTGGATCATTTTCATATTTGTTCTCCTGGCTGTTTGGTTTATTTATTTTGCCACTCGAAAGAGGGCGATCATCACCCCCTGGACCACCAATTCCTGTGCGGGAATGAGGTCGGGGTATTTGGGATTCTCCGCATGCAAATACGGTTTTCCTTTTTGCACGATGTAGCGTTTGAGTGTGGTCTCACCATCGATCAAGGCGGCGACGACATCGTTGTTCCGTGGTTCCTTGACCTCGAGGATGACGGTGTCGTTTTCGTAAATGCCGGCGTGGACCATGGAATCGCCGCGCACTTTCAGCGCGAAGGTGGTTGCGTTCCTGGTGATCGGGACCAGATCGCTATCCACGGCGACAAAGCCATCCTCCTCCTGCTGCTGGTCGGCGGGCATGCCGGCGGGGATGGTGCCGAAGATCGGGATGTCGATGATGGACGCACGGCGGACCGTGCCGGGCAGGACGAGGGAGCGGGCCTGACGCTCGATCTGCTGGACAGCACCTTTGCGCTTGAGTGCGTTCAGGTGATCCATTACAGTCGTCTGGCTTGAGAAGCCGAAATGCTCCTGGATTTCCCTCGTGGAAGGAGTCACGCCGTTGAGGCGTTGCTCCTGCTGGATGAAGTCTAGAATCTGTTGCTGGCGTGTGGTTAATTGCATACCGTTCAAGTGAACGGTATCAAAAGGGCGTGTGGATGCAAGATATTTTTTTGAGGTCCTGCAGTTGATGACGTCCCAAGATTGAAAATCAAAGTGGCATCAGTGCAGCGAGACGTAGTTTAGCTCCGTGGCGGCAGATCGTTCAAAATGGTAGTTAAACTACATGCTGCAAAAGAAACTCGGCAAACGTATTGCTGAACTCAGACGCTCTCAAAATTTTACGCAGGAACAACTTGCGGAAAAAGTGGGGTGTTCGGTTGAGTTTGTCAGTCTCGTTGAACGCGGCGTGAATGCCCCCGTTGTCGCTGGATTGGAAAAGTTCTCCAAGGCGTTAAAAGTCGATGTCAGGGAATTGTTTACATTTGCCCGGGATAAATGATGAACAGACCTGCGACATATTTTGAACGTCTGAAGGAGACATGTGACGGTGTAGTCGAAAATCTCACGGCAAAGGATATTCAAAAGAGGCATCTTGTTTTTGGAGGTGAAGGAGAGAAGCCTTCACGTAAGCCATCGGTACCAACTGATGCGCGTTCGGAATTTCTCGCGAATCGCGCAATGGGGGACTGGGCCGAACAAAAGCTTGCTCAAGCCTTGGCTGAATCCATCCCGGAATGGAAAATTGCGCAGTATGGCGATACTGGCAGGATTGCCGCAGGTCATCCTGAGTTCAGAGATACCTATCTTACCGGAATTGAGGCCACCAGGCAGTTTGGAAAGCGTCCCGATCTCCTTTTGTTTTCCAAATCGCTTAAAGTAAAGGGCGAGTTCTCGGCGCATGGAAATAAAGAGGAGGACGAGTTGGTGAAAAAAGCGGCGGCGGCAATTGAAGTGCGTTCCAGTAAATTCGATGCATTGACTTATATTGCCGTACGCCAGCGTCAGCGTAGCGAGGGGAACAAGGCGGGTCGCGAATCGCCGAGCTTTACTGTTAAGGTTGAGGATCTCGTGATTGTATATCGTTGGCTGGAACGCTATGGAGTACCCCAGAGTTACTGTCAGGTATTTTTTGATTCAATATTTGCAATCAACTTCCTGGATATTTTTTCCATTATCGCCAGTGGTGAGGGGTATTCGATTGAAACGCCTGCGAAGAGCCAGGAAAAGGCCACCATCATGATTCCAATTACCGCAGGTATTCAGGTGGGCACGGCAACCAGCGCACCGGAATTTACAGCAGAGCATCGACGCACGGAACTGGGGAGGCATGATGCCTACGTGATTCCGGTAGGTGGTGGATTCACGCTTGATGCAGGTAAGATTCGCAACGTGCTGATGATTTAAATGGTTTATTTATGAGCAATGCCGAGAGTTACATCGAGAAAATCCAAAGGCTCTATGGTGAAGTTCACTCTGAGGTGG
Organism: Chthoniobacteraceae bacterium; assembly: GCA_049692655.1. GTDB lineage: Bacteria > Verrucomicrobiota > Verrucomicrobiia > Chthoniobacterales > Chthoniobacteraceae > DASZPK01. The sequence goes on along the minus strand of JBAVPB010000299.1, from coordinate 245 downwards.
AGATCCTGCTTGATCCCAAAAAACAAAAAAGGACATTTCCAATAGGTACGCTGGAAACATTTCTTAAGAGCAGAAAATTTAAAAGTTTGGATAAGGAAATAACGGCAGAAATAACGGCTCTGGCAAATTCAAAAGCGAAACGAAACTTGATTCCTTTGGAAATTCTGCAGAATTTTTTTGAACAAGATGAAGTTGCCGGTATAACGCCGCTCAATCTTAAAAAAGCTATAGAGGGAAATTATGAT
>JBAVPB010000298.1:0-15459 GCA_049692655.1 Chthoniobacteraceae bacterium | reverse complement strand
AAAAGCTCCACAGTTTTTCCCATTGAGAAAAATCAGGGATGATGGCGTGCGCTCCCGCGCGGATGAGGCGCGAACGTTTATCCAGGTTCATGCCAAAGCGCCGCATTTCGTCGCTTGCAATGCCGACTGTATAGGAACCGCGCCGTTGGGTTTCGCGCATCTCGACCGGCCCATCCCCGAAGGCAATGAGTTGTTCAAAAGCCCCTCCGACTTCGTGTAGAATGCGCTCGATGACTATTTTCTTTGCATCCTTCGTCACTTGGCCCACTGAGCCGTAAATACCGCCCGTGAAAACATCTGCATAGCCGAGGCGGGCCGCCTCGAACTTGACGTCATCCTCATCCGTGCCGCTGGCGAGATAAAGCCGGACACCGGACTTGTGCAAAGCGCGTATGAACGGGACCGCGCCTTTCAGCGTGAAATCGCCGGCGTCGAGTTCACCGCGGTCGAGTTTTGCGAGACGTCGGTTCACCAGCGCCTTGAGCTCGCTGTTGTAGATGGCCTTGTATTCCGCAGGAGTCAAAATCTGGTCCGCGGGCACCAGCCCAAACTCACCGACCAGATCCACCAGGCCATGCATCTGCGTGATGGTCTGTATGCCCGTGGTGCGCTCGATGAAATCACGCACGCGGCTTTTTACGCGGTGAAACAAGGTTTCATCCGCTGTGGAATAATGGGCGCCGAGCACGGCCTTCAGCATCATTGGCTCCATGATCTGCTCCCAACCTTCACGCAAGCTGGAGATCGTGCCATCATGATCGAAAATGGCGTGACGGATGTTCAAGGCTGGGAAAGGTTCCACGATTACTTCAATCTCGGATTCGCCCGAATACCGTGCGTGATGAGAGGATTCCGCGAGTTCGGGACGGAAAGCGTATTCCGCATGCGCGCCGAGTTCCTCGATTTCACCCGGGGAGGCTGTGCCGGTCTGGAAAAGCTTTTGCGCGGTGACCGCCGCCGCGAGATTGGCGACAAAAGCCGCCGCCGTGAGATTCGTGCCGGTGGAGACGATGGCTGCCAGCGTCGCCACGAAAGTATCGCCGGCACCCACGGGATCGGACCGGCCGGGCAGTTGAACGCCGAAAATCTGCAGCGCTTCCTTGCCGCTGCCACTGAAGACGATACAGCCCCGCGCTCCGCGAGTGATCACCATGGGTGATTTCCAGAGGGTATGGAGTTTTTCAATATGGGTGACGAGGCTCTCGAGCGAAACAACGTCATCCGCCTCCACATGCACCCCGCAGGCGCGCATTACTTCACGGTCATTCAGTTTGTGGACGGCATGCGGGTAGGATTCATGGTAGCCCCGGGAATCGATGATGAAGCAGACATCGCGATGCCGCTCCATGACATCGGCAAGCCGCGTGCGAAACGCTTCCGAGTCGTGAATGCTGCCGATCACCTGGTGATTGACGAGCACCACCGAAACCTCCTTTACGATTTTCTCGAGCCTGGCGAAAAATTCATCACTGGTCGCCTCGGAAAGTTTGTTGTAGTTGCCTAGATCGACGCGGTTTGCTTCCTGGTCCCCCGTATAGCGTTTCACATACGAATGCGTTGCCCAGCCTTCGGATTGTGAGATCAATCCATCCTGGTTGATTTGCGGGGCTTCCAGCAACCGCCTGAGTTCGCTCCCGTAAGGGTCGTTCCCCAGTACCCCTATCGGATGGACTTTGCTCACGCCGAGCGCGAGCAGGTTCATCACCACATTCCCGGCACCGCCCGGAGTGTAACGCTGGGTGCGCACAGGCTCCGTTTTTAACCCCGTCTCCACCGAAATTTCCGAGGCTGTGGGATCGATGGTCCAGTAAACATCCAGGCAAAAATCGCCCAGGACGGCGATGGAAGCGCGGGAAAGATTATCGAGTGTTGCGGCAACTTCCTGTCGGCTTAGGTGGTCGTAGGGCTGGAGCGTAAGAGATTTCACAGGTATTGTTTTTTCAGGGTTACCCGGCAAGGTTTGATCTTTAGTGCCGGATTGTCAATGAAAATGTAAAGCATTACATTCTGGCTCAAATGGGAGATTTTTGTGGCCATGCCAGCTTGCTACAGACTGTCCCCAGGTACCAGCACGGCATCGAATGAGCGAGAACGCGTGCGCCTGCCCAGCGCCAGATCGACCGCGCAGCCGGCCATTTCATCCAGGGGTTGCCGGTAGGTTGTTAGTGACGGAGAAGCAAACCGCGCCTGCGGGATATTGTCGATGCCCGCCACCTTGACATCCTTTGGTACGGACAATCCCGCTTTCCTGCACACCTCCAGCGCCAGCAGAGCGGCGTTATCATCGACCCCTATGATGCCATCGCATTTCCCCGATAAAAGTTGCCGGCGCAGTTCGTCGGCATCAGGCGGCCAGCCCGCGATGGTCTGGAACCGGTTGCCAAAATAGCCCGGAGCGCATTCTGCGAAGACATTTCGCCGCTGTTCATGGTCTGGTTCGTCCGGCCGCGATCCGAAAAAGAGCACGTCGCGACAACTTGCTGCTTTCAATCGTCGTAGCGCATCGTCGATCCAGCTCTTCTGGTTGAGCTGCACGCATTTCCAATCGGGGCACTCGGGCAGGCTGCCCATCAGGCACACCACCGGTTTCCCCGACTTTTTCAAGGAGATGGTCAGGGCATCGTTATGCCGCGGATAAAGCAGGATCCAGGCATCGCAACGGGAGCGTTGCAGCGTGCGGCGCGCATGGGCGAGCGCCGCGCTCTCCCTCCTGTCCAGCGGGCACACCAGCAGGTCGAGATCGTTTTTTACAAGATGGCCGGTCAGGGCCGCAAGGATGCGCTGGGCAAAGGAAGCCTCAGGCCCTTCCACTTCCAGCGGCCAGACCACGCCGAGCACATCGTGGCGTCCCCGCACCAGCGCACGCCCGCTCGGGCTGGGGTAATAGCCAAGCTGGTCGGCGAGGGTGAGAATCCGCGTCCGTGTTTTTTCCGTGAGCTTATCCGGTTCATGAAAAGCCCGCGACACCGTCGCGGTGGAAACTCCGGCCTTTTGGGCGAACTCACGGATGTTCATAGAGCGCCCATCTCATGGCGGGATCGTCTTGTATTACAAGCTTTCTTTGGAATATTACAAAAAACTAACATTAAGCTTGCTTTTGCTGATTGGTTTTGGCAGGATGAAGCGATGGATTTTTTGCGCAGAATTAATTCGGACAGGAATTCTTCTTTTCCTTGATGGGAGGAGAACCCCTACAGTGGGAGTCAAGGCGGGTAAAAGCAAAACAAAGGTAAAAAATGAAGCCGGTCCAGCCATTTGCACTTTTCACTCCTGACCGAACCCCCGGATTCTCCCCGAAAAATCGTCAAGCCCAGTCAAGCCCGGTCAAGGCGCGCCAGTGTAAATCCGTGGAAATTTCAGCGGAAACCTCACAGAAATGAACTCTCAATCCGAAGCTCGGAATCAGGCAATTACGCCCATTCCGGCCGGATCGTTTTCTTGCCGTAAACCAGGAGCATTATTAATCGCAAAACAAAATGGCGAAGCAGCAGAAAGCCATTGGAAAACCCGTGCAAATGAGCAGAATGCATTCTGATCCAAGCGTTCCATCTTTTTAATTTATGAAAAAATCATCAACCCCTGAAGTCTGGTTTGTCACAGGGAGCCAACACCTGTACGGCGAGGAAGCCCTGAAAAAGGTCGCCGCAAATTCCACAAAGATTGTCGCCGAATTGAATGCAACCGGTCGTCTTCCTTTGACCCTGGTATTCAAGCCCGTCCTGACCAGACCGGAGGAAATCCGCGCACTGTGCCTCGAGGCAAACAGCACGGAAAACTGCGCAGGGCTCGTGCTTTGGATGCATACATTTTCTCCGTCGAAAATGTGGATCGGCGGGCTCTCGATCTTGAAGAAGCCGATGCTGCATCTGCACACGCAGTTCAACCGGGATCTGCCATGGAGCGAGATCGATATGGATTTCATGAACCTCAATCAGTCTGCGCACGGCGACCGCGAGCACGGCTTCATCCATACACGGCTGCGGCTTGCGCGAAAAGTGGTTGTCGGCCACTGGAGTGATGCTGAAGTGCAGGCCCGCATAGCCGCATGGATACAGGTGACGCGCGCATGGCATGACTGGCAGGGCGGAAAATTTGTGCGCTTCGGTGACAATATGCGCTACGTGGCGGTGACGGAGGGAGATAAGGTCGCAGCAGAGGCGAAGCTGGGCTTTTCCGTGAATTATCATGGCATCGGCGATCTGGTGAAATCAGTGAACGATGTTGCGGATGCCGATGTCTCCCGTCTCTGTGCCGAGTATGAGGAATGTTACGAGGTTGCCGGTGATCTGCGCAAAGGTGCCGCACGGCACGAATCGCTACGGGATGGCGCAAGGATCGAGCTTGGACTGCGTGCGTTTTTGGAAGCCGGAAATTTCAAGGGGTTCACCGATACATTCGAAGATCTGCACGGGTTGAAGCAATTGCCCGGGCTTGCAGTCCAGCGGCTCATGGCCGATGGCTACGGATTTGGCGGGGAGGGGGATTGGAAAACATGCGCACTCGTCCGGGCGATGAAGGTAATGACTGCGGGTATGAAAGGCGGCACGTCGTTCATGGAGGATTATACGTATGACTTGAATCCCGATGGGCATCTTGTGCTCGGTTCGCACATGCTGGAGATTTGTCCCTCTATCGCATCCGGAAAACCGAAGCTGGAGATTCACCCTCTGGGTATTGGAGGAAAAGAAGATCCGGTGAGGTTGGTTTTTGACGCACCTCCGGGACATGCAATCAATGCAGCGATCATGGACTTGGGAAATCGATTCCGGTTGCTGGTAAATGAAGTGGATGTGATTGTGCCGCCGCAGCCGTTGCCGAAACTTCCCGTGGCGCGCGCGGTATGGAAATGCCGGCCGGATTTCAAGACGGCCTGCGCTGCATGGATTTACGCTGGTGGGGCGCATCATACCGGGTTCAGCTATTCCGTTACGACGGAACACATGGAGGATCTGGCCGAAATCGCCGGTATCGAAGTCGCTGTGATCGACGCGGAAACAAGATTGCGCGAGTTCAAGGCTCAACTGCGCAGTGATGAACTTTACTATCACATCGCCCCGGGTTTGGGACGAATGTAAACTTTTAGCCACTTGAAAAGCAGTTCGCACAAAACAATTGGGCATCCTCATACGGTTGCAGCCGCATATCGTGACACGAGTTTTCTTCAATATCCGGTAAACTTCAAGCCTGACCGTGAGGATATCGGAAAGGTTTTCATTTGAATTCCCAGGCCTAAGTCCTATTTGTTGAAGATCGCTCCCTCCAAACTTACAAGATAGTCGTGGGAGGAAAGCGCGGTTCGTCTGCAAATCATCGAATAAACTGCTCTCAATGCGCACATTTTGCCGCTCCTCCTTTCTATTTGCCGCGCTTTTCACGATGGCGCTGCATGGGCCTTTCGTCCATGGAGAGCCGCTTTCGGTGGATGCAATTCCCGTGTCGGAAGAGTATGTCCTGCGCGTGTGGGAGGTGGATGACGGACTGCCGAACAACAGCATTTTCGGCATTGCGCAGACGCCTGACGGATATCTTTGGCTCGCGACATCCAGTGGATTGGCGCGGTTTGACGGTGCGCGATTCACTTCGTTTTTGAAGGATGCAACGCCCGGGCTGGAGTCGAACCGGATGCGGACAGTATTCGTTGCGCGCGATGGCGCTTTGTGGATCGGGCTTGAGCGCGGCGGAGTCGCACGACGGGCAGGGGATCGTTTTGAAACGATCGTTCCGGTCGCACCACCAGGCACAGCGTCCACGATCTGGACCAGCTCGTTTGCGCAGGATGCCGCCGGAGCGGTGTGGTCCGGCTTTTACTCGGAACGGAAAGTTCTCCGCTGGCATGATGGAACTCTCTCCACCTTTTCGGGCAAGGAGGGAATCGGGCCGGGGCAGGATACTTCCGTCTATGCCGATGCGGGCGGAAGGATATGGTTCACCACGACGGAAGGATGCGGTGTCTTTGACGGGAAGCGTTTTCAATCGATTGATTCCACTGGCGGTGGATGGGCACATCTCGCGTCGGCACGCGATGGCGGAATGTGGGCGGCGCGGGGCGGGCGCCTTCTGCGGTACCGGGCCGATGGCTCCCACGAGGTTATCGCCGATCTCGGCCTGGCGGTGAACACGCTCTAGGAGGGCCATGCGGGTGACCTCTGGATAGGCACGTATAATCTCGGCTTATTCCGGTTTCGCAGCGGCCACTTCGTGCGGGTGATGACGTCGCACACGGCTATCTCCTCCATCACGGAAGATCGCGACGGGAATCTCTGGGTGGGGACGGTGGGCGGGGGATTGAACCGCCTGTCTCCATGCCGCTTTTTCCTGCGCCAGAAGAAAGACGGGCTGCACACCGACAACATTGTTTCACTATGCAAAGACACGGAGGGGAAGGCTCTGGATGGCGGGACAGGACGGATCGCCGGTGCGGGCGCTTGATTCCGGCAATCGTTCGTTTGCCACTCCGGAGGGATGGGCCGGCGGGGGGATCATGGCATTGTGCCCCGATCCTGCGGAGGGGTTTGGATGGGCGCTCTCGGCGGTCTATTGCGCTGGCGGGATGGAGTTTTCAGCCACGAGGCCATTTGGGACGCACTTACTGCGCTGGTTCCGGATCGAGAAGGAAATTTGTGGGTGGCTACGATAAAGGACGGCCTTGTCCGCTGGCGAAATAACGCAGCCGAACTCATTCCCAAGGAAGGTGGACTTGTCGAACCGCGGGCGCTGGCCGGGGACGCGGCGGGGCGGTTGTGGGTGGGGACGGAAGGAGGCCGGGTTTTCCTGCGCCGGAATGATCAATTCGTCCCGGTGCCACTCCCGGGGGCAAAGCCCGGCGAGCAAATCCGGTTCATCGTGCCGGATGAAAAAGATACCGTTTGGATCGGCGTATTTAATGGCGGGCTCTATCGTCGGAGGGCGGGCCAGGTCGCACAGTTGCCTCACGATGCCGGTCTCCCGGTCGATGATCTTCGCGTGCTGGCGATTGAACCAGGCGGGATTTCTGGATCGGCACGGGACGCGGCATTTTTCGCGTTGCGCGCAGTGAGATTGATGCGGCCATCGACGGACGCCGGCAGTCGATGCACACCGTCGCGTACGGTCGCAACAATGGCATGCCAATGTTGATTCATTTTCGGATTTAAAAACACCACGACGCGCACACATGATGGGCATCTATGGTTCGCAACTTCCCGTGGCGCATTGGAAATTGCTCCCCAGGGTTCCCGGGAAACAGCATCGCAGTTGCCACTGCTGATCGAGGAAATCCAGGTTGGCGGCGCGGTGGTACCGTTCGCGGGCGCCGCGAAGCTGACACTTCCATCGCGACCGGGATCGCTTGCTTTTACCGTACCTGCGGCATGGTGGGAGACGGGCATTTTCCATGCAACTGCGGTGATCTGCGCCGCACTGCTCCTGGGCTGGCTGGCGCGGATGATCGAGCTGCGCCGGGTGCGCGCGCGGATGTGGCGGCTCGAGCAGGAGCACGCGCTGGAGCGGGAGCGCACCCATCTCGCGCGCGATTTGCACGATCAGGTGGGCGCGAGCCTCACGCAGATCGTCCTCATGGCGGATTTGGCCACCACACCCGATTGCGTCAGCCAGCTTGCCGATTCCGCCCGCAAGGCGGTGGATTCCCTCGACAGCATCGTGTGGGTGGCGGACCCCGTCAAAGACACGCTTGCCAGCCTGCTCCAGTATCTCGTGCGTTTTGCCGAGGATTTTTTGAAACCGACAGGGTTGCGCCTTCGGGTCGATTTTTCGACCGACGTGCCGCCGCGTCCTCTGCACCCGGAATTTCGCCATCACGTCCTCCTGGTGGTAAAGGAAGCGCTCAATAACGCCGTGAAATACTCCGCAGGCAGCGAGGTCCACCTTGGCGCGGTATTCAGCCCGGAGACGCTCGCCATCACCATTGTTGATAATGGACGCGGTTTTGAAGCCGGGGCAAGCGTGGTGGATGGGAACGGGTTGCGCAATATGCGCGAGCGAGCCGCCGTCCTGGGGGGCGAATGCCGGGTCATCAGTGCTGTCGGAAGCGGCACCCGCATTACTTTGGTTGTACCTTGGTCTTCATCCGGTATTGTGTTACAAAAGAGGACGTAGTGCTTCCATACGCCTCAAGGTTTCCATAGTCGAAGATGATCCGTTGACCCGCGAAAGCCTGGCCAGGGTGGTCTCCCGCAGTGCGCAGCACGAATGCATCGGTCTCTATGGTTCCGCGGAGGAAGCCCTGCGTGAAGTGCCCAGCCATCTGCCGGATGTCCTTCTCATGGATATCCAGCTTCCGGGCCGCAGCGGGATTGAGTGTACGGCCGCGCTCAAGGCCACGCATCCCGGTCTGGCGGTGCTCATCCTCACCACTTACGACGACAGCGAGCTTACCTTCAAGGCGTTGCGCGCCGGGGCAAATGGCTACCTGCTCAAGCGTTCGCGGTCTTCGGAACTTCTTGAGGCGATCAGGGAAGTGCATCTCGGCGGAGCGCCCATGTCGATGAGCTTGGCGCGCCTGGTGGTGACGCATTTCCACAAAATACAGCAGCCCGCGAGTGATGTGGAAAAGCTGACATCGCGGGACCGGGAGGTGCTCGAACAGCTCGCCAAAGGTCTTTTATACAAGGAAGTTGCCCATCATTTCAGCATCAGCCCAAGCACCGTGAACACCCATGTGGAAGCCATCTACCGCAAGCTCCATGTGCAAACACGCACCGAGGCCGTGCTCAAGCTGCAGTCACGGCAGGACGATGCCGGAACGCGCTCCGAAATCCGCCGGAAACGCATCGGATGAGCATCCTATGGCGGTATTTTTATTTTTGATGGATTATTTATCACAAGCCCCACTCCAGCAAGGGACCACTCCAAGGTGGTCCCCGCGAAAATCGGGCGCGAATTAAGATCGAAAAGTCACACCCCACCCAGCCAAACCCACCCCACCCCAAAACATATGAAGCACACAAACCTCTCTGCCGCCGAAATGAGCCACCGCAAAGCAGCGCCCCTTATCAGCGGGGTGCTTGCCGCAGTCGCGTCTGCCGCGTTGCTGCTCAGCCAATCCGCGCAGGCGCAGCCGGGGACTATTATCACGGGAACCAACGGTCCCTGGGATACCACGGCAAACTGGAATGGCGGCACAGTTGCCAGCGGCACGGTTACCGGTGCGGTTAGCATCCAGAACGGCAAGCTGGCTGTGGGGAATGTTGCTGCTGCAGGCTCGGCCCAGGCTTTGGGCGAGAGTGGCGCCGTGAATTTGGGCATGGCGCTCACTTCCTCTGGCACATTGCAATATACCGGCGGGGTGGGGACTCTCGGCATGACGATCAACGCGCTCGGCATCGGCGGGAGTAAGGATCAGCGACTGGGGAACGTTAGTGGATGTCGTCGAACTGGAAGGCGTCTGGCCAAGGGACGCGCTGACGCAGAAGATCATCAAAATACAGGTAAGGTAGTTAATCACGGATGGCGCGGATTTCACGGATGGACTGAGCAGTGTGAACAGTGAATTTCATAATGTGTGATTTTAGTGGAAGGTCGTTGCTATATTCCGTAACATCAGATTATTGGTTTGTGAACCGGACATCGGATTGCTTGCGGAGAATTCCCGCCGCCTGTTCCGGCGTGAGATCGCGTTGCGCCTCGGCAAGCATTTCGTAACCGACCATGAATTTCTTCACAGTGGCTGAGCGGAGCAATGGCGGATAGAAATGCGCGTGCAGTTGCCAGTGCGAGAAATTCCCTTCCATCGTGGGCGCTCCATGCCATCCCATGGAATATGGGAATGAGATTTCAAAAAGATTGTCGTATCGCGAGAGGAAACGCTTGAGGATGTCCGCCAGAGCATCGCGCTCCTCACCTGTAAGATCGGGAATGCGCAGGATGTGCCTGCGAGGCAGGAGAAGTGTCTCATAGGGCCATGTCGCCCAATAAGGAACAACGACCACCCAATGCTCGTTTTCCGCGACTAAACGCTCACCCCGTTCCAATTCGGTCTTGAGATAATCACATAACAACACGCTCGTGTTCTCCTTGAAATAAGCGAGCTGCTGCTTCTCCTCCTTGGCCGGTTCGTTGGGAATGAAATCACCGGCCCAGATCTGGCCGTGGGGATGGGGATTTGAACATCCCATGACGTCGCCCTTGTTTTCAAACACCTGCACCCAATTGTAACGTTTTCCCAGTGTTTCCGTTTCGGTGGCCCATGTGTCCACCACTTTGCGGATGGCCTCGCCCGGCATTTCGGGAAGCGACCAATCGTGACGCGGTGAAAAGCAAATGACCCGGCACTCACCGGCAATCGCTTGGCTGCGGAACAACGCCCCATCCTCATGCACGGGACCGCGCTCAGGGAGAATGGCGGCGAAGTCGTTGTTAAAAACAAACGTCTCGCGGTAGTCCGGATTCATATCCCCGTTCATCCGCTTGTTGCCAGCGCAGAGAAGACATGTGGGATCATGGGCCGGACGATTTGCGCGGGCCGCAGATTCCTGTTTTCCATGCCAGGGACGGCTGGTGCGATGAGGCGACACCAGAATCCAGTCTCCAGTCAGGGCATTGAGACGACGATGAGGATGGGAAAGTGATTTGTCAGACATAGAACTCAATTGTTGGGCCGGTAAATATCATCGGCGACCGGCTTTGCTGCACCGATTGGTGGTTACTACGGATTTTTCCTGGATCTGCTTGCGAAGAAGAGCATCAACAGGCCGAAGACGAGTTGAAAGAGTCCCCACCAGAGATTCATATTGATACCGAGAGATTTTGCCGTGAGGTCTGCCCCGCCGAAGCAACCGACTCCGATGAGAATGAGACCGAACACGGTGAACATGAGGCCGACTGGAATTCTAAGATCGAAATTCATAAGTGTTTCCTTTTAAGCAAAGATGATGTTCAGGACGAGTGTCAGCGCGAGGATGATGACTCCGAGAATGACCGGCCTCTGATACCACGGCTCGTCCTCGGATTTCGGTTTTGGAGTCAGCGAGTAAACCAACCCGGTAAGTTCCTCGTCCGTCTTGGTGCGCTTGGTCAGCAGCGAGATGACAAAGGTCAGCAGGAAACACGATGTCCATGCCACGATCGCCATCCAGAAATTCTGCCCCATCTCGCTGTGGAAGATGAACTTCGGTGAGATCCATCGCACGAGCCAGGCACCCTTGATTCCGGGTGTTCCAAGTTCCGTGATCGAGAGACCGTGGAAGATCGCCGCGCTCACGGTTCCGCCAATCAGACCGAAGAAAGCTCCGTGACCTGTCGTGCGCTTCCAGAACATGCCGAGCAGGAACGTGGCGAACAGCGGCGCATTCACGAACCCGAACACGAGTTGGAGCATGTCCATGATGTTATTGAAATTCGAGGCGAGGATCGCCGCGAGGATGCTCATGATAATGCCGAAGACCGTGGCCCAGCGTCCCATCCAGAGGTAATGGCTGTCAGACTTATCCTTCGCGATATAGCTCTGGTAGATGTCGTAGGTCCATACCGTGTTGAATGCGGTGACATTCCCCGCCATGCCGGACATGAAGGAAGCCATCAGCGCTGTGAAGCCGATACCGAGCAGTCCCGTGGGGAAATATCTCGCGAGCATGACGGGGATCGTCATGTTGTAGTCAGGCGTGCCATCGGCGCTCAACGGCAGGAATTTGCCCCCTGAAGCGTGATGCATCGCGATGGCGATCATGCCAGGCAGAATGACAAGCGCTGGGAAGAGCATCTTGGGGATGGCGGCAATGAGCGGGGTGCGACGCGCTGCGGACATGGAATTTGCAGCCATGGCGCGCTGCACGACGAGGAAATCCGTACACCAGTAACCGAAGGAGAGCACAAAGCCGAGGCCCAGCACCATGACCACCCAATTGATACCCATGGGGTTATCCAGTGCGCCTCCCATATGAGCCCAGGAATGGGTCCATGTGCCGGGAGCAAAATGCTGCTCCACTGCGATCGGGACGAGTTTTTCCTTCAGCGCAGACCAGCCGCCGATGTCCTTGAGACCGAGGAAGACCAGCGGGGCAAAGCCGAGCACGATCATGAAAAACTGCAGCACCTCATTATAAATGGCCGAGGTCAGGCCCCCAAGGAAGATATAGACCAATACGATGAATGCGGAGACGAAGATGCAGGTCCAGTAATTCCAATGGACAAGTGTTTCGAGGAGCTTGGCCAGCGCATAGAGTGAGATGCCCGAGGAGAAAATGGTCATCACCGCGAAGGAGATTGCATTGAAACCGCGGGTTTTTTCGTCGAAGCGGAGCTTGAGGTACTCGGGCACGGAGCGCGCCTTTGAGCCGTAGTAGAACGGCATCATGAAGATGGCGAGGAAGACCATCGCGGGAATGGCGCCCACCCAATAGAAGTGACTCGTCATGATTCCGTATTTCGCACCGGAAGCAGCCATGCCAATGACTTCCTGAGCGCCAAGATTGGCGGATAGGAAGGCGAGGCCGGTGACCCATGCAGGGATGGACCGGCCTGATGTCAGAAAGGAGGAACCGCCTTTCATGAATCGCTTCAAGGCAAAGCCGATGCCAAGCACGAATAGAAAGTAGATGATGAGGATTGCGTAATCGACGGGGGAGAGATGGATGCTGATCATGGGAAGTTGTTACTTTTAGAGGGCCGTTAGGCAGGATAAAAGACTGTTTGTTTTATAATTCAGTTGAACTGGAAACCCGCGGAAGCGGATCAGCATCGTTACCGGCAAAAATTTCACTTTATTTTGTGAAAAATAATCAACCGTCCCGGAAACCTGATTTGTCGCAGAAATTCAACATTTGTGTAGGGAGGAAGCCCTAAAGTCCAATAGGAGATCCCCCGGCTCTGAAAGTTTGACTTTTCGTGCAGTCTTCCAGTTCGTTGGATTTGTGAACCGCTCAAAGCCACAACCCAAACGAAATATGGAAGACCACAAGAATTTGCCAGTCGATACATTGAATAAGAAAAGAGGGAAAATCAAAGGCTCAAGTTAATGGGGATGCTTTGGATCGAAGTAAATGGAAACAACAAGAAAGACTCAGGGCTCACACATCTAAATTTTCCCTTGGCATGCCCCCGAACTTTGAACCACTTGCTATGAGAGATTTGGTTGGTTTTATGGTTAGGGTTGGGTTGGTGGTTGGGCGCTGCAAAGCAGCGCTGCGCGAACTCCGCCGGGGTCTGGTAATCCAGCGATGAATGTAACCGACTATGGTTGTAGTCCTTTCGGTGCTCCTTGCCGAGCACTTTGGCTTCCAGCAGTGAGCAGAAGCTTTCCCGGTTCAGAAACTCGTCCCGAAAGCGGCTGTTGAAGCTTTCACTGTAGGGATTCTCCCACGGGCTGCCAGGGGCGATGTAGAGGGTCTTGAACCCGCGTTCTCCAATCCAGTCCTGTACTGCCCGTGCAATGAACTCCGAGCCGTTGTCGCTACGAATGAAGTCAGGAGGTGTTCCCCTCTCAAGGACCGCAGCATCCAGGATGCGGATCACGTCCCCGCTCTCCATGCGCCGCTCAACTTCCAGCGCCACGCTTTCACGACTGAACTCATCGCAGATCGGCAACCACTTCAGCCGCCTTCCATCCTCGGTCTGATCGTAGACGAAGTCGTAGCTCCACACTTCGTTGATCCGGGTGGTACGTCGTCGTTGCGCGCTGTTCTCGCTGCCGCCCAGCCGCCGCAGCTTGCGCTGCCGGCTTGCCGAAACCCGGCGCAACGCCGCTACCAGGGGCGCGTCTTTATCCCGACGACACCCACGATAGCGTTGGGTCGCCCGAGGTTGGCTCACCACCCGGCAGGCCCGGAGCTCGCTTGCACAACAGCACTCCTGCAAATGCAGGGCTGCCTGGCGCTTGCGCTCCGGGCTCACCATTTTCCCTCGTTGAGTTCCTTCAGCATCGCGTTGTCCAAGGCCATGTCCACCACGATGCGCTTGAGCCGTCCGTTCTCTTTCTCCAGTTCTTTGAGACGTTTGACCGTCTCCTCTTTCGCTCCCCCGTACTGCTCTTTCCATCGGTGGTAGGTCGGAGTGCTGACTTCCAGCTTCTTGCAGACTTCTTCCACGCCCTGGCCTCCGGCCAGCAGCGTCGCCGCTTCACGCAGCTTTTTGATGATCTCTTCGGGTGTGTGTCGTTTTCGTTTCATGTTGAGAGTTCGGCGGCGCTCACACGCCGCCAACTCTCATTGCACCTGGATCAATTTTTGGGGAGCGCGCCACCCCTCTGTAATTTTGAAAATCTGACAATCAAAAAAACAAAAGAATTCTTTGGTTCCTGCACCCAACTACAGAGGGGAACGATTTTTACTCTGATTTAGATGCGTGGACCCTGGGGGGGGGGCGCCAACAGCTTCTACAGAGAAGCTTTGGTTGGTAGAACTACGGTTCTACCAACCAATCCGGATAATTACGGTGTCGTGTGCATTTCACGAGGCTTTTGTGCGCGGCCCCATTGTTTTTCAATTGGCTGATTCCTTCAATGCTTCAATCCAATGCATTACAAGATCATTAAGGGATCTTTAAAATGCGCATATTATCTTGCAGGGGATTTTATGGATTAAGATTTAGCATTCCTTACTCAGTAGCGAGCTCCGGGAGAAGACCTGTTTCCTCCTCTTCTGTGGCGGGTTCGGATGCGATCGCGAATTTGGCGCAACCTGCGAGGAAGATGCCTACGAACAGATAGCTTGCAGCTACGACGGGTGTCTGGCCGATGCCGATTGCTTCACCGTGCATGAGACCAAAGAAGGTGAGGACCGCGCCGGCAAATGCGAAGCCGGAGGCTTTCATGAACTGGCGGTCGATGATGTATGCCGTGGTGGCTCCCAAGACGACGCCGGCCAGGATCGAACCTCCACCGAGAACTGAGAGGCCGTGGTAAAGTACGCCGGATTGCGCCATGGATGCGACCATGTCAGGTGTGATGGCGTGGATGCCGGAGACTGCGCCGAGCGAGTTGTCAATCTGCAGCTTGCCCCATGCGGCTAGCGATGGGACCAGGGCGGCGACGATTGCGGGGGCGTGCTTCTTCGGGCTTTCCTGGAAGGCCTGGGAACCGATGAGCATACCGATATACAAGAGGATCGGCGATATCGCGACGACTGGGATGAGGGCTGTCATCAATGAGATGACGCCAAACCATGAAAGGACGATCACCATGAGGCCGGTGGCCGCGGAGTAACCGATGCGACCGCCCATCGATTTCCAGCCGGGATGGCCGATGTAAACGGCGTTGATGAACGGATTGCCCATGAGGCAGCCGATGAGACTCACCACGCCATCCGCAGTCAATACGCGGGTGGTGGGATATTCATCGCCCGCAGCAGAGGCGCTCACGACGTTATCCATGGCTTCCACGAGATCGTAGATACCGAAGGGAATGGCAGTGACCAGGATGATCTTCAGGAAGCTCCAGTGGAGGCCGCCCAATACGAGACCGAGCACGGGATGCGGTACCGCGAAGCCGAATGTCTGGAAGGAGCCTTTGAGCGCCTCCAGGCTCATGCC
>JBAVPB010000297.1:0-2520 GCA_049692655.1 Chthoniobacteraceae bacterium | reverse complement strand
CCTTTGCGCTCTTTGCGTCCTTAGCGGTAAACTTCCCCAGAAATCTATCCAACCCAGTAAAGACCTCCGC
Source organism: Chthoniobacteraceae bacterium (assembly GCA_049692655.1). Lineage (GTDB taxonomy): Bacteria > Verrucomicrobiota > Verrucomicrobiia > Chthoniobacterales > Chthoniobacteraceae > DASZPK01. The sequence continues at coordinate 2,450 of JBAVPB010000297.1, read as the reverse complement.
AGTAAAAGCAACTTCCTAAATCCTAAATTTTACTTCCTAAATAAAAAGCGCCACCCTGTCCCACCTCCAAAACAAAGTGCGCCAAAAGCGCCACAATGTCCCACATTCAAATTTGACGCCACCTTATTTAACCATCTAACCACGAACGATTTAACGATATTCACAGCATGTGGCCCAGCCCTTGCTAAGAAGAACCTGAAGAATAGCAACTAAGCAAACACACTTTATATGGCAAAAATTTTAGGCATTGATTTAGGCACCACGAACTCCTGCATGGCAGTCATGGACTCCGGCGAGCCCGTGGTATTGGAAAACTCAGAGGGCGCGCGCACCACGCCCTCCATCGTCGCGTTCAGCAAGAGTGGCGAACGACTCGTCGGCCAGGCGGCAAAGCGCCAGGCTGTCACGAACCCCGCAAACACCATCTTCTCCGTGAAGCGTTTCATGGGCCGCAAGTTCGACGAGGTTCACTCCGAGGAACATCGCGTCCCTTACAAGATCGTCAAGGCCGCAAACGGCGACGCCCACATCCAGGTGGAAGTAAACGGCGAAAAGAAAACCTATTCCCCGCCGGAAATCTCCGCGATGATCCTCGCGAAGCTGAAATCCGATGCGGAAGCCAAGCTCGGTGAAAAGATCACCCAGGCGGTCATCACCGTTCCCGCATATTTCAACGATTCCCAGCGCAATGCGACCAAGGACGCCGGCAAGATCGCCGGTCTCGAAGTCCTCCGCATCGTGAACGAGCCAACCGCAGCGTCGCTCGCCTATGGCCTCGACAAGAAGTCCGATGAAAAGATCGCGGTGTACGACCTCGGCGGCGGCACGTTCGATATCTCCGTCCTCGAAATCGGCGACGGCGTTTTCGAAGTGAAGGCGACCAACGGCGACACCCACCTCGGTGGTGACGATTGGGACAACAAGATCATCGACTGGATCATCCAGGAATTCAAAAAGGAATCCGGTGTCGATCTCAGCAAGCAGGCCGACGCGATCCAGCGTATCAAGGAAGAAGCGGAAAAGGCGAAGATCGCCCTCTCCTCCTCGCAGGAATACGAGATCAATCTCCCGTTCATCACTGCGGATGCCAGCGGCCCGAAACACATTCAGAAAAAGCTCACCCGCGCAAAACTGGAGCAGCTCACCGACGATCTCTTCGAGCGCACCATCGCTCCTGTAAAGGCCTGCTTGAAAGACGCGGACCTCACGGAGAAGGACGTCAATGAACTCGTGCTCGTCGGCGGCATGACCCGTATGCCGAAAGTCATCGACACCGCCCGCAAGCTCGTGGGCAAGGAGCCGCACAAAGGCGTGAACCCCGACGAAGTCGTCGCGATCGGCGCCGCCATCCAGGCCGGCGTGCTCAAGGGCGATGTGAAGGACGTGCTCCTGCTCGACGTGACCCCGCTCACTCTCGCCATCGAGACCGCAGGCGGCGTTGCCACGGGCATGATTCCCCGCAACACCACCATCCCGACGCGCAAATCGCAGGTTTACTCGACCTATAGCGATAACCAGCCCGGCGTGGAAATCAAGGTGCTCCAGGGCGAGCGTCCGCTCTCCCGCGACAACAAGAATCTCGGCACGTTCCACTTGGACGGCATCCCACCGGCACCTCGCGGCACCCCGCAGATCGAAGTCACCTTTGACATCGATGCCAATGGCATCCTGCACGTCACCGCCAAGGACCTCGGCACCGGCAAGGAGCAGAAAATCTCCATCACCGGTTCCAGCGGCCTGAGCAAGGACGAGATCGAGAAGATGCAGAAGGAAGCCGAACTCCACGCCGACGAGGACAAGAAGGCGAAGGAAAACATCGAGATCCGCAACAACGCCGACAACCTGGCCTACCAGAGCGAGAAGCAGTTGACCGAGCTTGCCGATAAAATCCCTGCCGACAAAAAGCAGCCGATCACTGATGCCATCGCCACCCTGCGCAAAGCGCTCGAAGGCACCGATAACGAAGCGATCAAGACCGCCTACGACGACCTGCAGAACAAGTTCCAGAGCGTGAGCGAGGAACTCTACAAGCAGGCAGCCGCAAGCGCAGGCTCACCCGGTGGCACCCAGCAGGGCGGCCCCGACGCAGGAGCAGGCGACCCCGGTGCCGGCGCCGCGAAAAAAGGCGACGACGTAGTTGACGCCGAATTCGAAGTCGTGGACGAAGACAAGAAGAAGTAACGCCTTCTAATTAATGAAACGCAAATCCGCCTGGTTGTCTTTTGCCGCTTGCGCGCTTATGGCCGCGCAACTGGTGAAGGCTGCCGATGAAAAGCCTTCTGCACCCCAGCAATCAACGGTCATTGCACCGGTGTCTGACTTCTCACAAGTACAGATGATCGTTCTGGACTCGTATAACGGCATCGGCTTTTTTGACCGAAAAACTGGCACCCTCTACGTGTACGACTACTCGCTCTCCAAGTTAATTTTGGCTAAAAAATTAAAGACCC
>JBAVPB010000296.1:0-12666 GCA_049692655.1 Chthoniobacteraceae bacterium | reverse complement strand
TCGCTATTAGCTATACGGGGAATTTTGCGGATGGCGCCAACGCTACGATCGGGGGGAACGACATCGTGCTGACGGCGATTCCGGAGCCGGGGACGTGGGGGATGATTTTGGGCGGATTTGGAATGCTGGTCGGGTTTCAGCGGTTGCGCAAACGTCGGGTGGGGATCTGACGCGGGCGCGATTGTAAAACAAACTTAACACCCTTCCGGACTTGGAGCCGGAAGGGTGTTAATGCTTTATGGGGGAAATGCCGGGACTGGGGCGGAAGAGGCAGGGATGCGGGATAGCTGACGGTTGGCAAGGGTTGGCAACGGTTGATTAGCCCTGGCAAATGAGCTTGGTGTGATTCGATGTGTTGTTGCGCTATTTTTGAGAGGTTTTCATTAAAAACGAGCAAGGGCCCTGCCTTGTGTTCTGTTGAATACCGATGCAATCCGTTGCATCCCGTGGGATTCGTGGCAAATATGCTGTAGCTATGCAAAAGCTGATGTTCCCCAAGACCCATTCCTCCCGCAGCGGATTTACCCTGATCGAGCTGCTGGTGGTGCTTGGCATTATTGCCGTGGTGGCGACATTCGCGCTGCCGGCGATGAACACGGTGTTGAAAGGTTCGCAGCTTACGCAAGGCGCGCAAATGATCAGCGACCAGATCAACCTCGCGAGGCAGACCGCGCTCTCCGCAAACCGGAGCGTGGAGGTGCGGTTTTACCAGTATGGCGATCCCCAGACACCGGGCGAGCAGGCGACCAGCCCGGGAACCGGCAAGTATCGCGCGATACAGCTTTTCGAAGTCCAGGACACGGGGTCGGCGACCGCCCTTGGCAAAGTGGTGTCCATGCCGTCGTCCATCATCCTCGATTCCGGCGCTGCGCTTTCCACATTGCTCGGCACGTCGCTGCAAAAGACATGGACTTCCTCCGACCCGCAGACGAGTCTTCCTCGTGTAGGAACCAGCTACAACTGCTGTTACATGCGCTTTCTCCCCGATGGCTCGACGAATCTCGCCCCCAGCAGCGGCAGCCCGTGGTTCCTCACGTTGCACGGCATCAATGACGGGGACGGCCTCGCGAAGCCACCCACCAATTTTTTCACAATCCAACTAGACCCCACCAATGGACATACCAAAACATTCCGGCCCTGATTTCCGGAAAACCCGCAAATCGCAATCGGCATTCAGCCTGGTTGAAGTCGTGATGGCGATCGGCGTGGTTGCATTTGCATTCATCTCCGTCCTCGGCCTGATCCCGACGGGCCTGAACACTTTCAAGCAAGCGGTCGATGCCTCCGTGGGGGCGCAGATCGTGCAGCGGGTGATGAACGAGGCGGAGCAGACGGATTTCAGCGTATTGACCTCCGGCAGCACCAGCACGATCTCGAAGCCGATGCGCTACTTTGACGAGCAGGGAAACGAGCTGACGGCCACCAACGGGGCGATCTACCAGGTGAACACGCGCATCACCCCCTCGACGTCGATATCCGCCAACGCAAGTTATACAACCGTTGCCACGGTGATCGTGCAGATCGCGAACAACCCCGGGAACCAGACGATCAAAACCGACCCGAGCACGAACCTTTGGAGTGATCCCCGGTTTTCGATCACCACCTATTCGGGGCTTGTGGCGCAAAACCAATGAACGAACGGACGTCATGTGGACCCCTGGGAGGGTTCACCCTGGTCGAAATTCTCGTTTCGGTGACGATCCTGACATTACTGCTTCTCATGCTGGTATCCCTGACAGACGCGACCCGGAAGACATGGTCCTTCACCTCGAGCAAGGTCGAGGAATTCCGCGACGCGCGGGAGGCGTTTGAGTCGCTCACGCGGAGGCTGAGCCAGGCCACGCTGAACACGTTCTGGGATTACGACAACCCGAACGCACCCACGAAATATTTGCGCCAGTCCGAACTGCGCTTCATCAGCGGCAACCTCAACACCATCACCGCCACGTCGAACTATCCCAACTCCCCCACGCACGGCGTATTTTTCCAGGCGCCGCTGGGATATGTCGCCAACACCGGGAGTTTTGGCAACCTGACCAACCTGCTCAATACCTGGGGATACTTTGTCGAGTTTGGCAACGACAGCCTTTCTCGGCCGGGCTTCATCAGCAGCGGCATGACGAATCCGCCCGCATTGCGGTATCGCTTCCGGCTCATGGAAATGATGGAGCCATCCGACTCTCTTACGCTTTACCAGTACACCTCGGGCACCACCAGTGGGGGCACACCGAAGAATAACAGCTACACCGGCACCGATTGGTTCACCACGCCGTTCAACGGCGCTTCGCCCTATACAGCGGCGACGCGCCCCGTCCATGCGGTGGCGGAAAATGTCGCGGCACTGGTGTTGCTGCCGAAGCTCGCCCCGCAGGATGAGCAGAGCTTGCAGACGAGCGGCACCATTCCCAGCGCCACGCTGGGCACATCGCTGTCGCCCCAGTACACCTACGACTCCACGACGACCAATACCCAGTACGCGTCGCTGAATCCGCACAACCAGCTTCCGCCCATCGTATCGGTCACCATGGTTGCGGTGGATGAGGTCTCATTCAGCAGATACCAGGGAAGCGGCACCACGCGGCCCACGCCCGACCCGTTGTATAACAGCGCTCCCTTCACCAGCTCCGCCGCGTATGCGACCGACTTGCAGCAGCTTGAGAACAACCTGCTGGCGAACCATATCAATTACCGCGTCTTTACCACGGATGTCAGTATCAAGGCGGCCAAATGGAGCCGGCTGCAAACCAATTGAAGTGTTATGAACCCCACCCTCCGCAACAGGCCGTGCGTTAACGGCGACACCAATGAGAAACGAGGCCACCCACGGGCGAACGACCGGCTGAAATCGACCCATGGGATTGCGCTCGTGTTGGTGCTCGCCTTCCTGGTGCTCATCACGGCGCTCGTGCTTGCGTTTTTCACCTCCGTGACCACCGAGCTTACCGGTGCGAAGAGTTATGCCAACGGGGCGAACACCAAGCAGCTTTCCGACTCGACCGTGCAGGCGGTCATGGGCGCGATCAAGCAGGCCACCTCGGGGGGAACCGTCATGGCATGGGCATCGCAGCCCGGCATGATCCGGACCTACGACAGCAGCGGAAGCTCGGCCGCATGCTACAAGCTCTATTCCTCGGACAAAATGATCCTGACCAGTTCCAACGGCCAGTTGCCCTTCGATCCCACGACTGATTATGACTCGAGCTGGCAATCCAAGCCCGCGCTTTACACGGACCTGAACAGCCCCGTCACCAGCGGCACCTCCGTCCTGTTTCCAATCATCGACGGAAATACCATCAAGTCGCTCACCGTGAGCGGGTCCAATGTCTATACCTACTCCAGCAGCGGTTCGACCGCGGATGTCGAGGGATTTTCCATTGATCCGACCGTGATCACCAATTACGTGCCTGGCAATCCGCTTTCCGGGACCAACACGCCGGTACCCATGCCGACGAAGTGGATTTATGTGTTGAAAGATGGGACGCTTACCACGCCCACCGGCGTGGACGGCACGGGCAAGATCGCCAACTGGACAGGATCGGGCTCCAGCACCACGCCGACCACGGCGAACCCAATCGTGGGACGCATCGCGTTCTGGACCGATGATGAAACGTGCAAGGTGAATATCAATACCGCGTCGGAGGGCGACTACTGGGACACGCCACGGACAACCAGTACTTATGACCGGACGAATCTGGCCCAATACCAACCTGCGCAAAACGAATTCCAGCGGTATCCGGGCCATCCTGCCACAACGTCCCTGAGCACAGTATTCGGTTCCATTCTTCCGGTTATCCATACATCCGCGACAAACACCTATTCGCAATTCCAGCCTTACTACGACATGGCATCCAGGTTGAACATTGACCAGGCAGGCAACCGTGGTTCCCAAGCGGGCACGGCCCAACCTATTACAGGTTCCGGTGCCTCCAAGGCCGGCACGGGCGCGCTTTCCCTCAAGTCCGACCGGCTCTATGCGAGCATTGATGAACTCCTGTTTCAGCCCAACGGGGAGCCCCGCAGCGGATCCCTTAATCCGCCAACCGGCACGCAACTTAGCGGCACCATGCTCGAAAAAGCGAAATTTTTCATCACCGCAAGCAGCCGTGCGCCCGACGTGAATCTGTTCAATCAGCCTCGTATCGGCATCTGGCCGATCAACGCCAACACGGGCCTGTACCGGTCGGTTTTTGACCAGGCAATCGCTTTCTGTGGAACCATCAATAATTTCCCCTATTATTTCCAGCGCCAGAACAGCTTTGACCCGACAAACGATCTGCCGCTCGCCGGCGCCACCAGCGGCCTGGGGCGGAATCGAATGCTTATCCAATACCTTCAAAACTTGACCCAAACAGCCGTGCCGGGCTTTGGCGGCGATTTCGTCACCAAATACACAAAAGGAGAGCGCGACCAGATACTCACCGAAATCTTCGACTATGTCCGGTGTCAGGACCTTCTTGATCCATTGCTCTCCGCGAGCAACCAATTCGCCATCGCCTCCCCCTATGCCTCAACCTATCTGCCATCTTCCTTTCCCGGTACTTTTACCTCGGGCGAAGGCTCCGGCCAGGTCGTTCCGATTTTTGATTCGCTCGGCGACTCCGGGGTTGGAACACGCGGTTTCGGTCGATTCCCGACCGTGACGGAGGCGGACCTCGTATTCATTGTCACTGGTTGGAATGACAACAGCAATGGAAGCCCCATCCCTACTGATCCGAATAATACGGGGACTAATTCTGCCACGAACCTCCCGTGGGGGTATTACGGAAAACCCACCGTTACGGGAACGGCCTGGAAATTTGTGAATGGAGTCAATGCGCCTGCAGCGATTCCCGCAAACCATGTCCGCGTTCAGGCGGCGTTGGTGTTCAGTCTGTTCGACCCGTCGCAGGGTATGCCCGCCGAGCAGGGGTGCTATCAAATCCAGGTGCAGAACCTGGATCAATTTCAGATGAATGGAGCTACGATGAATTTTCCGGCCCAGGCGAAGGCGCTTAGCAACTGGCCTTCCACTGCCTTCGGATACAATCAACAAAAATGGGGCGGGGTCATTGATTTTCGGACACTGATCAGCGCCATGTCTCCACAAACCGGCGCGGGCCAGGGACCTCCCTATTATAAATACTACCCTTTTTTCAGCGACTCGATTGATCTTCCGTATGATCCCGCATCGGCCGGTTCACCAACTGTCAACCCGCCTGCATTTAACTTCACTGGATCAACCATCACCGTCAATATGTGCATACCCACGAGCAACAAATGGACGCCGGGTACGCAGGTGCAGAGCATCAAGTTAAAATTTCCAAATGGCGTGTTTCCTACGCCGCTTTATGCGGGAGCCATCAATGATAGCGGGTTTAAGGATCGAGGGAGATGGGATATTCGTTTCTCGCAAGGTGCAAATCCGTGGTCTCCTCAATCGACATTTATTCAACCGCAAGACGTAGTCCGCGGTGTACGGGTTGCCACGGATGCGCGGCTCATAGCGGCGACACAGAACCTCGACGGCACTACTACGGGTTCGTCGGCTTATTTTACCTCCTATACCGGGTCCGAGACAGTGAATGCGATTCATAGCCTGACTGCCTCACCGGGATACCCGATTTATGGCGCGATATGGGGGCAACTGGTGCCTGGTGTCAGCTATTACAGCGGTACAGGCGGCAATCCATGGACAGGGTCGGCTTTGAGCACGGTGCTTGGAGCCGCAAATTGCTCCGGCACCGGAGCATATCTGAGCAGTGCCGCGCCCAACACACTTGGCGATTGGGACAACGGGGTCAGCGTCGAGCCCGATGGACCTTATATCAACAAGGCCGACGAGGGGGACTTTCACTTTTATGACGCAAGTACAAGTTCAAATACCATCCCCTATTATGACACATGGTACAGCCACTCGGTGATCACCAATGCGGGGCAAACATTCTTTTCTCCGAACCGACTGATGCCTTCTGCCGTGATGTTCGGCTCGCTTTCGACCGGGGTGAAGCGGAACCGGCCCTGGCAGACGCTCGAGTTCAAACCAGACCCGACAGGAAATCATCCCGGCGTAGCGGCGCCCAAGGATCATCTTCTGCTGGATCTTTTTACCATGCCGGTGGTTGAGCCTTATCCGATTACCGAGCCGCTTTCGACGGCGGGACGGATCAATATGAATTTCCAGATCGCGCCTTTCACTTACATCACTCGAAGCACTGGTGTGCGTGCGGTATTGAAGTCAGAACGGATGACGGTAATCCCCGATAGTGATGCGGCAGTTTACAAAAAGGTCGATAACGGAACCCAGGTGTATTACTCAGCCGATAATTACCGTGTGCCAATCAACGTTGACGAAACTATCAAGGCATTCAGCAGTTACTTTACCAGCAATACGGATATTTTCCGTTCCGCTTCGCAGATTTGTGATATTGCGCTGGTACCTTCTCAAGACGCGAATGGAACGGTCGTCCCATTACCGTTCGACTACACGACTTTCTGGTCCACCCACCGGATTACGGGTGACAACACCCGCGAACGTCCCTATGCCACGATCTACCCACGACTCACCACCAAATCGAACACCTACACGGTGCATATGCGTGTGCAGTCGTTGAAAAAATCGAACGTAACCGGCGCGGCTACGTGGGTGGAGGGGAGCGATACGGTGTTGAGCGAATACCGTGGGTCGCAGACGATCGAGCGGTATGTCGATCCCGGCGACGCGCTCCCAGATTTTGCCGATCCTGCCAATCAGACGACGGCACTGGATGCGTTTTACAAGTTCCGCGTAGTCAGTTCCAAGCAGTTTGCGCCGTAGCATGGGCTGAGGCACGCGCGGAGTTATTTTAACCACATTCATTGTTTTGAAAAAAAATCATCTTATCCATTTATTGCTGGCGGCGTTCAGCGTGACCGCGTTTGCGGCTGATCCGGTGGTCAATTCTCCTGCGCCGAGGAGCACGATTCCGGATGGGAATAATTACAAGACCAAGGAGGCTTTCCAGAGTTCGTGGGAGGATTACCTGGGGACGAAAAAGGGGAAGCCGTGCGACATTATTTTCATTGGGGATTCCATCACGATGAACTGGCGGTGGGGACCGGGGCGGCCGGTGTGGATGAAGAACTATGCGGATCGTGCGCTGGATTTCGGGCAGAGTTGGGATACGACGCAAAATGCGCTGTGGCGGTTGCAGAATCTGGATATCAAGGAGTTCAGGCCGAAGGTAGCGGTGATCCTGATCGGGACGAATAATGACCATGACAAGCCGGAGGATATCGCGGCGGGTGTGAAGGCGGTGATGGAGACGACGAGGTCGATGTTCGGCGGGGTGAAGGTGGTGCTGGTGAGCATCCTGCCCAATGGGCGGGCGAATGAGACGATGCAGGCGGCTAATGCGATCATCCGGACTTATGCGGATGACCAGTCGGTGTTTTATCTCGATCTTACGACGGTATTCACGCCTGTGGGGAATAACTGGAAGGGGTTGGGAGGGGATCGGCTGCATCCCACAACGGAGGGGTATGAGATGTGGGCGGCGGCGTTGAATCCGCTGCTTGAGAAGCTGATTCCGGCGGGGCGCTAGACCGCATTCATGCGATTGGAATTTAATACAAAGAGATTTTAAGACAGGATGAACAGGATTTACAGGATTAGAAGAGGGGGATTGTGGCGCCCTTACAGGGCTGGAGGGATTTTTGGGACGTGGTTCCCGGGGCTTCACCCCGGGCTATCACATTGCGCCCCGTCAGGGCTGGGAGAGGTGCATGACACGATGGAGGGGTATGAGATGTGGGCGGCGGCGTTGAATCCGCTGCTTGAGAAGCTGATCCCGGCGGGGCGCTAGACCTCATTTATGAGGTTGGTATTTAATACAAAGAGATTTTAGACAGGATGAACAGGATTAGAAGAGGGGGATTGTGGCGCCCTTACAGGGCTGGAGGGATTTTTGGGACGTTATTCCCGGGGCTTCACCCCGGGCTATCACATTGCACCCCGTTGGGGCTGGGAGCGAGGTGTATGACACACTCTAGTAAAACGGCGACACAACAAGAGGGGCGCAACCCCTACAGGGTTGGGGGAGTTTTTTGGTGGTTTTCCCAGGGTAGGCTCGCGGCTCGCCAACCCTGGGCTGGAGGGCGGAACACCTTTGGTGTTCAAGATTCATGGATGGTGGACACGACAGAAGGCGTCCGCAGATTCCGCAGATTAACGCAGATTACAGAATGGAGCGTCTCGATTCTCAAAAAACCTGCATTAATCCACATTAATCTATGGATGGATTTTTAGTCCGAAGAAGCTGTCGCGGACTGGGACACGACAGAGCGTGTCCCTCCAAGGACGCGCGGTCTGAATCGAGACTTTACTCTTTTAGTGTCCGGCCACCGTGGAAAGTTAACTGGTTAATCACCTTGGAAGATCAATTTTAAATTACTCATTATGCTTAAACCTAAATTCAATACACTCAAAGTTGCCTTATTAGTCCTGACTACGCACCGGCTGCTGGCCGGGGATACGGTGGTGCCTCAGACGATTGTTTCTCCGCTGGGGAAAACGATGACGCTGAAATTTCATGATGAGTTTGACCCAGTGATCGACAAGGATGGGCAGCCTTACATCGACCGCTCGAAGTGGCAGACGACTTTCTGGCAGGGATCGAGTGAGCGGACTTTGCTCGGAAATCTCGAGGCGGAGTATTACATGGACAAGGATTATGCGGGACGCGGGGAGCCCTCGCAGAGGATCAATCCGTTTTCGTTTGAAAAGCCGGGCATCCTGACGATCTCGGCGACGAAGGTGCCCGAGCCGCTGTGGCATAACTACTGGATGAGCAACCAGCGTTGCTTTGCGTCGGGGTTGCTGGTCTCGGACAAGGCGTTTACTTTCAAGTATGGCTATGTGGAGGGGCGCTTCAAGCTGCCTCCCAACCGCGGGGCGTGGCCGGCTTTCTGGATGCTGCCGGATGATCCGGCGCAGGGGGAGGGAGCGAAGGCGCATCCCTGGCCGCCTGAGATCGATATCTTTGAATACTTCGGCTCGTGGAAGACGAAGTACGACAGCGCAGTGCTCCAGCGCAAGGGGGAGAAGGTGAGTTTTCATTTCGGATTCAACGACGTGAAATTTGACATCTCGCAGGATTTTCATACCTGGGCTGTGGAGTGGAATGAGCAGGAAATCGTTTTCCTCTTTGACGGAAAAATCTGGACGCGGAGCAATACGCCGGACTCCATGAAGGTGCCGATGTATCTCCTGATCAACCTCGCCGTGGGCGGAAAATGGTATGGTGAAGAGCAGAGTCACCAGGGGACGCCCACCAAGCCGTGGGAAGTGGATGAAGCCGGCATGCCATGGAAAATGGAGTGTGACTATGTGCGGGTGTATCAACCTTAAATCCGCCGGGGACAGCAGACTCAACCCAACAATCGGGACCTAACTATGACATCTTTGAAAGAGAGTTATCTCATTACTGAACACGGAGCCGTGCCTGACGCGGTGACTAACAACGCAGCGAGCATCCAGGCGGCGATCGACGATTGCGCGAAACATGGAGGTGGGCGCGTGGTTGTTCCACCGGGCACGTTTCTTTCCGGAAAGATATTCCTGCGTTCGCGGGTGGAACTGCGGCTGGAGCAGGGGGCGACGCTGCTATGCACGGGGAATATCGACGACATCCATCCCCCCGAGGGCTACCGCCATGGGATTGAGAGCGCATTTATCTGCGCGGAGGATGTGGAGGATATCGCGATCACCGGGCTGGGAGTGATCGATGGCAACGGGCGCGCCTATGTGGTGGAGCGGCTGCCGCATATTTATGTAATGCCGGAGAAGAGGCCGATCACGTTTTACATAGGCGGCTGCAAGCGCGTCACGATCACCGGCATCACCATCCGCGACGGGGCCAACTGGACGCTGTGGCTGGTGGGATGCGACGATGTCTTCATCAAGGATATCCGGATGTATAACGACCTGAAACTGCCCAACAGCGACGGGATCGACATCGACCGCTGCCGGAATGTGCATATCACCGACTGCCACATCGAGGCGGGTGATGACGCGATCGTGCTGAAGACGATGCGGCGCTTTGAGCGCTACGGCGGGAGCGAGAACATCGTGGTGCGGGGTTGCACCTTGAAAAGCACGTCGTCGGCGATCTGCATCGGGTGCGAAATCGCGGCGCCGGTGAAGAATGTGATCTTTGACTCGTGCATTATTTCCTCGAGCCACCGGGGGCTGTCGATCAACCATAGCTACGAGGCGGACATCGAGAATGTGCTCTTCTCGAACATGTTCATCGAGACGCGGCTTTTCCACGACCGCTGGTGGGGGCGCGGGGAGCCGATCTATGTGAAAGTGCTGCCATGGACCGAGAAGGACAGCGTGGGGCAGACGAGGAATGTGAGGTTCCAGAACATACGGGCGCGCAGTGAAAACGGCGTGCTGGTGCATGGCGCGACGAGCGACAACATCCGGAACATCGAGTTTGAAAATGTGCATATCGTAATGGCGAAGTGGTCCAAATGGCCGGGCGGCATGCTCGACCTGCGGCCGTGCCCGGGGGCGCAGGATGGTTACGGGTCGGGAGTGATGGAGCATGCGACCCATGGGTTCCTGTTGCAGAAGGCCAAAGGGGTGACGCTGCGGAATTGCAGCGTCTCGTGGAGCGGGGAGTCGCCGGAATATTTCAAGGATGCGCTGTGCGTGGAGGGTGTCGAGGGGTTGGTGCTGGAAGGGTTTCGTGGAGAGCCGCCTGTGGGGCGTGGATAGAAGTTTGTCATGCGCTTTTATCTGACATACCAAGGGGGATTGTGCCGCCCTTACAGGGCTGGAAGAGTTTTGGGGGTGTTATACCCGGGGCTTCACCCCGGGCTATCACATTGCGCCCCGTTGGGGCTGGGGCAAAGCGGGCTTGAGTCCAGTGATGCCCATGATGATGGCTGCAATGCGAAAGCCCGTGCATGACACGCCGCAGCGGAATGCAAGCGGTGGGATGATCATTTGTTACTGGCAAGATTTGCACGGCCCGGAGATTTTTCATGAGTGATGTTGCTCCCAAGACTTACCAGGCCGGGACGCTGACCTATACCAAGGGGGCGCTGGTTATTTTGTTTGGCTGGCTGCTGTGGGGCGACTTTTGCTTCATCCTGATGGAGACGGTGGTGCCGGGGCTGATGCCGCTGAAATTTAAGGCGCTCGGGGCGCCAAACACGATCATCGCGCTGGTGATCACCACGATACCGGGGATCATCAACACGATCCTGAACCCGATCATCAGCTTCAGGAGCGACCGCTACCGCAGCCGGTGGGGGAGGCGGATTCCATTCATCGTGGTGACGCTGCCATTCCTCGTGCTGTGCCTGGTGGGGCTGGCGTTTGGAGACCGGGTCGGGTTCTGGCTGCATGGGTGCTTTGCAGGGTTGCCCGGCAGATTTTCGCCCAATGCGGTGGCGATTGCGCTGGTGGGGACGGTGATGGCGCTCTTCAGTTTTTTCAATACGTTCGTGAATTCGGTTTTCTGGTATTTGTTTAACGATGTGGTACCGGAGCATTTGCTGGCGCGGTTTATGTCGTGGTTCCGGATGGTGAGCATGGGATCGGCTGGGCTGTATAACCTGGTGCTCTTCAAGCACGCGGGGACGCATTCCGCGGAGATCCTGACCGGGGTGGGCGCGCTTTATTTTGTCGGGTTTGGATTGATGTGTCTGAACGTGAAGGAGGGGCAATACCCGCCGCCGCCGGAGTATGTCGAGGGAGGGACGGGAATCATCGCGGCGATCAAGACCTATTGCAGGGAGTGCCTTGGGTTTTCGCATTACTGGTTTGCGTTTCTGGCGAGCGCGGGTGTGGCTGTCGCCGTATCCGGCTCCATCTTTACGATATTTTTTCTGCAATCGATCGGGCTGGATTTTGACATGGTGGGGAAGCTGGCGTTTGCCGGCAGTGTGTCGGGGGCGATTTCCATCCCGATCTTCGGGTGGCTCGCGGATAAGTTTCATCCGATACGGATCGTGATGGCTGGTGTGATGTTGCAGATCCTGACGTCGCCGATTTATTTGATATGGCTGTTCTGGCAGCCTTCGCCCAGTGTTGTGTTTTATGTGTTGCTGGCTTCGGGCATCTGCCTGGGAGGACCTATCGGGGCGATGATCTCGATGATGGATCCGCCGCTGTTCATGCGTATTTTTCCGCGCGAACGCTATGGGCAATTCTGCTCCGCTAACTCCATGATCCGGTCGCTATGCACGATCGTCGCTGGGATGCTGGTGGGAGGTTACCTGGATGTGCTCACGTCGTTTTTCGGGGCGCGGACGGCTTACTGCTGTCTGCCGCTGTGGAGCCTGACGGCTTATGCGGGCGTGCTTTTTTGTGTGATCAAACTCTACCGGAGTTGGATGCGGTATGGCGGCGATGAAGCTTATGTTCCGCCTGTTCCATCCTCTGCGGGATCGGGCTAGGCCATTGTTTTCAGCATGGGGAGCGAGACGGCGTATCTTAACGGTGCGCCCTTTTCCCATGCGATGAATTCTTCGAAGCAGTAGTCAGCCATGCGGACTAGTTCATCGCCCATGGAGCCGGCGATGTGCGTGGTGAGATGCACGTTTGGAAGGGAATAGAGCGGCGAGCCCTCGGGTGGAGGCTCGAGTTCCGTGACATCCAGGAGCGCGGTGATATCCGGCCGGGCCTGGAGGACGCGG
>JBAVPB010000295.1:0-12172 GCA_049692655.1 Chthoniobacteraceae bacterium | reverse complement strand
TCCCTTTAGTTTATGAAAAAATCAATCGTCAGCGTCTTTGTCTTTCTCGTGGCAGCCGTGTTTCTGCTGATGGCCTATTTGAAGCACAACACCACGCTTGCCGAGTCCAAGGCTTCCGAGCTTCTTCCCGGCGACACGGTGGCCCTTTTGGAAGTAAGCGATTTGCAGCGGAGCAGCGTGCGCTGGAAAGAGACGGCGCTTTTCAAGATCATCAGCGAACCCGAAGTTCAGGCGTTTCTGGCAAAACCGGAATCAAAAATTCCCGCCAATCAGCAGATGGAGGAAAAACTGGCCGGCGCGCAAAAGCTCGGGGCAAAGGAGTTGTTCGTGGCGGTGACCACGATCACGGGCAACATCCCGAAGTTCGTTGCTGGGTTTGATTACACGGGCGACCGGTCGGATGCGGAGGCGCTCGTTTCCGGTTTGAAAACACAGTTGAAGACCAGCTTCCCCGCCGGTAAATCGGACATCCAGAAATACGGGGAGAGCGAGATCGAGACATTTGAATTTAACGAAGTGAAGATAGCCTCCGTCTTCAAGAACCACTGGTTTTTCGCCTCCGATGATCTTGATTTGTTGAAATTGACGCTGGACCGCCTCGATGGAAAAGCCGATGCGAATACATCGTTGCGACAGAACGCCGCGTATAAAACGTCGCTTCTGAAACTGCCGCAGAGCGCCGATGTCTCGTGGTTTGTCCAGCCAAAGACACTGGCCGACCGGCTTGTGACACTGATGTCGGTGTCCGACCCAAATTTTGATGCCAAGCAACTCGATGGCCTGAAAAAAATCGAGGCGATCGCGGGAGGAATGAAACTCGATGGCGAAAAAATACGGGATGCCATTTATGTGTATGAGCCGGGTAGGGGAGCCGAGCCTCCCATGGCCCGCAATTCACTGGCATTTACGACACCGGACACGCTGCTCTATTACGCCTCGGTCCTCAATATGTCGGGAGCGCCGCGTCTCCCCGATCCTTCATTGGATAGCACCGGCATTCTGCGGACGCTGGACTCGCTGCGCCAGGGCTTGGAGTCGGCGGGGCTGACCTATGCGGATTTCAAGGATTCGTTTGGCCCCGAGATCGGCGCATTGGTGGACTGGCCTGCGAGTGTGTTGCAGCCATCGCTGATTCTCACCCTCGACGTGAAGGACCATGCGAAGGCGCAAAAATTCATCGAGACCCTCGTGGGTGGCCAGGCCGGCTTTCCCGCATGGGCAAAGCAGGATATCGGGGGGACGCCCTTTTATTCGCTCCCGCAGCAGGCGGCTGGGTTCGTGGCGGTCACTCCTGTGCTGGCTTTGACGGATAAGGCGCTGCTCTTTGGCCCGACATTGGAGTCCATCCAGAATGCGGTGCAACTTGGCAAGGCGGGGGGCGGGGGACTTGAGAAAAGCGCCGGATTCCAGACCGCTATCAACACAGTCGCCAAGCCTTCAAAAACCCTCGTGTATATCGATGGCAAGGTGCTTTTCGAAAAAATATACAACCTCGTGGTCAACCCGCTCAAAATCATGGCGATGTTCAATCCCCATGCAAACGATTATGCCGACTTGAGCAAGCTTCCCGCCACCGAGACGATCAGCAAGCACCTCGGCCCGATCATTTATTCGCAGTCCGCCGATGCTGATGGAACCCTCATGGAATCAAGCGGGCCGGTGACGCTTAGCCAGGCTGTATTTGTAGTGGGTGTCGGTGGAGGAATTGCCGCGATGCCCGCATTGGAGAAACAATTCCACGCATTGGGAAATCAGCATTCCCAAGTGCCGGTTTTCACTCCACAGTCTGCGATTCCGGCGGCAACACCATGACAAGGAAGCACCCTTTGGAAGTACGAATTCTCGACGCATCGATAAAAGTGTGCTTAAATTACTATTCCTAATACTATTTTGAACGGCGTACGATGAGAACCACCTTTGCAAGCAGTTACAATGTCGATTTGCTCGACGAAAATTACAACCGTTGGAAGCAGGACCCTGCTTCAGTCGATCAAAGCTGGTCGGCATTCTTTGAAGGCTTCGAACTCGGCTGCACGCAGAAATCCAATGGTGCCCAGGCCAAAAGCGCCGCAACGGCTGATGGTGACGGTCTCCCGCTCCAGACCCGTGTGGAAGGGCTCGTTTATTCTTATCGCACGCTGGGCCATACCATTGCAAAGCTCGATCCCTTGGGACTCGAGCGACCCGAGCAGCCTCTCTTGAGCCTGCAGGAATTGGGCTTCGCCGAGAGCGATCTCGACACGGTCGTCTCGTCAAAGTTTTTCCTCGGCGGCAAAAAAATGAAACTCCGCGAAATGATCGACGCCCTGCGCGGCATCTATGCGGATACCATCGGCATCGAGTTCATGCACATCCAGCATCCGCGTGTGCGGGATTGGATTCGCGAGCGCGTGGAGACGCATCTGCCGGATTTCGGGCTCTCCCCCAAGACACAGCGCGTCGTTTTGGAAGAACTCATGGAAGCCGAGAGTTTTGAGCATTTCCTGCACACTCGTTACGTGGGGCAGAAACGCTTCGGCCTTGAAGGTGGCGAGTCCTTGATGGTGATCCTCAACGGGTTGCTCGTCGATTGTTCCATTCACGGAGTTCGCGATATCATCATGGGCATGGCGCATCGGGGACGCCTGAACGTGATCGCAAATTTCCTGAAAAAATCGCTCCCGGCGATGTTCGCGCAATTTTCCGAGAATTACATCCCGGAACTGGTCGGCGGTGATGGCGATGTGAAATATCATCTCGGCTACACCACCAGCCGCAGCACAGAGGCCGGGTATGAAATCGGTATCCGTCTCGCAGGAAATCCGAGCCATCTTGAAGCGGTGAATCCCGTCGTCCAGGGCATGGCGCGCGCGCGTCAGCGCATCATTCGCGATACCGAGGAACGCAGCAAAGTGCTCCCTGTCCTCATTCATGGCGACGCGGCGTTTGCCGGCCAGGGTGTCGTTGCCGAGGTGTTGAATCTCTCGCAACTTCCCGGCTATAAAGTCGGCGGCACCATCCACATCATCATCAATAACCAGATCGGCTTCACCACGCTCCCCGCCGATGCGCGCTCCTCGAAATACGCCACCGACGTGGCGAAGATGATCGAGGCGCCGATCTTTCATGTAAACGGCGACGATCCGCTCGCCGTGGCGTTCGTCACCAGCCTCGCTTTCGGCTTCAGGCAGCATTTTCATCGCGATGTCGTCATCGACATGTATTGCTACCGCCGTCACGGGCACAACGAGGGCGACGAACCCTTGTTCACCCAGCCGTCCCTCTACGCGGAGATCAATACGCATCCCTCAGTGGCGACGATTTTCAAAAAAAGGCTCATCGATTCCGGCGTCCTCACCGCCGGGCAGGCCGATGCCATGGACAAGCAGTTTGTGGAACGCTTTGAGGCGGCCCAGACGGAAGTGAAAGAGGCAGAGAAGCAGGCCGGCAAAGGCAAGAAGGCAAAATTCAACGAATCAAACGCCGTCTTCCAGCCGGCCTACAGCCACAAGCCCGTGGACACCACGGTGCCAAAGGAAGAACTCGAAAAAATCGTAAAATCGCTCACCACGGTTCCCGAGAATTTCAATGTTTTGCCAAAAGTAAAACGCATGTTGCTCGAGCGTCGCGCGAAGATTTTCGCCGATGGCGGCCCGTTTGACTGGGCTTACGCCGAGTCCCTCGCGTTTGGATCGCTGTTGCTTCACAATGTGCCTGTGCGCCTTTCCGGCCAGGACAGCCGCCGCGGCACTTTCAGCCAGCGGCATTCGGTGCTCTACGATGCAAAGACCCGCGCCCGCTACATTCCGCTCATGAATCTCTCGCAGGACCAGTCGCGCTTCTGCGTTTACAACAGCCTGCTCTCCGAGGCTGCAGTGCTCGGTTTTGACTACGGCTATTCACTCGATTTCCCGGAAATGCTCTGCCTCTGGGAAGCGCAATTTGGCGATTTTGCGAATGGCGCCCAGGTCATCATCGACCAGTTCATCTCTTCCGCGGAATCGAAGTGGCAGCGTCCCTGCGGTATCGTTCTCCTGCTGCCGCATGGTTACGAAGGACAGGGGCCCGAGCATTCCAGCGCGCGTCTCGAGCGGTTCCTGCAGCTTTGTGCGGAGGATAATATCCAGGTCTGCAATCTCACCACGCCTGCGCAATATTTCCACGTCCTGCGCCGCCAGATGAAGCGTAAATTCCGCAAGCCGCTCATCATCATGACGCCAAAGAGCCTGCTGCGCGCGGAGCAATGCGTCTCCACCCTGGAGGACTTTACCAGTGGAGGATTCCAGGAAATCCTGCCCGCGCCGCTTTTGGCAAAACCGGAAAAAATCGACCGCGTGATCCTTTGCACCGGGAAAGTCTATTACGACCTGCTGAATTACCGCGAAGCGCAGAAACTCACCTCCACCGCGATCATCCGCCTCGAGCAGCTCTACCCGCTGGACGAGGAAACACTGCTCCGCGAACTCGGCAAATTTTCTCCCAAGGCGAAATTGGTCTGGTGCCAGGAGGAACCGCAAAACATGGGTGCCTGGTCGTTCATCTACCTGATCCTTGACAGGATCTTCCAGCACCAGCGTCCGATCTGGTATGCCGGTCGCGACGCGGGGGCCAGCCCGGCAGTGGGAGCGCTCGCCCTGCACAAGCGCGAGCAGAAATTCATCATCGAGCTTGCATACAATATTTAGGAAACACGGAAAATAACTCTCATGAGCATCGAAATCAAAGTCCCGACAGTGGGCGAATCCATCACCAGCGGCGTCCTCTCGACCTGGCATAAAAAGGACGGCGACGCCGTGAAAGCCGGTGACGTGCTTTTCACGCTGGAGACCGACAAAGTCTCCACCGAGGTCACCGCCGAAAAAGCCGGCACGCTCAAAATCAAGGCTGCCGAGGGCGCGGAAGTGAAGATCGGCGAGGTGGTCGCGACGATCGAGGAAGGCGCTGCCGCCGCCCCGGTCGAAAAAGCCGAGCCCGCTCCTGCAAAGAAGGAAAAAGCGAAACCGGCTGAATCAAAGCCCGCCGCCAAATCCGAACCCAAGGCTGCTGCTCCAGTTGAGGTGCCAAAGCCGCAAGCGCCTGAACCTGAGCCGGTTTCCGTCGAGGCATTCAGCCAGCCTGTTTCTACTCCTGCGGCTTCCGGCGCAAGTGAAGGCCGCTTCACGCGTAAGAAACTTTCCCCGCTGCGCCGCAAGATCGCGGCCCAGCTCGTCATGGCGCAGCAGACTGCGGCTATTTTAACAACGTTTAACGAATGTGATCTGACTGGCGTGATGGAACTCCGCGCACGCGTGCAGGATTCGTTTCAAAAACAGCACGGTGTGAAGCTCGGCTTCATGTCCTTTTTCATCAAGGCGGTCGTCGCCGCGTTGAAGGATAATCCCGCCGTCAACGGTCGCATGGATGGTGACGACTTCATCCAGAATAACTACTTCGACATCGGCGTGGCAGTCGGCACCGAGCGTGGCCTCATTGTTCCCGTGATCCGTGATGCCGACCAGAAAAGCTTCGCGCAGATCGAGAAGGATCTCGCCGATTACGCCGTGAAAGCGCGCGAGGGCAAGATCAAGATCGAGGACCTGCAGGGCGGCGTTTTCACCATTTCAAACGGCGGCGTTTACGGCTCACTCCTTAGCACGCCGATCCTGAATCCGCCCCAGAGCGGCATCCTCGGCATGCACAAGATCCAGCAGCGCCCCATCGCGTTGAACGGCCAGGTCGTCATCCGCCCGATGATGTATCTCGCCCTCAGCTACGATCATCGCGTCGTCGATGGTAAGGAAGCCGTCACATTCCTCGTTCGCGTGAAGGACTGCATCGAGGACCCCGCAAGGCTCCTGCTCGACGTGTAAAACTTTGTCGGTATCAGAGCGTGGCGAGGATTCCCTTGATTGAGGTCCGCGCCCCGCAGATGACGGAGTCTGACGCGCCGTAATAGATCGTAAGATTGTCGCCATCGACGATCTGCCCGTTGGTGAAAACGACATTGCCGAAGAATCCCTTCTGCTCGTATTCCGCATCCGGCTCCATGATCGGCTCCCGGCTCCGCGCAAGCACGCGCGTCGGGTCCTTCAAATCAAGTAGCAGCGCGCCGAGGCAGTAGCGGTTTTTCGCATTCGCCCCGTGATAAATTTCCAGCCAGCCGTCCGGTGTCTTGACTGGAGCCGCCCCTGCGCCGATGCGCTGGCAATCCCACATGTCAGCCCGCGTCGTGGCGATGCAACGATGATCGCCCCAGTGCAACAGATCGGGAGACCGCCCCGTCCAGATATAATTGCCCCCCACATCCACACCGCTCGGCCGGTGCAGCGCCCAATAACTCCCGTCGATCTTCTCCGGGAACAGCGCGCAATCCTTGTTGTGCGGCGAAAAAATAATCCCGTGCCGTTCGAAAGTCTGCCAGTCCTTGGTCGAGATCAGACCTACGCACGCGCCAAATTCCGATACCGCTGTGAAAGTGAGCCGGTAGGTATCCTCAACAAGTTCCACGCGGCAGTCCTCCACGCCGAACGATTCATGGCTCCCGTGCCCCGCCAGCGTAGGCTTCTCATCCGCCGTGAATTTTACCCCGTCATCGCTCCAGGCCAGCCGCAAGTGCGACAGCGTCGTGAGATATCTGCGCCCCTTGTATTCAAACACGCGCGGGTCGGTGAATTTTAAATCCGGATCATCCTTGCGAATCTTGAGAATGCGAATCCCTCCCTCGCTTTCCGGATCAAGCAACGGCGTGCTCACCCAGCCCTCCTCCTGCCGCGGCCGTTCCGCGACGCGCATCAGCAAACCGATGCGACCCTTGTAGCAAAACGCCCCCGGATTCAGCAGGCACTCCACCATCATGTCTTCACGGGTGGGGCGTACATCGCCGGGTGACAGGATGGGATTTTCAGGAAAGCGTTCGATCGGGTTTGTCATGGCTCGGGTAGGATTTGCGTGGTGAGTTTTTTGGCGCGCGTTGCGCGCTTGAAGAAACCTGATTTAGAGCGCACATTGCAACCATGAGCAACAAGGAAATCGTCATCGATTTATTGGGGCGATTGCCCGAGCAAGCCTCGCTGCATGAAATCGCACGAGAGATAGAATTTGTGGCAGCAGTACGACAGGGACTCGGCGAACTTGATCACGGAGAGGGGATTCCGATCGAACAAGTCGAACGCGATCTACCCTCATGGGTTATCAGGTAGTCGTTGCGCCCTCGGCACGCAGCGACCTTCGTGATATTGTCTGCTCATATCGAGTCATCTACAGGCTCGATCATTCGCAGGGTTTGGTGCAATTTGTGCGTTTCTGGTGTGCCGCGCGCGGCACACCAGAAACGCATTGATTGTCGCAGCGATTATGCCGCATCCACCGCGCTCAGCAGCGCCTTCTTTCCCGTCGCGCCCACCATCTTCTGCTTCACCTCACCGCCGTTGAATACCAGCAGCGTAGGCGTCGAGCGGATGCCGAAACGCGTCACGAGTTGCGGATTATCCGCCACGTTGACCTTCGCCACGCGCAACGAGCCACCGCGTTCTTTCGCGATCTCATCCAGCACCGGGTCCATCATTTTGCAAGGCCCGCACTGCGGTCCCCAAAAATCGACGAGCACCGGCACCGGCGATTTTGAGACAGCAATGTCAAAGCTGTCATCGCCTACATGGATTGCTTCTGTAATATTCATAATTAAATGGTTCTTTCTAATTTCTATTCCTTCCTTTGCGCTCTTTGCGACCTTTGCGGTTAAAATCCGCCCTCCTTACCGCACTGCCAGTTCCCTCGATGCCGTCTGCGACTCCGCAGGCGTGATCTCCAGCGTCAGGTCCTCCGTGTGACGGATCACCCGCAGTTTCGAGACTACGCCGATTTCCTTGCCAAGCAACAGCTTGTGCAACTCGGCGATGCTCGACACCGGCTGTCCGTTAAACCCGACGATCACGTCGCCAACCGCCACGCCCGCAGCTTCCGCGGGACTCTTCGGCTCGATGGAAACCACCAGCACACCAGACTCCACGGGCAGTTTGTAAAACCGCACCACTCTCCTGTGCAGCGGTACATCCTGTCCGGCAAAGCCGATATACGCGCGCCGGAATTTGCCTTCCTTGATCAACCAGCCCGCCACAAATTTGGCGGTGTCGATCGCAGTCGCAAAACAAATCCCCTGCGCTGGCCGGATCATAGCGGTGTTCACGCCGATCACCTCTCCACGCGAGTTCACGAGCGGACCACCCGAATTGCCGGGATTCAGCGCCGCATCCGTCTGGATCACATCATCGATCAGCCGCCCCGATTGCGCCCGCAGCGATCTCCCCAGCGCACTCACGACACCTGCCGTGACAGTAGCCTGGAAGCCGAACGGATTGCCGATCGCGATCGCGAGCTGTCCTACGCGCACGTCGCGTGAATTCCCCAGCGTCGTGTGCACCAGGTTCGGCGCATCGATGCGGATCACGGCCAGGTCTGTGTCCGGATCGTCGCCGATCAATGCTGCCGGATATTCGTTGCCATCCGCCAGCGTCACCGAGATCTTGCTCGCCCCGTGGACTACATGGCTGTTCGTCAAAATAAATCCGTCAGGCGCGATGATGAATCCCGACCCGCTTCCACCCGCTTCCCCGCCGGGACGGCCATCCGCGACCTGATGGCGCACTTCGATGTTCACCACCGCAGGCCCCACTTTTTCCACTGCAGCCATCACCGCCTGGGAGTACGAGTCCAGCAACGGCAGATCCGTCAAGGCCCCCTCCGGCGCGGTTTGCGCTGCTTGAAATTCTTCCACCCGGTTGTGCAGTACAGGTTCGATGTTTACACCCTTACCCATACCCCTGTTTCCTTGATATGCTCTTGGTATTCTCATGTTTTTACTTTCTTTTGACACACTTTCGGGGTAACTGTTCATTATGTCAATTACCCACCAAATAGTTCTATACGCACTATTTGGTGCCTATCCCTCTGGCTCATGACGAAAATAATCTCCAAACCCTGCGTCATGGACGCCCGCTGCGGCTCGCGGAAAGTGCTCGACCGCATCGCCGACAAATGGACGGCCCTCGTCATCCACGTGCTCTCCAATGGGACGAAACGCTCCGGGGAATTGCGCCGAGCCATCACCGGCATCTCGCAGAAAATGCTCACGCAAACCCTCCGCAGCCTGGAGGACGATGGCCTTGTCGCCCGGAAAATCTATCCCGTCGTCCCGCCCATGGTGGAGTATTCCCTCACACCCCTCGGAAAAACCCTCACGGAACCCCTCGACGCAATCTGCCGCTGGGCGGAAAAACACCTCTCCGAACTCGAATCAATCCGCGCGAAATCCAAAAAGGGATCGCCCTCAAAAAGCATCGCCGCCTGAAAGCGCGTGACACGATGAAGACCAGCCCTGTTCTCTGCGCAATCCTGCTGGCGTGCTGCCCGGTAATCGCTCGCGCGGAACCTCCCCTCTACGCACACAAGGAAAAGCCAGCCCCCGCTTTCATCTGGCTGGACGAAATCAAGAACCATGTCCCCGTTCTCAAGCACGAGCGCGGCGACCGCCTGCCCATGATCCTCTGGCAGGCAGGCCCCTTCGAGCCACAGTCGCCGGAAGTTTACCAGTCACTCCTCGCCCGCGGCCTCACCCAGCATATTCATCTCGATGAAAAGATGATCCCCATCGCGAAGGCCCTGCAGGCCGCCGGTTCTCCCGTCATCATGATGGAAGGCGAGGGGGGCCAATGGCCTTCATCGCTCGCGGGCGACCCGAAGGAATGGCAGCACGACTTCGACCCCGGTTACACCCCAAAAGGTCCCACCCACGCCTGTCCTCTTCTCACAAAAGGCTGGCAGATCAGCGCCGATAAAATCCGCGTCACCCTCCAAAAATTCAAGGACGCAGGCGTCGCCGTCGATGCTGTATGGATGGATTGGGAAGGCGACCCCGTCGGCGGTGCGGATCGCTACGAGCAGGCTCTCCACTGCCGCCGCTGCCGCGCCATTCTGCCACCCGGCACCCTCGCCACCGAACAAGCCTTCAACGACTACTGCTGGCGCCGCTACATGGAGCTCACCGGCACCTACCTCGCCGCCCCTGTCGCGGAGATATTCCCCGCCTGCTCCACCACAAACTGGCACGCCACCGTCTCCACACCCGCACGCCCCGTGCGTAATTGGCTCGATCACCCCATCTGCCCCGTCGTTCCGCCACTCTTCACCGCGAGCAATCCCGTGGCCTACGGCAACACCGTTTTCATGCACCTCTGGAAAGCCGCCTGGAAATTCGACCGCGAGCATGTGGACCAATTCTACACCCACATGCTCCTCAGCGAAGTCTCCGACGATACCGCAAACCGCCTCGTCTGGGCTCCCGGCCGAGCCTCCATCCCGTGGGTCTGCCGCTGGTGCCCGGATGACGATAGCCCGAAAATCCCCATCATGACCCGCGAGCGCTACCGCGAAGTCCTCCGTCATCTCTGGCTGCGCGGAATCAACGGCATGCAGATCTTCAACCCCGTCCGCCCCGGCTACGAAACCCTCGCCGTGAATGAAGTGCAGGACGCCACAGCCATCTACGACGAAATGCTCCAGTACCGCGATTTCCTCGACCTCGGCACCCCGCTTTCCCTCGATGTCCCAAAAATGCAGGATGAGGGCATCATCTGGTCCGGCCTGCTTCTGAAGGATCGCGCCATCGTGCGCATCTTCAAGCAGGGGATCGGCAGCGCCAAAGTGACCATCGAACCCTGGCCCGACAGCAAAATCACACTGGAAGCCACCCCCGCTGGCAAAACCTACCTGCTCGTCCTGAAAGACGGCAAGGCCCGCGTCAGTGAGTAGATTTCCCCTTGTTTCAAGTCCCATCGGGGCGACCCGAAAGTAGGCAGGCGATTTATCGCCTGCTTCCCGTCACAAAACGGAAAGTCCCGCAGGGACGAAAGAGATCATGACTCTCCCACAAAAAAATCTCCATTAGACAACCCGCACATCGGGTTTAGCTTTCCTATACTTGAGGGCCGCGAGGGCAGGGAGACACGATATAGAGATGAGGCCACCCCTATGACGAATTTTAAACGAATCCTCCATGTGATCGCGATCATGTTCTCCTCGCTCATGGCCATGATTTCCCATGGCCATGCCGATACCGACATCACCAAGAAAACCAAAAAATCCGGCAACGGCGAGCTCTCCAAATCCCACCGCAATGACCATGCTGATGCAAAGCAAGACCCTCCGCCACGGGACAGGGAGGACGATCCACCCCGGCACATCGACGTAGCCGCCATGGCATCGGCCGGACATCCGACGATTTTCAGCCCGTTCCCTACCGTCTCATTCCCGAGGTCCGTCCCTCCCTCCTCCGACCGTCCTTCTCTCACCGTCTCACATCCCGGCCAGGAAAGCGCCCGCTACCCATGGCGTCAGAAAATCGTCACCACCACATTCTGGATCGGCGAGCAACCCGCTAAAAACAACCCCGTCCCAAATGTCGCCAGCTCCTGGGATCCGCAATGGTCCCAAAACTACGGCGGCTACGACAACCCCTCCACGGAAGCCCGCAGCAATTACGTCCCCGTCGCATTCACCCCGCGCCAGAACCCGTTCTACGTCGCCCTCCCCTACAACGACATGGAAAAAGGCACCCACAAAGCCGAGGCCTCGCAGGTCATCCCGTGGTTTAAGGACTCCTATCGCGCCCCCGACAAGTCCGTCTGCAAAGGCCGCTGGATCGCCATCCGCTTCCAGGGCCGGATCGTTTACGCGCAGTGGGAGGATTGCGGCCCCTTCCGCACCGACCACTGGGAATACGTCTTCGGAAACGACCGCCCGAAACCCAATCTCAACCATGGCGCCGGCCTCGACGTCTCGCCCGCCGTCCGCGACTACCTCGGCATGAACTCCACCGACGTCACCGACTGGCGCTTCGTCGATTTCAGCGAAGTCCCCGAAGGCCCATGGTCCAAGCTCGGCGACAACAATACCTTCGTCCTCAACGAACGCGCAAAATCCGAACGCCTCGCCAAAGCCCGCGACGACGCCTTTTCAAGAGGATATTGACGATCACACTGGTCGTTGTAGCCACGGCCCGGTGGGCCGTACCCTCCTCGTTACCAAACTCCGGTACTGGCTATGCACTTCTCTCCACCGACCCCAAGGTGTAGTGGTAAGAGATGGAAGATTATCCGCGAACTCTTTTGGAACTGGAGCGGCGCTTTCCCGGAGAAGACGAATGTCGCGCCTATTTGAG
>JBAVPB010000294.1:0-19511 GCA_049692655.1 Chthoniobacteraceae bacterium | reverse complement strand
GGGGAAGCTGCTGAAGGGTTTCCAGAATGAGGGCAGGCTGTTCCAACCAAGGAACACCAGGAAGTCGGGGATGGGCTTTTGATACTGGCCCAGGGAACCGATCATGCGCATGAGGTACATGCCCATCATGTATCCGCCAAGTGAGAAGAAGAGGCACTGACCAAGGCTGAGCAGGCCGGTGTAACCCCAGAGGATATCGACGCTGATGGCGAGGACTGCGTAGCAGAGGTATTTGCCGTAGAGATTAATGGAGAAATCGCTGACGTGCAGGATGCTATCCACCGGGGTAAAGACGTTCAGGCACGGCAATACGATAATGGCGATGATCGCTGCGATCAAAACGCCCCATGCTTCAAAACTGGTAAAAATACGTCGCATAAAATTAACCCTCGAGACTCCGGCTGCGGGTGGGGAAAAGGCCACCGGGTTTCCACTGGAGGAACAGGATGATGACGATGAGGACGGTGATTTTTCCGACGACGGGGGATTCAAATATTTGCTGCAGCACCTGGTCGGCCGTGCCGATGCCGATGGAAGCGTAGATGGTGCCGACTATATTGCCGACGCCGCCGACAACGACTGTCATGAACGAATCGACGATCCATGTCTGGCCCATGCTGGGGCCGACATTGCCGATCTGCGAAAGAAACGCGCCGGCGAGGCCTGCCAGACCGGAGCCGAAGCCGAAGGTGAGCATATAAACACGCTGCGTGGGAACGCCCATGCAGGAGGCCATGTCGCGATTTTGCATGACGGCGCGGATGAGGAGACCGAGCGACGTTTTCGTGAGGAGCGCCCATGTGCCGATGACGATCAATATGGCGAAGGCTATGACGAAAAGGCGGTTGTAACCGAAGATGATGTCGAATGCAGTGAAGTTACCGCTGAGCCATGCGGGGGAATTTACCTGCACGTTATTCGCACCGAAAACGAGGCGGAAGCACTGTTGCATGAAGAGTGAGACGCCATAAGTGGCGAGGAGTGATTCCAAAGGGCGGCGGTAGAGAAATTGAATGACAGCGCGCTCGAGGATAATGCCGGCGATGGCCGAAATGATGAAACTGAGCGGGATCGCGAGAAGGAAATAGCATTCGTAAAGCCAGCCCGTGGCGTGAATGCCGGGAATCGTCGCGCCAAAACCAAGGACGTGGCCGGCGATGGAAAACGGCAGATTCACGCGAAAGGTGAAACCGACGCCAAAAATATTCTCAACGACGTAAACTGTATAAGCGCCAATGGCGATCATCTCGCCGTGAGCCATGTTAATAATGCCCATGAGGCCGAATGTGATGGCCAGGCCGAGCGCGACGATAAGTAGAATGGAACCACTACTCATGCCGCGGAATATGGTGCCGAAGAAGTTCACGGCGGCTATGTAGCCCTTGATGGATTTCACCGCGGCTTGCGCGGCTTTTGCGACGTCTGGCGATGTGCCGGGCGCATCGGCGATCTTTTGCAAATCGTCCAGATCACCGATCGCGTCCAACTTGGCGAGTTGGTTGATCGCGTCGATTTTCACCTTGGGATCGGCGTTATAGAGATTCAGGGTAGCGACGCCGATGTGGAGGGCTTTCTTGACACTGGAACGGGTTTCCTTTTCGAGGCGGGCCTCCAAGATGGGGATGTATTGGGGTTTTTGGGATTTGCCGAGTTTTTGCACGGCCTCGAGGCGGAGTTCAACATTGGGATCGGCTAGGGCGAGCATGTCGAGAGCCTGCTGGATTACGCCACGCAGGCGCATGTCGGTATCGACTGAGTTCAAGTCGTTGGTATCGAAAAGAAGTTCCTTGTTTTTGTCGTCCACAAGGACTTTGCCGGTATCCACGCGGAAGGCGCGGACTTTGCCGTCGGCATTCTGCTGTTCCTCAAGAAGCACGGGAACTTTCGGGCCTGCATTGGGCGTCTCGTAAATGTAGATTTCATCGCGGGTCCATGAGAGCAGGGTGTCGTGGACGATTTTCGATGGATTGAGGGCGAGATCGTTCAGAAGTTTTTGCTGATCGTCGCCGGTGCTGAGGAGTGCCTGGACGAGTTTCTGGCGGGAGGTGGTGTCGCCATCCGGGGCGGCGGGCTCCGCGGCCTTTACGAGCGAGCCAGCCAGGCAGCATGAAACCAGTACAGCAATGAGTGTAAACTTGTGCATTTTGCGAACTAAATGACAAGGGAGCGGAGGATAGGCTCCGCCCCCTTGGGTTAAGCTAAAGTTTTTGCGGAGCGCAAAACTTAGTTGAAGCTGAGGGCGGCTACTTTTTCAGAACCATCGAGGTTCTGGATCCAGGTAGTTCCTTTTTTCGCGAGTTCTTCGTCGAGGCCTTTCAGCAGGAAGGGTTCACCCTTAACATCGAGGAATGTCTTTACGATCTTGAACTGGCCATCGGCCTTCGTGGTACCGATATACACATTCTTGATGGTGTGGTGGTTCTTCTGCATGGTGGTTTTGCCACCAGGGCCGTCAAAAGTGATATCGCCGGATTCCAGAGCTTCACGCACTTTGTCCACGTCGAATGATTTCGCCTTTTCGACAGCTTTTTTCCAGAGATAAACGCCGTTGTAGGAGAGTACCATCGGGCTATCCACCACGCGGTTTTCCTTCACTACGCCTGGGTAGGACTCTGTCTTGATCCACTCAGCCCACTTCGACAAGAACGCTTTGTTTTCAGGAGACTTGATGGACATGAAGTAGGTCCAGCAACCGAGTTCGCCGACGAGATCCTTCGCAGGGAGCGAGCGGAATTCGTCTTCGGCCAAGCTGAAGGAAACCACCGGACAATTTGCCGGAGTGAGACCCGCAGAGGCGATTTCCTTGAAGAACGGCACGTTGGAGTCACCATTGATAGTGTTGATCACGCAGGCATCACCGCTGGCGGCGAAGCCTTTGATATCAGCCACGATCTGCTGGTAATCGGTGTAGCTGAACGGCGTGTATTTACCGGCAGAGATAACTTTACCGGAGTCATCCTTGCGCAGGCCACCGCCGATGTTCTCAACAGGGACACCGTGCAGAAGCAGGTACTTGAAGAGAATGAGGTTGGTGGTTTGAGGGTAAACGTAATCCGTACCGATGAGGTAGAATTTTTTCTTACCTTGGGCGAGCATGTAATCAACCGCAGGGATGGCCTGCTGATTGACTGCCTCGGCAGTATAGAAAATGTTTTTGGACAATTCCTCGCCCTCGTATTGCACGGGGTAGAAGAGGAGGCCGTTGTCTTTTTCGAAAACCGGGAGGACCGATTTACGACTTACAGATGTCCAACATCCGAAGGTGACAGCGACTTTGTCTTCCTCGAGAAGTTGCTTGGCTTTCTCCGCGAAGAGAGGCCAGTTTGAAGCGCCATCAACGATGACAGGCTCGATTTTTTTACCGAGTACGCCACCTTTTTTGTTAATTTCGTCGAAGGTGAAGAGCAGGATGTCGCGCAGCGAAGTCTCGCTGATCGCCATGGTGCCCGTGAGTGAATGAAGAATACCGACTTTTACTGTTTCCTCTTTATCCGCTGCCTTAGCAGAGGTGAGGAGAACTGATGCTGACAATACCGACAGACCGATTGCTCGGAATAGCTTTTTCATTATGTGTTTTTAATAATTTTGTAAACATAATGCTAATCGGGGAGATTAGAAGGCTTAGCACGAATTGATCTCCCAGCCTTCCCCGGGTATTTGCATACCCGGGGAAGAAACCGAGAGGGTTAGATTAGAACGTCAAACCAACACCTGCGAAACCAACACCAGCGTCATGATTGACACCGCTGTTGCTGAACTGGCCGTTTGCACGGGCAGTGTTTGTGCCGAGGTAGTAGTAGGTACCACCGAAGTTCGCTGTCCATGCTCCGAAACCGGAGGGGATGAATGCGAGAGGCACGCTGACCGTGAGGCCTGCGGAAGCGTAGCCGAAGCCAGTTCCGTAGAATCCACTCGATCCGAAGCCTGCGGTCACAGGAATTGTGAGCGTAGGAGCATACTTGCTGTCCTTCATGAATGTGAAGGCTGGAGCGATGCCGACTTCATAGTACTGACCTTTGTCGCTGGTTCCACCGAAGCCGAGGCCCACATGTCCACCGTTTGCATTGCCCGTGAGCTCTTGCAAGTAGGTGAAGTGAGGGTGCAGTGCCCACATACCGAGCAGATCAGTATCATCATACGAGATGCTCGTGTTGATGCTACGCTGTGGTGATGCGCCCTGTGAAGGGTAGTCGAATTCGAAATAGCTCACCGTCAAGGTGAAGTTCTTTGCGAATACGAACGAGACGCCTGGCATCCAGTCGAACTCAGTCCAGTTGGAGAGACCGCGTGTCACCGGACCACCGAGGGATGGCTTGGTGTCGGACGCGAGATTCGACCAGAGGCCGAGGTTCAACGTCACTTTGTCCACGAATCCCGTGCCAGCATAAAGCTGGAAGTAGAGATCCAGGTAAGGCTGGGCGTCAAAGCCCGCTTTTCCCTGAGGTCCCTGGAGGATGCCGCGTGAGTAGTAGGTGCTCACGAACTGAACGCCGAGATCTCCTGAGATGTAGGATTTCTTGGCTTCTTCAACAACTGCCTTGGACTCTTTGCCGGAGGCAGTTTCGTCGGTTCCCGCCTGGGCAGTCATGGGGACTGCGGCGAAACCACAAAGTGCCAAACTCGCAAAGAGAGCTGCGATTTGTTTCTGATTTTTGACCATATTTATTTTGGTTGGTTATCTTCGATTTAGTTTAGTTTAGTATCGCCGATGATTCGGCAACGCTCACCCTTAGCAATTGCTCTGCCAGCGGTCAACATAGTTTTTTTAGGAATATTTCAAGACCTGTCCATGCATCGCAAGTGCCTGCGCTTCAGAAACTAGCCGTGAAATTATTTTTTACGGCGCGTCAGGACTCCCAGAGTAATATAAACAACGTTTGCGGCAAAAACAGCCACTTAGCGTGAGACTTGGCTAAAAAGAACCACCACTCTGGTGATTTCGCACTTTGCCTTTGAGGCGTTTCTTGTGTTTTACTTCGTAAACGCTACGCGGCAGTCGTTATTGCCATTACACAACTTCGACAGGACACTGTGGAAGGGCTTTCATAAATGCCGTGCCGTAATTTTTTGTCATGATCCTGTTATCCAAAATGACCACGATGCCGCTGTCCTGTTTTGTGCGGATCAGCCGGCCGACTCCCTGCCGGAGTTTCAGGATGGCTTCAGGCAGGGAATATTCTGCAAAGGGGTCGCCGCCGTGGGCTTGGATCATTTCCAGCCGGGCCTCGACCAGCGGGTGATCCGGGACCGCAAAGGGCAACCGGGTGATGATGACGTTACTCAATGCCTCGCCCGGGACATCGACTCCGCTCCAGAAACTGTCTGTGCCGAACAGCACGCAACGATCGCCTTTCTTGAATTCCTCGACAAGCCGGTGGCGGGGCATGCCTTTGCCTTGGACGAGGAGGTTCCAGCCATCCTTGATGAATTTCTTCTCAAGCTGGTCGGCGAGTGACTGCATTGTCTTATAACTGGTAAATAGCACGAATGCGCGGCCTTTGCTCATCACGACGAAATGCTCGATCCATTGAGCCAGGGCGGCTTCGTATCCCGGGTCACGCGGGTCCGGCATTTTTTTTGTGACGTACAGCTTCATTTGCTTTGCGTAGTCAAACGGGCTGCCGATTTGCAGCGCCGGCACTTCCTCGGCACCCACGCGGTTGCGGAAATAGGAGAGCGTTTCGCCACCGACCGAAAGCGTGGCGCTCGTGGCGATGCAGCAGCCATCCTCACGGAACAAAAGGGCGCGCAGGTGCGGGGCGATATCCACCGGGGAGGCATTCAATGAAATGAACTGCTGGGTCTTACCTGTTTTTTCCACCCAGTAAACATGTTCCTCGGCGCTCTGGCCCAGGAATTCGGCAATGCCCAGACGGGCCTCGCGAATGCGCCGGCCGAGATCCTGCAATTCCGCTTTCAGGATTTCATCATCGGTGCCTTTGAGGGCCGTGACGATGAGCGCCTGGAGCTTTGCCAGTTTGGCCGTGATGGTATCCGCGACCATGTCCGGCTGCCGAACGCGGTATTCCCGGCCTTTTTTAAAGTTTGAGCGCTCTTCGATTTGCGTAAAAAATTTGTCGAGGTCGTCGGCGAGTTCCGCCGCCTCGCGCACGCCCTCGGGATTACGAAGGACAGTGAACATCCCTTTTTTGGTCCGCGCATTATAAAGCCTCTGCACGACATAACGCAGTCCGTATTGGGAGACACCGATGCCGACATGCTTGGACGCCACGCCCTCCAGCGTGTGCGCTTCGTCGAAAATCACGAAGTCATTGGAGAAAATGTAGCCGGACTTCTCATCGTCGATTTCTTCCAGCGGGCCGAGGTTCATGAAGAAAAGTGTGTGATTCATCACCACCACATCCGCGTTCACCAGCCGCTTGCGCGCCTGCTGGTAAAAGCAGCGGTTGTCGGCACCGCATGTGCGCGCCGTGCAAATGTGCTGCTCGCTGCATACCTGGGTCCAGACCGCCGGATCGGGCTCGACGGAAAAATCGCTCAGAGTCCCCTCCCGGGTGGTGTTGCTCCATTCCCAGATGCGCTTGAGTTCCTCCTGTTCCGGCCCGGTGAAGAGTTCCGTGGCATTGTTCATGGCACGCTCCAGCCGTTTTGGGCAGAGGTAATTCTGGCGGCCCTTCCATAAAACGGCTTCAAACTCCACCGATAGCACTTTTTGCAAAATCGGGATGTCCTTGTAAACGAGCTGCTCCTGCAGGTTTATAGTATAGGTGGAAATGACCGCTTTTTTCTTTCTCTCGACGGCAAACAGGATCGCCGGCACGAGATATGCGAGCGATTTTCCCACTCCTGTCCCCGCCTCCACCACGAGATGGCGCTCCTCCTCCAGGGCGCGCGCCACGGCCACGGCCATCTGCTGTTGCTCGGGGCGGTACTCAAAATTCTTTGCCTTGGCGAGCAGACCATCCGGGGAAAAGATATGCTCCACCCTGTCCACGAAATCGCTGCCGATATTTTCGCGCAATGCGATCATGATTTATGTTTTTGTTTCAATGTAGATGATGACATGGCACAAAGCTTGGGGTTCGGCCACTTAACTTTGAACCTTGAACTTTGAACTCTGAACTTAAATAGTTTGCGTAATGCGTATTCTGGATCGCTACATCCTTAAAAATTTCCTGCTTCCGTTCCTTTATTGCTTTTTGGGATTCATTGCAATCTGGCTTCTGATTGATTTCACCAGCAACATGGGTGAGTTCCTGGACAGTAAATCATCCATGCGGTACGTCGCCTATTTTTATGCGACCCAGCTCCCCCAGATTGTCGTGCTGGTAATGCCTATAGCGCTCCTGCTGGCGTTGCTCTACTCACTCAGCCGGATGTCCCGGTCAAACGAGATCATCTCCATGCTCACGGCGGGCCAGAGTCTTGTGCGGCTGGTCGTGCCCCTGCTGTTTGTGGGGCTGGCAGCGGCGGCTGTGAGCCTTGTCATGAACTATTCCCTCGCCGCCCATGCTGATTCGACGAAGAAAGCCATCATGGAACAAATTTCGCACGGGAAAGAAAAAAGCTCCGTGCTCACCAGCCAGCTTTTTCGCAACCGGGCCGACACCCGCACATGGTTTGTGCAGATGCTGATCAATTCGCTGCCGCAACACATGCAATCCGGCCAGCTCGATTTGATCGAGTTTCAGGCTGTGCATATCACCCAGCAGGACAGCCAGGGGAACATCCAGCGCACCTATTACGCCCACAAAGCTGCATTCGATCCAAAAAGCAAAACCTGGACTTTCACCGATGGAAAGACTGTGGACTTCGACCCGGACGGCAATGTAAGCAGCGAGCAAAACTGGCCGGAACTCAAGATCAAGAACTGGTCGGAAACGCCGTGGCGCATTCTCAGCTCGAATCTTGACGCGCAGAATCTCTCCGTGCCGGAGCTTGCGGATTACGTGCGGATCAATGCCGATTTCCCCGATGTCCAGCTTGCCCCGTACCGCACCTATTACCATTACCGCCTGGCTTACCCGGCGGGATGCCTCGTGGTCATTCTCATCGCAGCGCCGCTCGGCATCGTCTTTTCCCGGCGGGGTGTGCTGGCGGGTGTCGCGAGTTCTATTTTTATATTTTTCGGAATGATGTTTCTGGACAAGCTCTTCCTCGCGTTCGGCAAACACGGGAGCATCCCCGCACTCGCAGCCGCATGGGGCACCAACGTGATTTTCGCCTGTGTCGGCCTGTTTTTGCTGTACTTGCGTTCCACCAACCGCGATTTATTTAAATGGAACATGAAAAACTTCCTGAAAATCTTTAAACCCGCTTGATCTATGGCAAATGAATGGGAAATCAAAGGCCGCGCCGAAAAGTGCGCTGTGACGGAGCATCTGTTCCAGGATGGCGAATATTTCTACACGCTTCTTTTCCATGACAAAGCGGGCTTCCGCCGCATGGACCTGAGCGAGGAAGCATGGCAGCAGCGCAATGACAACATGCAGCCTTTTTCGTTCTGGCGTTCCAAATTTGAACCGCCACCTCCAGCCGCCCCGGAAGCCCTGGAAAAAGAGACCGCCGAGGATTTGCTGCGCCGCTACATGGAGGATGGGCATGCCCAGCATGCAAACGCGCGCTATATCCTCAGCCTCATGCTGGAGCGCAAACGCATCCTCAAACAGATCGAGGCCAAGGACGACGGTGACGGACGTATCCTCATTTATGAGCATGTAAAAACCGGCGAGGTTTTTGTGATTCCCGAGCCTCAATTGAAGCTCGATGAGCTCGCGGCAGTGCAAAACGAAGTAGCCGGGCTTTTGAAATAGCCAGAGGGCCGTTCCTGCCCGGCAGATTAAAAAATCCGTGCTACCGGGGGCTTCCGTGGTAGATTCCACGCTGATGCTTCCATGGTTTCATAACAGTTTTCCGCTCTACCTCGCCCCGATGGCGGGGGTTACGGACAAGGTATTCCGCCGGCTCTGCAAAGAGCAGGGGGCGGACGTTGTGGTGACAGAATTTGTCAGCGCCGAGGGAATCTTCCGCCGCAATGAGCGCACGATGCATTACCTCGATTTCGATCCGATGGAGCGTCCGCTCGGGGTACAGCTTTTCGGCTCGGAGCCCGCCCACATGGGCGAGGCTGCCCGCATGGTCATTGATTGGGTGCAGCCCGATTTTATCGATCTGAATTTCGGCTGCCCTGTGAACAAGGTGGTCACGAAGAATGGCGGCTCGTCGTTGCTGCGCGATTGTCCGCTACTTGAACGCGTTGCGCGTGGCGTTGTCGATGCAGTGGCCCCGTTTCCAGTCACCGCAAAGATCCGCATCGGCTGGGATGCCAGCACCGTCAACGCGGTCACTACGGCCCGCATCCTGGAAGACTCCGGCATCCGCGCCGTGGCAGTACATGGGCGCACAAAAGAACAGGGTTACGGCGGCGAGGCCGATTGGGATGTGATCGGCCAGGTCGCGGAGGCTGTGTCGATTCCCGTGATCGGAAATGGCGACATCACCAGCGCCATGGATGTAAAGCGCCGCCGCGAAACTACACGCGTCGCCGGAATCATGATCGGGCGCGGCGCAATGTCCTGCCCGTGGATTTTTCGCGAGATCAAACATTACCTCGCCACAGGCGAACTTCTACCAACGCCACCACTCGAAGTACAGTGGGATTTCATCCGGCGGCACTGTCGTCTTGCAGTGGAACGCGCCGCCCGCGGGGATGAAATGACCACGATGGCCTCCATGCGTGCGCGACTCATGGCGTATTCGCGCGGAATGCCGGAAGCAAAAGCCCTCCGTAATTCCTTCCAACACATTTCCACGCTGGGTGAACTGGACGAGATTGCCGGGCGTTCCATAGCCGCAGGGGCTTCACCAGATATTCTCGTCGCTTGATTGCGCAACGGTAATTCAATATCATTCCCTAAGATGACAATTCCACCAACCAGTGAAATCAAATACAAGATCGGCAACGAGAAGCTTGTCAAAGTGACAGAGAATGCTTCCAAGAAGCTGACCTCTCTTTTGACCAGGCAGGGCCGTCCCCAAGGCGCACTGCGTGTGGCTGTGATTGGCGGAGGTTGCTCAGGATTGCAATACAAGATGGATCTCGTGGATGGCCCGGCGAATCGCGATATCATGGTGGAATCGCAAAGCGTGCGCGTGGTGGTGGACCCGAAAAGTGCGTTGTTTGTAAGCGGATCGCTGCTGGATTACAGCGACGATCTTCAAAAAGGCGGCTTCAAGGTCACGAACCCGAACGCGGTGGCCCATTGCTCCTGCGGAGAGAGTTTTTCGGCATGACCGATTACTTTGCGTTGTTCCAGGAAACCCGCCGACCCTGGCTCGACGCCGAAATACTCAAAGACAAGCTCCACAAATTAAGCGCGGAGCATCATCCCGATGTTGCGAAAGATAACAGCGTCGATTTCACCGAATTGAATGCGGCCTACCGGATGCTTCACGATCCCAAGACGCGGCTCCGGCATCTCCTGGAACTTGAATTTCCTGGCACGCTCACGAGCAATCTGCAAATCCCGGCGGATATCAGCCGCCTGTTCGAGACCATGGCTCGGGAGCGGCACAGCGTGGGAGCGTTTCTTGAAAAGCAATCGGCATCAAAAACGCCGCTCGAAACCGCATTGATGGCTTCAGAAAAAATCGAACTTCTCGCCGTGCTGGAAAAGCTGCTTGCTGTGCTGAACCAGAAGCATGAGGGAATCCTGACTCAAATCAAATTCATGGATGCGGTGTGGGAGGAAGACAAGGCAAGTTCCGAGGGAGCTCTCCTGGACATCTACCAGAGCGTTTCCTATGTCGGAAAGTGGATCGACCAGGTGCGCGAGGATATCCTCAAAATGTCTGGCGGCATGGCCACCGGCGATGGGTGGTAACGGTTGGTAACAGTTGGTAATGCCGCCTTTCTCGTTACAACGCAATCTCCTGTGTGAGATGTATGTTTCCGGCCGACGAGCCAATCCCGATGACAAAAACACCCGGCTCTGATTTCCAGCCGGAATTTTCATCGTAATGGCAAAATGCATTTTGCTTCACCGAAATGCGGACGGAAACAGTTTTGCCAGCATCAACGGCAAGCCTCTCAAAACCCTTTAACTCCCAACGCGGACGGGGCACCGGGGAGCCAATAGCGCCGATGTAAAGCTGCGCCACCTCTTCACCCGGGCGGTCGCCGGTATTTTTAACATTAAATACCGCCTCAATGCCGTTATCATCCGTCCTGCTGATGGAGAGCGCGGAATATTCGAATGTCGTATATGACAATCCATGCCCAAACGGGAATAGCGCCTCGACTCCCGCACGGTCATAGTGGCGGTATCCGCAAAAAATTCCTTCCTCGTACCGGACATCAAAAGTTTCCCTGGCCCTGCTGGTGTAATCCGGAGATTGATAGGGCACTCCGCCATCGGGAAGATAGTTCCCGTGGGCCGGCCCATCCTCATGACGCCGCTCAATGCTGATGGGAAGCCTGCCGGAAGGATTTGTCACTCCCATTAAAATTTCCGCTATTGCCAGGGCGCCGATTTCACCCGGATACCACCCGTAAATCACCGCTGAGGCCTTGTCGATCCAGCCATTCATGCCAACAGCACCGCCTGCAAGGACGATTACGATCGTTCGCGGATTGGCCGCCACGCAGCGCCGGACCAGTGCTTCCTGTTCCCACGGCAACTCGAACGAACGGTCCATCCCCTCCTGCTCCAATTGCGGCCCAAAACCGACGCACACGATCACAGCGTCCGCCTCCTCCATACCCGTCTCCCCACGGGCAAGCTGCAACCCGGGCGCGATTTGCAAAAGCGAGCCGAGGATGCTTTTCGGATCCACCGCCTCCACCAATGCAGCCCCGCCGCCACTGGTGGGAGTGGGAAAGGCGCATGGCCCAACGATATTAACCCGAGCCGTTTGATTTTTCAGCGGGAGGAGGGCATTCGCATTTTTAAGGAGAACGACGCCTTTACGGGATATGTCCAGGGCCGTGAATACGTGTTCACTGCATTTCGCCTTTCCTTTTCCGGCATTGGCCTGGAGTTTTTCAATCGCGAATGTCCATTTCAGTATCCTTGAAACTTTGCGGTCCAATTCGGCATGGCGGGCGGCGCTGTCCTTGAGGAGTTCCTTCACGATCTCCGGCTTCCATGTTTTTCCTCCGGGCATTTCGAGGTGCAGCCCGGAATCAAAAGCTTTGTCTGCCGACCATGTGCCTTCCCAATCCGACATCACCACCCCCTCGAATCCCCATTCGCCGAGAACCATGTCCTTGATGAGTTTGCTGCTTTCCGAGGTGTATTCGCCATTCAGGAGATTATAGCTGGTCATGATGGAGAGCACGCCGCCATCCGCGATAGCCTCCTCGAAAGCCGGGAGATAGATTTCCCGCAATGTGCGTTCATCGACAACCGAATTGCTGGCACAACGGTGCCAATCCTGGTTGTTAGCGGCGAGATGCTTGACGGTTGCCGCGACCCCCTGCGATTGGGCGCCCTGGATGTAATGTGATGCCATCGCCCCGGCCAGAAAAGGATCCTCTCCGAGGTATTCAAAATTCCGACCGCACTCGGGAAGCCGGTAAATATTGACCCCGGGGCCCAGCAACACATCCACGCCGGCAGCGCGAAATTCCTCGCCGGCCGCCGCCCCGTATTCATGCGCACGTTCGCGATCCCATGTGGCGGCAAGTGCGATCATGGCAGGAAATGCAGTGGCGGGAATCCGGCCGTCGCGCAGACCCATCGACGCATCCGCCATCCGCACTCTTTTCACTCCCAGCCGGGGCACTCCTTTCGTAAACATGAAATCCACGCCGGAAATGAGGTCTATTTTTTCGTCCAGCGTCATTTCCTTCACAAGCTGGTTTATTTTTTCATCGTCGCGCGGCTCCTGCGTGGTCTTTTGTGCTTTGTGTATCAGAGGCATTGGTGGCTTGTATTTTATCCGCACGATCCTAGTCAACCTTGCCCCAAGGCAGGAACAAAAAACGGGTAATTAAAAATAGGGAGAAAATTTTCTCCGTGTCTTTACGGCTCTGATGTTAATTGGAGATATGTCAGATATTGTTGGAATCGACCTCGGCACGACGAACTCGCTCATCGGCATCATGGATGCGGGCTTCCCGATCCTGATCGCGGATGCGGATGGGGCACGTCTCACACCATCGGTCGTGCATTTTCCCGAGGGCGCCGAGCCTCTCGTGGGAAGCGCCGCAAGCCGGATGCGGGCCGTGGATCCTGCAAATACGGTCTATTCCATCAAACGTTTCATGGGCAGGAGGATCGGTGAGGAATCGGATGATGTGAGCTATGAACTCAAGGGCAAACCCGGGACACCCGCGCAGGTTCAAATCCGCAGGGAAGAGTTTTCCCCGGAACAAATATCCGGGCTTATCTTGAAGAAGTTGAAGGCCGATGCGGAACGCACTCTGGAACGTGAAATTTCCCGAGCCGTGATCACCGTGCCCGCATATTTCAACGATGCACAGCGCAATGCGACCAAACTTGCTGGAGAACTCGCGGGCTTCACCGTGGAACGCATCGTGAATGAACCGACAGCGGCTGCACTCGCGTACGGCCTCGACAAGCTGGGAGAGAAATCAAAAATCGCTGTTTACGATTTTGGCGGCGGCACTTTTGACATTTCCATCCTGGAACTCAACCAAGGGGTTTTCCAGGTAATCTCGACCAATGGCAATACCCGGCTCGGCGGCGATGACATCGACAATGCGTTGATCGCACACATGATTTCCCTGGCCGGCCCGCTGGATGATTCGCAGAAGGCCGCCTCACACGCCCGTCTCCGGGAGGCTGCCATCGTGGCAAAACACCGGCTTTCCACACACACGGAAGCTGCCATCGACCTTCCTTTTTTTGACGGCAAAAAAAGCCTCTCGTTCACTCTTACGCGCGCCGATCTCGAGCGAATCGCCCGGCCAATCATTGAACGGACGCGTACCCATTGTCTGCGTTCCCTTGCCGATGCGAAACTCTCGGCGACTGATCTCGACCAGGTGATCCTCGTGGGTGGCCAGACGCGGATGCCGCTGGTGCAGGAGTTTGTGCGCACGGTTTTTCAACGCGAACCAAATATTTCGCAAAATCCCGATGAAGCCGTGGCACTCGGCGCGACCATCCAGGCAGGCATCCTGGGAGGCACCGTGCAAAACATGGTGCTGCTGGATGTGACGCCGCTATCGCTCGGCATCGAGACATTCGGCGGGTTGATGAATGTGATCATCCCACGCAACTCGACCATCCCCATCAAGGCCGGCGAAATGTTCACGAACGCAATGCCCGGCCAGCGTGCCATGCTCATTCATGTACTTCAGGGTGAGCGGGAAATGGCGCGTGACAACTGGGCGCTGGGCCGGTTCGAACTCGACTTCGAGCCCGCGCCGAAGGGACATGCGCGTGTCGGTGTGCAATTCGAGATCGATGCGAACGGCATTCTCCATGTCCTGGCCCGCGACACCAAGACCGGCGTCGAAAAAAAGGTGGAAATCCAAAGCGCCGTGGATGTCTCCGACGAAGCAGTGGAAATGATGATCTCCGAGTCCATCGAACATGCATTTGACGATGTAAGTGAGCGTGTATTCACCGAGGCGAAGTTGAAAGCGACAGAGATGCTTCCCGCTGTGCGCAAGGCGCTTGGCATGGCCGGCGACAAACTCAGCAACGAGGATAAAACCAGCATTGCCCGGCTCGTATCCGAGGTGGAGCAGGCCATGGAATCCGGCGAAGCGCAACGCCTGAAACGCGCCAATGCCGCGCTCGATGAAGGCACCCAGCACCTCGCCGCCCTCCTCGTGGAACGCGCGATGGAAGAAGCCCGCAAACGCAAAAGCGGGAGTGTCTAAAATCCCGGCCGGCCCGTGCCGTTCAGGAAACAAGCTTGGCGATACAAAACGCCACAGTCGCCGCCAAACCGCCGATCAGCATGGTTTGCAATCCACTTTTGAACTTTGGAACACCCGTGAAGTGCCCCTTGATAAATCCAAAAATCAACAGGGCGATAAGCGTGACAATCACAGAATACCGCAGACCCTGTTGTGCGTTATTCAGCAGCATGTACGGCGCAAGCGGGATGAAGCCACCGATAATATAGGAGACCGCGATGGTGACTGCACTCTGCAGGGCGCGTTTTGGATCCGGTTCCTCCAGGCCAAGCTCAAAGCGCATCATGAAATCGCGCCAGTCATCCGGGCGCTGGCGCAACGAAGCCACAATGGGCTCGCTCTCCTCAAGCGTGAGGCCGTATTTCGTGAAAACCTCGCGCACTTCCTCCGCCTCGATATCCGCCTTCTCGACGATTTCCTGTTCCTCGCGCCGGCGCTCGCTGTAGTAATGCTCCGACTGGCTTTTTGCTGCGAGGTAGCCGCCCAGCCCCATGGCAATCGAGCCTGCGGCAATCTCAGCCAGCCCGGCCGTGATT
Source organism: Chthoniobacteraceae bacterium (assembly GCA_049692655.1). Classification (GTDB taxonomy): domain Bacteria; phylum Verrucomicrobiota; class Verrucomicrobiia; order Chthoniobacterales; family Chthoniobacteraceae; genus DASZPK01. The sequence continues at coordinate 4,118 of JBAVPB010000294.1, read as the reverse complement.
ACCAGATGTGTCGCGGCGACTGCTCCCGAAATGCCCGCGGCAAGCGCAAATGGCACCGTGAGCCCGTCGGACATGCCGATGACGATGTCTTTGACAATCTCGGTGCCGCTGAAATGTTCTTCTTTGTGGGCGTGGTCGTGCATGGGTGTGAGTGACGAATGCCGAATTAACAATGGCGAAGCAAGCACGAAGCACGACAGCCGGAATCAAACCCTGGTTCTTCGCTGTTTCCGATATGAGGAAAACAGACTCGCGCAGAGACGCAGAGGCGCAGAGAATAGAGTTGGAATGAAAGAGAATGACATTGGCACACAGGTGCTGAGGGAATCGGAGGAATTCTCCATGGAAATATACAAAGACCTCTGCGCCTCCGTGCTCTGCGGGATGAACATCCACTGAAAACAGCGAGGTGCCCAAACCCGAATAATAAACACGCGCGCGCGACCGCTTTATGCCATTTTATTTCACCGAATGAAAACCATCCTCAGCATTTCAGGCCTCCGCATCCAGCGCGGCGATACAATCATCCTCGACAATCTTTCGTGGCAGGTAAAACGAGGTGAGCACTGGGTCATCCTGGGCTCGAATGGTTCCGGCAAGACATCGCTTCTCAGCGCACTTGCGGCCTATCTCACGCCGAGTGATGGGACAGTGGAGGTGCTCGGGGAGCGCTTCGGGGAAAGCGACTGGCGCGAGTTAAGGAAAAGCATCGGCATGGTGAGCTCCTCGGTCCGGCAACGGATGGCCGATGAGGAAGTCGCGCTCGAAACCGTGGTGAGCGGCAAATATGCCATGATCGACTTCTGGGGACGCGTGACTCCCGGAGATCGCCGGGCGGCAACGCGCATCCTGAAAGAAATCGAGTGCATGCACCTCGCGGAGCGCCCATGGGGTGTCCTTTCGCAGGGGGAACGGCAGCGCATATTGATCGGGCGCGCATTAATGGCAAAACCACGGCTGCTCATCCTGGACGAGCCCTGTTCCGGACTCGACCCCGTGGCGCGCGAGCACTTTTTGAATTTCATCCAGCGGCTCGGGCGGCAGAAAAACGCGCCCGCGCTCGTGCTGGTGACGCATCACGTCGAGGAGATCATGCCGGTATTCACGCATGTGCTGATTTTGAAAACCGGACGTGTGCTCGCCAATGGAGTGAAAAAAGAGGTCCTCTCTTCTCAACGGCTCGGCAAAGCCTTCGGCGCCCGGATGCGCCTCAGCATCACCAAACAGCGCTACGCGCTGAAAGTGCTCGACGCCTCCCCGAGAGTGGCATGAGGCGCGCAAGGCGTTGCTACTGGGAAAAATTCCTTATCGGGCTGCTTTGCCAGTTTTCGGTGGCTCGGCTTCAAGCGCTGTGATCAAAAAGACATCCAGCGTGTAGGTTTCGTCTTTTGGACCGAAAACCACGGCAATCCGTCCGCTGGGAGATACGGACATAAAATCCGAATGCGGCACACGGATTTTCCCGCCGCCGGGCAAATGAATTTTGAACGGCCTGAATGGCACGGCATGGAGAAGTTCGCGGATTCGATTTGCTGTCATGACGAAGGGAAAGTATCACACGCCAGCGCACTGTTGCAAGGAACGCCTTGCGCCCAGCATTGCTTGCCCGGGAGCAACTCCCGCTACGCGGCAACATCGGCGACAGGCAACCGGCAGGTGAATTCTCAAAGAAATAGCGTCGCCAACGAGCCAGCCCTATGACGCCTGACCAGGCCACTCTTTCCCTCGCGGTTCGAACCGTAGTGGCTACATATTGAAACTATCAAGGGCACACTCCGCGACCAGGACCACATTTTTCACTCAGGTGTCCCGGGCAGTTTGTCATTACCAGTAGTTTTTGTTTTTCGTGAAAGAGACAGTTGACGATCTACACAAGCCACATAATAGCCATCTTTTAAAAGAATGATGATGCATTCCAATCTCTCGTCTTGTGTTCGAAAAATAGTTGCCCCCTTTTGAGTAAATGGATTTTCGGTTTGCTGATACCACTTGTAGGAGGGAATCAAGCTTTGCATATGTCCAAGGGCTTGGTCTAGCGTCCCAGCACTGGTTTGTCCATGTACCGTGATCAATAGAGAATAAACATCTTCTCCAAGTGCCTGAACCGTAATCGTTGAATTCTTAGATTGCCACGTGAGTGAGTTCAGACCGTCTGCTTTCGATCGATCTGCAAGTGGACCGAGTTTTGTGATAATGGCCTTTAATGGGCCAAGATTACTGTCGGCCGAAAAAGAGTTTACGCACCCCCCAAGTAGCAAGAATATCACAATAATCTTAAGTCGCAGCGCGGGAGTCATAATGTCGTTAACGGGGTCAGGCAACATGAAAGCGGCCAGGCGAGGGCGTAGAATGGAGGAGAAAGAAAGGAGCTGCAATCATGAACTACATTGGAATAGACATCCACAAGCGCCGAGGGTATGAACCGAGGTCAAAAGCGGTTAGTTCCAAGTATTTACAATAATTCATTTTTCTCATGGCCCAGAAGTGTGACGCGATTCACTTCCCCAAGAGCAGTTTCCGCAACGCCGCAACATCCGTAACCGGCAACTGGCATGTGAAATTCTCGCAGACATAAGCCGCCGCCCTGCCATCCACGGGCGTCACGGTTTTGAGGAACCCGTTTTTCGCCGCGAGAAATTTCTGCCCCTCCGCACCGTCGGCAAACAGGAGGATTTTTTCGGGGACGAAATGTGCATGGACTTCGTGCAGGAGCGCACATGTATCCGCAGCATCGGGCTTGCCTGCAATCACGATCTGCTTCGGCTGCACGAGGTTGAATATAAGCGCGACGAGCATCTGCGGCATCGCGACGGGCATCCGCTGCAATTGCGTGGAGAACGCGCTTATGACTTTCCCCGCCCGCTCGTGCATCGCGGTGTCGCCGGTCATTTCCGCGAGGCGCAGAAGATTGAGCGCGGAGACGGAATTTGGCGAAGGTTCGGCCCCATCGTAATCCTCCTTCATGCGGATCAGGATATGCGGATCCTTGTCCGTGGTGCTGAAATATCCACCGTGCCCCTTGTCAGCAAAAAGCGCATCCTGCCGCCGCTGAAGGTCAATCGCCCACGCCAGCCATGTGTGCTGCGCGGAAGCCTCGTAAAGATCGAGCAGTCCCTGGATCAAAAACGCATAGTCATCCGCAAACCCCGCGACATCGCTGGCACCCTGGCGATAGCTGCGGATGAGTGCGCCGTCTTTCGTGAGATGCGATTGTGCAAATGTCGCCGCCCGTTGTGCCGCATCGAGATATGCCGGATCATCGAGCGCCCCGGCGGCCCGGGCGAAAGCCGAGATCATGAGTCCGTTCCATGCGGTAATGATCTTGTCGTCGAGATGCGGGCGCGGACGTTTGTTCCGGATCTCGAAAAGCTTCTTCCGCGACCGCTCAAGGGACCCCATAACATCCGCCTCGCTTTTTTTGAAGAACGCCGCCGCATCGGTCGGTGACATGCGCTGGATCAGCGTATTCTTTCCTGTGAATTCATTCTGCGGATCGCTTCCCTCCGGCGCATTGCCGCCTGCCTCGACGCCGTAGTACCGATCGAAAATCTCCGCATCGCCGCCCAGCGCCGCGTCGATCTCCGCCTTCGTCCAGACGTAAAACACCCCCTCGCCATGCTCCGGCTTCCCCTGCTCAAACAAACTGTCCGCATCCTCCGCGGAATAAAAGCCCCCCTCCGCATCCGTCATGTCGCACCGCACGTAATCAAGGATATCCCGCGCCACGCTCTCATACAGCGGATCGCGCGTGATTTGAAATGCATCGAGATACGCGGACGCAAGCTGCGCCTGGTCGTAGAGCATTTTTTCAAAGTGCGGGATGTGCCAGAACTTATCCACCGAGTAACGGTGAAAGCCGCCGCCGAGGTGATCGTGCATGCCCCCCTCCGCCATTTTGCGCAGTGTGAAAAGGCTCATGTCGAGCGCATGCCGCTCCCCCTCCAGTGCCTGGAAACGGAGCAGGAAATTCACCGTCACCGGCCGTGGAAACTTCGGCGCGCCGCCGAATCCGCCAAGTTCCCCGTCGTACCCGTGCGCGATCTGGTCGTAACCGGCCCGCAGCGTTTTGCGGTCAAGGGCGACGTCGCCGCTCTCCGGCGTGGCCTGCGTGTATTCGT
>JBAVPB010000293.1:0-15014 GCA_049692655.1 Chthoniobacteraceae bacterium | reverse complement strand
CCTTGGAACCACGGCCGGCATGATCGGCAAGGTCGGGATCGCGCTCGTGATGGTTGCCTGTTTTTTCATTTCGTTACTCTTTTGAGTCTTTTTATCCGTGAATAGGGCTTTGTTCAGGGTTTTCGTGGTTTTTCTAAGTCGGATTTGGTCGGATAATGCCGGATGGAGTGGGATAAACCGCCAGTTCAATATTTCTGATTTTCTGTAATCCGCACCCGGTTTTACTCTGGCGCGCCTTGACCGGGCTGGACCGGGTTGGATTCACTCTGTGGGGTTGCGTGGATAAAGCTTATAGGATCTATGGAACCAATAGGCAGATGATGTGTTGATCCGGATTGGTTTTGAAATGCGCATACGTTTGGCAAATTAAACCAAGGTTTTCCATTTCTCTTAAAGTATCAAAAATGCGGAACGATGTCAAGCGATTGTTAGTTTTGCGCAATTCCTAACAGTGGGCGGTAGGGCTCAAACACAGGGCGAAATAGTCTTGTAAGCATGGGAAAAGCAGCGGACAAAGGACACCCCCATGCGCACCTCCATTTACTCCCTCGCCCTCGTTGTTTTTTCTTTCACATTGCTCCATGCTTCGGAGCCGGTAATTACTCTCAAGGATAACGATACCTGGGTGATGGCCGGGGACAGCATCACGGCGCAGCGGCTGCATAGCAATTACATCGAGGCTTTTTACCGGACGCGGTATCCGCAGTTTCATCTGCATTTCCGGAACTCGGGCATCGGCGGCAACAAGACCGGGGATGTTCTGGCGCGGTTTGATTACGACGTGGCGGCGTGGAAGCCGACGATCGTGAGCGTGGAACTCGGGATGAACGATGTGAGCGCGCCTACACCGGAAGGCTACGTGGCAGGGATGCAAAAACTCGCGGGGCTGATCCGCGCGCTCCCGGCGCAGCCGCTGCTTTTTTCCTCCAGCCCTGTGAATGACGGGAGCCTGCTAAACCAGTGGGAAAGCGACCGTTGCCAGCGGCTGCATCCCTTCACCGAGGCGCTGAAGGAAATGGGAAAGAAAGAAAATGTGCCCGTGATCGACCAATACCATGCGCTCCTGGATGTCTGGGGCGTCAACCGGATCGTCGTCGATGCCGGATCGCTGGCGGATCGTGCGGCAACGTTGAAACCAGAGAGTGGCGTGCCGGGCCTCGACCAATTAAAAGCATTTTCCAAGGCGTGGGCAAACCAGCCACGCGGCGTACAGCTCGGCGGCGACTCGGTGCATACGGGATTTGTGGGGCAGTACTGCATGGCGGCGGTCATTTTGAAAGGGCTTGGCGCCGATAACGAAGTCAGCTCGGCGACAATTAAAACGGATGGCACTGTCGTGGAGAGCAAGCGTTGTAAAATCAGCGACGTTTCGGCCAAGGATGGAAAAATCACGTTCACACGGCTTGATGAGTGTTCACCATGGCCGATCCTGCCCGCAGCGGCGCCCGCGCTGAAGCTGGTGCCGGAAATCGCGGAGCTTTCCCATTACATGCTGACGATCACGGGACTGCCGGCGGGAAAGTATTCCGTGTCGATGGATGGCAAATCGGTGGCGACATTGACTGAGGATGAACTTGCGAAGGGCTGGAACATGGGGGCCTTGACCGAGGGAGCGCCGGCCGCGCGCGCGACGAAAATAATGAGCCTGATCGACCAGTTGCAGAATCCTCTCAATATCGCATGGCGTGCCGCGAGCAAAGCCCACGACGAGGCAAAGCTCGCCGAGGCCGAGAAAGCAATCGAGGATTGCGAAGCGCAAGTCCAGACCGCAGTGCAGCCCACAGCGATCAAGTTTGAGATCGCACCGGCAGTCGCAGCGAACCCCTAATCTCCCCGCATGCACCCTGAAATGGCTGCGATACGCTCCCGCTGTTTCCGGTTTTTTGCGGCATTCCTCGCCCTCTGTGCGGCGGCCGCACAAGCGCGGGCATGGGACAGCACCGGGCATATGCTCGTGGGTGAGATCGCGTATGAACAGGTGCGGCCGGATGTGCGGGCGCGCGTCGATGCGCTGGTGCGCACGTTGGATAACCGCTACAATAATCACAAGCCCTACAATTTCGTCACCGTGGGGTGCTACATGGATGATACGCGGGCGGAGAAGGGCTACCCGTATTCCTCGTGGCATTACATGGATGTGAACTACACACCCGACGGCAGCGGGTTTGTCGAGCCGGCGGCGCCCAATGTAGTCTGGGCTCTCCAGCAGTCGGTCGCCACTTTTGAGGATGCCGGGAGCACCGGCCCGCAGAAAGCCCTGGCGATGGCGATGCTTATCCACTTCACGGGCGATATCCACCAGCCACTGCATTGCGTCGATTGGAACGACAAGGGCGGCAACGGCTATTTCATCGCGGGTGTCCCCTTCTCCGACCTGTCGAAAAAGAAGCCTGCGAATTTGCACGCTTTCTGGGACCGCGCCTACCGGTTCGGTGTGCAAGGAGGCAAAGTCATCGAGCTTTACTACAGCCCCTGGCCCTCGGAGCGGCCGAATGTGCCGGCGGTCGGGGTGATCAGGAATCAGGCTGCGCGGATCATGGAGCGATATCCCCCGGCCAGCATGGCGGAGCTTGCAAACGTGGGAGATCCCCATGAATGGGCGCGGGAAAGCTATCGCTACGCGTGCAAGTTTGGGTATCCGCACGGGAAGCATCCGGATGATTTTGAAGTGGTCACGCTTGCTCCTGCATTTGTCAGCGAAGCGCACGATGTCGCGTGCCGGCGCATCGCTCTTGCTGGCTATCGCCTGGCGAATTTGCTAAACAGTCTCTTCGACACCCAAGAAAAATAAAATGCCGCTGGAACACGAAGACATTCACCACCTGAGATCCGCACAAGGCTATGTGGAACTCGGCATGTACGAGGACGCAACCGCCGAACTCGGAGAAATCGATTCCGAGCATTCGGACCTCGACGAGGTGATCGCCGTAAAGATCGCGATCCATGGCGGGCAAAAGGATTGGGGATCGATGCGGGACGAGGCGCGGAAAATGTTTGAGCGCGATCCCGCAAATCCGCAATGGGTGATCTCCCTCGCCTACGCGACCCGGCGCGCGCAGACGATCGAGGATGCAAAAACGATCCTGCTCGATGCCATGGAAAAGCATCCGGATGAGGCGATGATCCGCTACAATCTTGCCTGCTATGAATGCCAGCTCGGGGAGCTGGATACCGCAAAAGAATATTTGGACCAGGCGTTCAGCCTGGAACCCAAGTGCCGCACGATTGCCAGGGAGGATTCCGATTTGGAAGCGTTGTGGGGCGAGCTGGAATGAGGCGCGCAAGCTCCTTGCGACACGATTTGCCCGAATGATGCAACCCGCGTCGGGGTCCCCACAGGGGTTGGGGATTTTTAATTTCATTTTCCCAAGTTAGTCCCGGCTGCGCCGGTTGAACCTTGGGCTTCATGATGAAACGGCTTTGCCGTTTTGATTGGGTTTACGAGGAGAGATTGTCCTCGATGCACTTGACCAGGCTTTCGAGCGTGACGGGCTTTGCGAGGAAGGGGTATCCGCCGATCAAGCCGATGGAACCTTCCTCTTTTTTTGAGACGATCGCGGTAAGGAAAACGATGCGCGTGTTCTTCAAAACGGGATCGGACTTGATCTGCGAGGCGACGTCGCCGCCGTCGATCTTTGGCATCACGATATCGAGAAAAATGAGGTCGGGCAGAAAACTCCGGGCAGTGTCCCTCGCGCGTGTGCCATCGTTTTCCTCCATGACTGTGTATTCGCCCGCTTTTTCCAGGGTGAGCTTGAGCAGATGGGTAAATCCAGACTCATCGTCGATAATCAAAATTCGTTTTTTAGCCATAGTCGTAATCATTCAGGCCCTGAACATCACCGTGACTCTCGCTCCACCTTCAGGTCTGTTTGCAATATCGATGGTTCCGCCATGAAGATCAATGATGGTCTTTGATACCGTCAATCCCAACCCAGTCCCCTTGCCGGTCGGCTTGGTGGTGAAAAACGGGTCGAATACCTTGTGCAATTTGTCCTCCGGAATCCCCGGGCCGGTATCGTCGATCTCGGCGGCGACCACCGTCTCGCCGACGCGGAATGATTCCGAGCGGCTGTCCCCGATATTTGGTCCCACGCCGGCAAGCTGACGCGCGAAGGTGCGCACGGACAGTGTGCCGCCACCGCTCATGGAGTGGATGGCATTGGTGAAAAGATTGATGAATACCTGCCCGATCTTGATTCCATCGAGCTTCACGCGAGGGAGATTTGCATCCAGATTTTTCACGACCTCGAAGCCTTCGCCGTGCATTTCCCCCCGCACAAGCAGGAGTGACTGCTCGATGATCACGTTTAGATCGATCTCCTTCATGTCCAGTTTCTTGGGCGCGGAGAAATCGAGGAGGCCGTGGATCACCTGGTCGGCGCGGCCCACCGCGCTGGAAATATCGTCGAGCACGCCGGGGATATTGCTGTCGTTGGAAAAAGGTTCGCGCCTGAGGTATTCGATTCCCATGGTGATGACCGCGAGCGGGTTCTTGACCTCGTGCGCCACTCCTGCGGCCAGGCGGCCGATGGACTTCATCTTCTCGGCCTCGATCAACTGGAGCTGCACGCTGCGCAATTCCTCATGGGCCTTTCTCAAGTCATCCAGCGCGTGGAGCAGTTCCTCCTTGTTGCGGGCCAGCTCTGTATTTGCATTCCGCAGCGCATCCTCCGCGCGCTTCTGCTCGGTGATGTCGCGGGTGATGCAGACAAGCCCGGTGATAATGCCCTGGTCGTCATGCAACGGGACTTTCGTGGTGGAGACCCAGCCGGGGCCGCCGTCCGGGCTGAGGCCGGGTTCCACATGGTTCAGCAGGGGCTTGCCGGAAAGCATGATCGCCTGGTCGTAGGCATGGTATTCCACGGCGATCTCGCGCGGAAAAAAGTCAAACACTGTTTTACCGACGACGGCGCCGGGATTTTCCACGCGCAACCGGCGGAAATGGGAAATATTATCGATCACGTACCTCCCCTCGATGTCTTTTGCGTAAATGGAGTCCGGGATGTTATCGACCAGGCTTTTCAGGAGGTTCCGCTCCATGGCGAGCGTCTCCTCGATCATGTGCCGTTCGCACGCGTAACGCATGGCACGCACGAGCAGGCGCTGGTCGAACTGCCCTTTCACGAGGTAATCCTGCGCGCCTTCGTGCAATGTCTCCACGGAGAGCGTTTCGTCATCGTATCCGCTCAGGATGATAATCGGCAAATGCGGGGCTGCGAGGTGCGCCCTTCTGAACGTTTCCAGACCGGAGCCGTCCGGCAGTGACAAATCCAGCAGGACGAGGTCGATCCCGCCGGCAGCGATGACCTGAAGGCCGAGGGCCAGGGTGCCGGCGACCTGGGAAAGCTCGAAGGAATGCGCTTTTTCCGCGGAGAGAAGCTCGCGGACGATCAGCGCATCCATCGGTTCATCCTCGATGAGCAACACCCGGAAAACCCTGGCTGGTGGTGACTGTTGCATCTGCAATTGGTTACAACTTTAAAACGCGGCGGCAATTCCGCCGTTTACTTTTTTGAAAATTTTGCGACCGCATCACGAAGCTGGTTCATTGTAAAAGGCTTGCTCAGCACCATGTCCACCCCTTCCGGCTGCTCCCCGGCGCCCAGCATCAAATCCCCGAAGCCCGTCAGCAATATCACCGGTTTGTTGGGACTGATTTTTTTGATGGCAGCGGCGAGCTGATCGCCATTCATCTGAGGCATCGCTCGGTCGGTAAGCACAAGGTCAAATGTTCCCGCGCGAAATTTCTCGAGGCCCTCAAGGCCGTTCACCGCGGTTTCCACCTGGTGTTTGTCGGTGTTCAGATAAACGGAAATCACTTCACGCACAAGTGGCTCATCCTCGACAACCAGGATGCTCAAGTGCCTTCTCTCGGGAAGCGGCACCGGGAACGGATCGGGCGCAACGACATCTCTATGAATTGGCAGCAGGACGGTGATGGTAGTCCCCGTCCCTACCTCGCTCTCGATATCGATCTTGCCCGCATGCCTGCGGACGATGCCATAGACAATGCCGAGGCCGAGGCCGGTGCCGCGATCATTCTTGGTGGAGAAGAACGGCTCCATACAGCGAAGCCGGACTTCCTCGGGCATGCCAGCACCCGTATCTACGATTTGCAGCGCGACCATGGGCCCTTTTTGGAAAGTGCGGAATGTGACAGTGCCATTCCCCTGCTCAAGGATCGCATCCACGGCATTCAGCATGACATTCGTGAGCATCTCCCGCAGTTCGGATTCGTTGCCGGAAATCGTCGGCACGTTGTTAAAATCGGTCTGGATGGCGATGTTGATCCCCTTTGCGAGCGCCTGGTCTTTCCATTTCGGCTGCGTGAGCAAAATAACCTGCTGCACGAGATCGCTCAAAACGACAGGCAGGGAAATCTCCTCCTGCTCACGGTAACGGTAAAAATCGCGCAACCTGCTCACGACCTTGGCGCTGTCCCGCGCCGCGGTGTGTATCATTTGCAGGTAGCTCTTCGCCTTTTCACGCTCGTCGAGGATGCCGGGGCGGATGAGAAGCAATTCGCTGAAGCCGAGGATGGGGGCGAGTGAGTTGTTAAAATCGTGCGCGATGCCGCTGGCCATGCGGCCCAGGGCGTGCAGGCGTTCCTGCTGGATGATCTGCTGCTGCGTTTTCCGCAACTCGTCCAGGGTCTCCGCCAGGCGCTGGTTTGTCTGGAGCAATGCCTCCTCGGCGCGGGTGCGTTCGCCGATTTCACGCTCGAGCTCGCTGTTGGTCTTGCTCAGTTCGGAGGTGCGCTCGATGACGCGCTTCTCCAGTTCGTCGTAGGCCGTTTTCAACTCCTGCTGGGTGCGTTTGCGCTCGATCGCATACTGCATGGAGCGCGTGAGCCAGTGGGGATTATCGTCGTGGCCTTTCACGAGGTAATCCTGCGCGCCGTGGTGCACGGTGTGGATCGCGAGTTCCTCGTCGTCGTTCCCGCTGAGGATGATGATCGGCACATCCGGCGCGGCGGCGCGCGTTTTCTCAAAGGTCTCAAATCCCTCGCTTTCCGGGGGCAGGCCGAGATCGAGGAGGACGAGATGGACTTCGTTTGAGTGCAGCCACAGCAGGCCGCCCTCGAGCGTATTGCGATGCGTCAACCGGAAATGCGGCTCACTCGATTTCGCCAGCACTTTTTTCAGAAGCTCTGCCTGCTGGAAATCGTTTTCGATGAGCAATACGTTTACGTCGTTATTTGCCATGATGAAATTCAGTTGGCCGGCAATTTCACGATGCTGATCCAGAATTCGTCGATCGTCCTCACAGCATCGATGAATGCGTCCAGATTCACCGGCTTTGTGAGGTAGCAGTTTACGTTCAGGTTATATGCTTTCAAAATATTTTCATCGGCCGGTGAAACCGTCATGATGATGACAGGGATCTGCCTGAGCTTCGCGTCCGCCTTGATCTCGGCAAGCACTTCGCGGCCGTCCTTTTTCGGAAGGTTCAAGTCTAGGAGCACGAGATCCGGCCTCGTTGCGTTTTTGTAATCGCCCAAGCCGCGAAGATAGGCAAGCGCCTTTACACCATCATCCACGATGTTCAGGTGATTCCTTACCTTCCCTTCCAGAAAGACTTCCTGGGTCAGTCGTGCGTCGCCGGGATTGTCCTCCACCAGCAGGATTTCAATGGGTCTGCCTGGTTCATTGTGATCCATAGAAAAAAAATCAGGATGCTGTTTTTGATATTCCGGTTGATCGGTTTTTTGGATTGTCGTTTGAAATTCGGTTTTAGACGCCCTTGTGCCCTTTATTCGATTTCCTTCAAGTAAAATTTATGACCGTGGTTGCCTGTCAGCCTTCAATCACTTCACGCACTCTCCGTGCCAGGTCCGCAGGGGTAAAGGGTTTTTGCAGGAAAGCCATCCCGGGCTCCAGTCCATGATGTTTAAATACGGATTCCTCCACATAGCCCGACGTGAAGAGCACCTTGGACTCCCGGTGTAATTCCTGGAACCAGTCCGCGAGTTCCTTGCCTCCCTCGGAATTTGGGAGCACGACATCGGCCAGCAAAAGATCGATGCGGTCGCTGTTGAGGGATTTCACGACTTCCCGGGCCTGCCCGGCGTCCTCGGCCTCCAGCACGTTGTATCCCAGCTTGCGCAAAATATGGGCTGCAAGGCTGCGCACGGTCACCTCGTCCTCCACGATCAATACGGTCTCGCTGCCGCGCGGCAATTCCTGGAGGGTGTTCCTGCCCACGGGTTTCGTGCCCTCCATTTCGGTGCATGGGAAGTAAATCTGGAAGGTCGTCCCCTGCCCAACCGTGCTGTCCACGATGATGTGGCCGCCGCACTGCTTCACGATGCCGTAACAAGTCGCAAGCCCGAGGCCGGTACCTTTGCCCTGGTCCTTGGTGGTGAAAAATGGCTCGAACAGGTGCTTCTTCACCTCATCCGTCATGCCGCTGCCCGTGTCGCTGATCATGAGCTTCACGTATTCGCCGGGCGTCAATTCGCTGATGTGATGAAGATCCTCTGCGAGGATCTTTACATTGGTGGTTTGAATCGTGATCACGCCCCCCTTGGGCATTGCATCGCGGGCATTCACCGCGAGATTCAGGATCACCTGCTCCAGTTGCCCGGCATCCGCTTTCATTTTTGCGACATCCGTGTCCAGCACCGTCATGATCTGGATGTCTTCACCGATGAGGCGCTTCAACATTTTTTCGATGCTGTTCACCACGTCATTGATATCCAGGACTTTCAGCTGCAGGGACTGGCGGCGGCTGAAAGCCAGCAACTGGTGCGTGAGCGATGCCGCAAACTCGCCCGCGCGGCGGATCTCGGACAGGCTCTTGTACATCGGGTGCGTGGATGTCATCTGCGAAAGAAGCAGGTCGCTGTATCCAAGGATTGCCGTGAGGATGTTATTGAAATCGTGCGCGACCCCGCCTGCGAGACGGCCCACGGCCTCCATTTTCTGGGATTGCAGGAACTGCTCCTCAAGGCGCTTGTTCTCGGTGATATCGCGGGCGATTGAGGAAATACCGGTGATTTTACCGCCGTCATTCCGGATCGGGGATTCCGTGAGGGAAACCCAGATGCGTTTGCCGTCCTTGCGCATCTGCACCGTCTCGAAATTCACCAGGCTCTCCCCGCGCTTCACGATCGCCAGCGTCTGCCCGAGCTCGTTCAGGCGGTCCGGTGGGATGAGCATGTACATGTGGCGTCCGATCACTTCCTCGGCGGAATATCCGTAGATCCTCTCGGCGCCCGCATTCCAGCTGATGATGTTTCCCTCGAGCGTTTTTCCGATAATTGCATCATTGGAAGACTCGACGACGGCGGCAAGCTCCGAGGTCACCCGCTCGGCATGCTTGCGCTCGGTGATGTCGCGAATGTATGCCGTGAACATCGGCTTGCCGTTCACATTGATGCGGCTGATTGCCATTTCCACAGGAAAATCCACTCCCGTTGCCTTCATGGCGGTGAGTTCAATGCGGCGTCCCAGGGTCGGGCCGCTGGTGGTGGCGTTGTAAAGTGCGAGACCGCGGCGATGGCTCTCCCTCAGGCTTTCCGGTATGATGAGTTCCACCATTTCCCTGCCCTGTGCGTTTTCGCGTTTGTAACCGAATGCCCGCTCCGCCGCCGGATTGAATTCTGTAATGCGGCCCTCGTGGTCAAATGTGATGATGCAATCAAGCGCGGACTCCAGAATGGCGCCTTTGCGCGCTTCACTTTCACGCAGCGCTTCCTCGCCGCGTTTCCGCTCGATCATTTGCCCCAGTTGGGTGCCGATGGCAGCGAGGGTTTGCAGCAGTTCAGGATCCGGCTGCGATGCCTTCGGGCTGAAAAACTCGAGCACATGCAGGACTTCCTCATGGGTCTGGATGGGGATGCAAAAGGCGGACTGCATTCCATTTTTAGCCGCGATCGCCACATTCACGGAGGCGGCTTGATTCGCCAAATCGGGTAGCCAGGCCGGCTCCCTGCTTTCCCATACTTTTCCAGCCAGGCCCTCGCCCCGGGTAAACGTCAGCATCGACGTTTCTCTTTCAAACTCCTCGATGTCTATGTTCGCGCGATGCCATATCTCGCTGCAATGGAGCACCTGTTCCTTCCCCTCCTCATCCACATTCCAGACAGTGCCCATATCCCAATCGAGGATTTCGCAAATCGTCTGCAGGATTTTCGGCCTCGCCTCGGCCACCGTCGCCGCTTCGGACAATACACGCGTCGTGGAATATTGCAGGTTCCGCCTGTGCTCGGCCCATCGCTTTTCCGTGATGTCCTCGACCGTGCCTTCCAGATACAAAACACCACCCGCCTCGTCCCGCACTGCGCGCACATTCAGCGAGACCCATATCGTCCGGCCGTCCTTGCGGTAAAATTCGACCTCCATGCCGGTGACTACGCCGTTTTTTTCCAGGCAAATGAGAATCTCCTCGCTCGTATCCGGATTTACATAGAGCTGGTTGTTAATGTCCGTGATTGCGGACATCAACTCCTCCGGCGATCCATAGCCGCACATCCTCGCCAGCGCCATGTTTGCCGTGATGTAGAGACCCGCCGGTGTGCATTGAAAAATACCCTCCACCGCATTGTAAACGATCGAGCGGTATTTGTCCTCCGCCTGGTGGACCTGGGCCAGAAGGTTCTCTTTTTCCTTGATGCCCGCGACCACCCGGTTTGTGAGGCGGTGCCCGTAGGTTACCAGGATCGTCACCATCACGAGCAGAAGTCCTGCGATAATGTACTGCACTTTCTCGAGCACCTTCGCCGCACTCAAGGGCTCGTCCAGGTGCTCGTTCATCACATTGGTCGCATCATCGCGAAGATACGAGATCGCCCTCAACATGGTGTGATACCGCAACTCCACCGTCGGCATCTGCTGGCGTGCCCCCTCCTTGTTGCCTTTTTGTAAAAGCGCAAACAGCTTGTCGGTTTCCGCGGCCAGGTTTTCCATGCCGGTTTTCACCACGTTCAAGTCGGTCAGCAATTTATCCTTGTTTGCCCCTTTGACATTACTGCTGATGTCCGCCTCGTCCTCGGCAAATTGCCGGCCAAAGGCCGCCCGGGCATCGCTCGCTATTTTCCACTCGCCGTCGCCCTTTGCAAGCGGGAGTGCGTCACTGCTTGCAGCGCTGATCAACGAAGCTTCTTGCGCAAATTTTACGTAATGCTTGTTCCTCTCACCCCAGATCCGGCTTATCTCGAATGTTTGCCGGTATTTGCTGCTGAGATTGTGCTGGATGATCAGGCTCCCGCCGACACTCGCCAGGTAAAGCCCTGCCAGCACATACGACGCGATGACCCATTTTTTGGAAATGGACTTCGATTTTGATAAATCATTTACTGCGTCGCTTTCTGTCATCTGGGTGGAAAACTGGTGCTCTTTATAAATACTAGACAGTAAATCCTTTTTATAAACAAGCCATTTAACTCACTGGATTTAAGCGATTCTCCCTTGGTATTGAAGACTAATGTCATCACACCAAAAGCCGCCGCCACAAATCCGTTGCAGCTTTTCCTGACACCACTTAATCTTGCTCTCCCATCATGATTGATCTCGATACACTTCCCGACGCCCGCGGACATTTCGGCCCCTATGGCGGCATGTTTGTCCCGGAAACGCTGATGACCGCGCTGAACGATCTCACCGCCGAATACGAAAAAGCGCGCAAAGACCCCGCCTTTCAGAAGGAACTCGCCTATCTCCTCCGCGAGTATGCCGGCCGCCCCACCCCGCTCTACTTTGCGGAACGCCTGACGAAGGAACTCGGCGGCGCAAAAATTTATCTCAAGCGCGAGGATCTTCTCCACACCGGCGCGCACAAGATCAACAACGCCCTCGGCCAGATCCTTCTCGCACAGCGCATGGGCAAAAAGCGGATCATCGCCGAGACTGGCGCTGGTCAGCACGGTGTCGCCACAGCTACCGTGGCCGCGCGCGCCGGATTGGAATGCGTGATCTACATGGGCGCCGTCGATATGGAACGCCAGGCCCTGAACGTGGCCCGCATGAATTTCCTCGGCGCAAAAGTCGTTCCCGTGACTGCCGGCCAGGCCACGCTCAAGGAAGCGATCAACGAGGCGATGCGCGACTGGGTGACTAATGTCCGCACCACGCATTACATCCTCGGCAGCGCACTCGGCTCCCACCCTTATCCCATGATGGTCCGCGATTTCCACCGCGTTATCGGCGACGAAGCCCGGCGCCAGATCCTGGAAAAAGAGACCCGCCTCCCCGATTTGCTCGTCGCCTGCGTCGGCGGCGGCAGCAACGCCATCGGCCTCTTCTGGCCCTTCCTGAATGATGAGTCGGTGAAAATGACCGGCGTCGAGGCTGGCGGCCGGGGCATTCGCGATGGCGATCACGCCGCGCGTTTCCAAGGCGGCAAACTCGGCGTGCTCCAAGGCACCAAGACCTTCCTGCTCGCGGACGATGACGGCCAGATCCAGCTCACCCACAGCGTGAGCGCGGGCCTCGACTACGCAGCCATCGGGCCCGAACACGCCTACCTGCGCGACGAGGGCCGCATCGATTACGATTTCGCAACCGATGACGAGGCGCTCGCCGCTTTCCAAAAGCTCGCGCGCATCGAGGGCATCATCCCCGCGCTGGAATCCTCCCACGCCATCGCGCATGTCCTGAAAGTCGCGCCAAAAATGAAGCCCACACAGGTCATCATCGCAAATCTTTCCGGCCGCGGCGACAAGGACGTCGCCCAGGCTGCCGAGTATTTGTTAAAATAACCGTGTTACTCTCATTTGAGTTTGTATTTGTAATTTCACGCACGCTTTTTAATCTGCTGCCATGAGAAGCATGACCGGTTACGGTCGGGGCCAGAGCGCCCACAATGGTACAAAGTTCACCGTCGAGTTGAATTCGGTGAACCGCAAACAGAGCGATGTCACGGTCAATCTCCCCCGCGAACTCTCCGAGCTCGAGCCCGGCGTGCGCGATGTCATCAACGCCCAGGTCTCGCGCGGCCGGTTGAATGTCACCGTGGCATTTCACACCACAGCCGGTGTCTCGCAAAAGCAGGCGCTCGATGTCGCGCTCGCAAAAACCTACTTCCAGGCAATGAGCGATTTGCAAAATGAGCTCAAGGCCACCGGCGAGATCAGCATCGAGACCGTCCTCCGCGCCCCAGGCGTATTGCGCATCCAGGAGGAGCAGATTTCCACCGAGACCGCATGGCCCCACGTCGAGCGCGCCTTGAAAGAGGCATTGTCCGACATGGTCGGCATGCAGGAGCGCGAGGGCAAGCATCTCGCGAAGGACCTGATCAAGCGCCTCAAGGTGGTCCGCCAGTCCCTCCGGAAAATCCGCCAGCTTCACCCTGCAGTCGCCCGCAAATACCGCCAGGTCCTCCTCGAACGCATCGAAAAAGCAGGCCTCGATATTGCAAAGGACGACGAGCGCCTCATGAAGGAAGTCGTTTTCTTCGCCGACAAATCCGACATTTCCGAGGAGCTCACCCGGCTCGACAGTCATCTCGCCCAGTTCGCCCACAATCTCCGCAAGACGGAAGCCATCGGCCGCACGCTCGATTTCATGACGCAGGAAATCTATCGCGAACTCAACACCCTCGGAGCCAAGGCGAACGACGTCGATATCTCCCAGCTCGTCGTCACCTGCAAGGCGGAGATGGAAAAAATTCGCGAACAAATCCAGAATATAGAATAATCCCAGCCATGTCCGGACACAAAGCCATCATCCACTGGAAACGCACCGACCCCGATTTTCTAAAAGGGAGATACTCCCGCGAGCACACATGGGAATTCGATGGCGGCGCGATCATCCAGGCTTCACCCGCGCCATCGGTCGTGCCGGTTCCGCTTTCAAACCCCGCATTTGTCGATCCCGAGGAGGCATTCGTCGCCTCCCTCTCGAGCTGTCACATGCTTACGTTTCTTTATGTGGCCGGCAAAAAAGGGTTCGTGATCGACAGCTATCGCGACGAGGCTACCGGCCTCATGGCGAAGAACGAAAAAGGTGTCCCGTGGGTTGCCTCGGTGATCCTTCGGCCCGAAATCACCTTCAGCGGCGACAAGACACCGACCACCGAGGAACTGGACCACCTCCATCACCTCGCCCACGAACAATGTTTCATCGCAAATTCCGTCAAGTCCACGGTCACGGTTGAGTCTCCTCACCCCGCAGCATAATCCATGAACACTTCGCGCCAGGGAATCCTCTTCATCCTCTCAGCCCCATCCGGTGCGGGCAAAACGACGCTGCGCAACCTCCTGAAGCGCACGCCCGATTTCGTCTTCTCTGTTTCCTGCACCACGCGCGCCGCCCGCCCCGGCGAAGTCCACGGTGAGGATTATTACTTTCTCGCCAAGGAGGAATTCCTGCAGCGCGTGGAAAAAGGCGACTTCCTCGAGCACGCCACCGTCCACGGCAATCACTACGGCACCCTGCGCGAGACCGTGCAGGGCAATCTCGATCGCGGCACCGACGTGCTCCTCGATGTCGATATCCAGGGCGCCGCGATGATCCGCGCCACCACGCACGAAAAAATCCACGCTGCCATCGCCGATGTCTTCCTCATGCCCGCCAGCATGGAGGTCCTCCGCCAGCGCCTCCTCAAGCGCGGCACCGAGACTCCTGAGCAACTCGAAGTCCGCCTCCGCAACGCGCAGGAGGAAATGCAAGCCCGGCACGATTACCATTACACCATCGTCAGCGGCTCGCCGGAGCAGGATTTTGAAAACTTCCGCGCCATCATGCTCGCCGAGCGCCTCGCAAGCCGCAGGTTGCATCTCGATTGATCCCCCATGAGCACCGAACAAAAATCCACCATCATCGTTGGCGTCACCGGCTCCATCGCGGCCTACAAGTCAGCCGACCTCGTGAGCAAACTCGTGAAGCGCAATTACGATGTCTTCGTGGTGATGACCCAGGGCGCTCAGGAATTCATCGGCCCACTCACGTTCCAGACACTCTCCCGCAATCCGGTGATGACCAGCGTCTTCGGCGAAAAGGAAGGCTGGCGTCCCGGCCACATCGATCTCGCGGATCGCGCCGATCTCTTCATCATCGCCCCGGCCACCG
>JBAVPB010000292.1:0-5372 GCA_049692655.1 Chthoniobacteraceae bacterium | reverse complement strand
GGCAAAGCCATCGCAGCCACAGCAACTGTGTTGAGCGAGGCACGAGCGACACCCACGGAATAACACGAAAACAAAGAATCGATCCTGAAGGGATCGCAGCCAGCGTCGCAGCAACGAAAACTCACTCGTTACAGCATCGTCCCATGCAGGATGAGCAGCGCCACATTAAAATAAATCAGCAACCCCGTCACATCCACCAGCGTCGCCACAAACGGCGCCGACGACGTCGCCGGATCCAGCCCGCACCGCCGCAGGAGGAACGGCAGCATCCCGCCGATCAGTGTCCCCCACATCACCACCCCCACCAGCGCGCTGCCGACCGTCGTGGCGATAAGCCAGTGATACTTCCCATAATCAAAAATGTGCAATGCCTGCCAGAGCGAGATACGCACGAAACCGACAATCCCCAGCACCACCCCGAGGAAAAATCCCGCCGTCAGTTCCTTCCTCATCACGCGGAACCAATCGCGCAACTTCACCTCGCCCACTGCCATAGCGCGGATGACCAGCGTAGTCGCTTGCGAACCCGAGTTGCCACCGCTGGAAATGATCAGCGGCAGGAACATCGCCAGCACCGCAGCCTTCTCAATCTCGCCATTGTAACCCTGCATCGCCGTCGCCGTGAGCATTTCCCCGAGAAAGAGGATGATCAGCCACGTCGCCCGCTTCTTGATCATCCGGCTCATCGAGATCGTATTGTAAGGCTCGTCCAGCGCCTCCAGACCACCGATTTTCTGGATTTCCGCCGTGGTTTTTTCCTCCACCACGTCGAGCACGTCGTCGATCGTAACGATTCCCACGAGTTTCCCCTCGGAATCCACCACCGGCATCGCTGTGCGGTCATATTTCCTGAAAAGTTCCACGGCATCCTTCTCGGAATCCGAGACTTTCAACGTAATGAAAACGTCATCCCGGATTTCAGACACCTTGCATTCAAACGAGCGCAGCAAAAACTCCCGGATGCGGATGTCGTCGATCAGCTTCCCTTTTTCATCCACCACATAGACGACGTTCAGCGTCTCGCGGTCCTTACCATGTTCGCGGATGTAATCGAACACCTCTTTTACCGTCCACTCCTCGCGCACCGCGATCACATCCGGCGTCATCAACCGCCCCACGCTATGCTCGGGATATCCCAGCAGCGATTGGGCGACCGCCCTTTCCTCCGGGCTCAAAAGCCGCAGTAATTGGGTGACTGCGGAACTCGGCAACTCTTCCAGCAGCGCCGTGCGATCATCCGGCGACATCTGGTTGATCAGCTTGACCATCTCCTCCTGGCCCATTCCCCGCAGCATGCTTTCCTGCGCTTCAAACTCCAGGTATTCGAACGTCGCAGTCGCCACATCGTGGGGGAGCACCCGGAAAAGCACCACCTGTTCCTCCACGGGCAGATCGGTGATCAACTCCGCCAGGTCAGCCGGCGTCCATTCCTTGAACACTTCCTTCATGCTCGCGAAGTCGCGGGCTTCAATCAGTTCCTTGATTTCCGGTTCAAGCAGTTTGCCAAACATAAAGAGGTTCTTTTTTAGAAAAATTCGGGTGTTGCGATTTGTGCCGAGCAGCCTTGCTGGAACATTGAGAATTAAACGCAATCACGCTAGGAAAATGTTTCTCTTTTTGAGATTTACGCGCGTCTTTCTTCAGAACGCCGCATCTTGTGTATTTAACAATGGGTAAATAATACACTAAGAAATAACACAAAAATAAAGAACCCCTTGACAAGTTTTTGAAATTTGCTATGTTGAATAAATGACCAAAGCCATAGTTTTTTTCAAAGAGAGGGGAGGATTTATAAAACGCAGTGATGGTTTTGTGGGTAAACCTCTGCCTTGATCTAAATCCTGTTTAAAATGATAAATATCCTCACCCTCTGCCTTCCATTTCACTCGAATGCTTCAGCAAGACCGTCCGGCCAGGTCCGGGTAAGTCCGGCCAAGTCCGGCATAAGCCCCCCTGCGATGTGCCGGAATTTCCCCTTTTCGTGCCCCAGGCCACGAAATTGTTTTTCTTTTTAAACCTCCCGTTTAGATTAACCCAATCGTGAGTTACCAAGTTTTTGCCAGAAAATATCGCCCGCAGGATTTCGACTCTGTAGTCGGGCAGGAGCATATTACCCGGACACTCAAAAACGCCATCGAGCAGGATCGCCTCGCGCACGCCTATTTGTTCGTCGGTCCCCGCGGCGTAGGAAAGACCTCCACGGCCCGCATCCTCGCCAAGGCATTGAACTGCGAGAAAGGCCAGAGTGCAAATCCCTGCGGTGTATGCCAGATGTGCCGCGATATCGCGGCCGGCACGAGTCTGAACGTCATGGAGTTCGACGCCGCGTCGAATACCCAGGTGGACAAGATCCGCGAGATCATCATCGAGAACGTGAAATACGCCCCCACGAGCGGCAAATACAAGCTCTACATCGTGGACGAGGTTCACATGCTCTCCAATTCCTCCTTCAACGCGCTCCTCAAGACGCTGGAAGAGCCTCCCGCCCACGTTAAATTCATCTTCGCGACCACGGACGTGCAGAAAGTGCCCACCACCATCCTTTCCCGCTGCCAGCGGTTCGATCTCCGGCGCATCCCCGCAAAACTGATTTCCGACCATCTGCAGTTCATCGCAAAGAACGAGAAAATCACGCTCGACGACGCCGCAGCCCACGCAATCGCCAAGGGAGCCGAGGGCGGCCTGCGCGATGCGGAGTCCATGCTCGACCAACTCGTGGCATTTTGCGGCAACAAGATCACCGAGGGCGACGTCCTCTCCATCTTCGGCTTCACCGCGCAGGAAACGGTCTCCGGCCTCTGCGATCACATCCTGAACGGCGACGCCGCGTCAGCCCTGGCCCTGCTCTATGCCCAGGCCGAGGAGGGGAGGGACTTGAGCCGACTCCTGTCCGATCTTATCGGCCACCTCCGTGATCTCTTGGTAATCAAGGCAAGCCCGGATACCGAAAATCCCGATCTCGACGCAACAGCTCTGGCCTCCTTGAAATCGCAGTCCGAAAAAATCAAGATGGACCGCGTGCTCGAATTGATCGAGCTTTTCGCCGCCACCGAAGGCCGCATGAAATGGGCGCCGAATAAAAAACTCCATTTCGAAGTCGCCGTGATCAAAGCGGTGAACACCTTGCAGCAGGCCACGCTTTCCGAGGTGCTGGACACCCTCTCCGCGCTCCGCAGCGGCGGCGAACCCACGCTTCCAGTTTCCACAGCACCCGTGCGTCAGCCAGCAAGCACTCCCGCTCCAGCAACACGCCGCGAAACCCCCGCGCCTGCCGCTGTCGCACCAGTTGTCTCCGAGGTCGTGCCTCCGAAACCCGCTCCCGTCATCGAGAAACCGCAACCTGCGCCAGTCACGCCCGTTGCTCCTATTACGCCAGCGGTACCTGCAGCTCCCATCGTTGCGGAGGAACACATCGAGCCATTGCAAGGCGAGGAAAATATCTGGCTGGAAGTGATGAAGCAGATCCGCGTTAAACGCGCCTTGATCAGCTCATGGGTCGAGGCTGGCACCCTGCTCAAAATCGAAAATGGCATCGCCCTTGTCGGTTTCCCGAAAGACCAGGCGATCCCGATGGAATCCATCCAGCGTCCGAATCATCGCAAGCTGATTGAAGAACTGCTGACCACCATATCGGGGCGCCCGCTTGCCCTCAAATGCGAAACCCGTGATGGTCTGACGGTCCATGCGCCCGCTCCCGCGCCGCCTGAAAGCGAAGCGCCTGCTGCCGCTGCAAATCCCCAGGCGAAAGCCGACGAGGATTTCAAGAACGATCCGAAGATCAAAAAAGCCCTCGAAATTTTCGAAGCCGAAATTCTTCCCGCATAATTTTAGGAAAAACAAATTTAGAAAACCAAATCCCATGAATATCCAGAAAATGATGAAACAGGCGCAAAAGATGCAGGAGCAACTTGCGCAAACCCAGGCCGAACTCGCTGAAAAAACTGTCGAAGTGACAGCAGGCGGAGGCAAGATCACCGTCGTAGCCAACGGGGCAGGGGATGTCCTTTCCATCAAGATCAGCAAGGATGCCGTGGACCCGAACGACGTGGAATTCCTCGAGGACCTCGTCCTCACCGGCGTAAAACAGGCGATCACCAAGGGCAAGGACCTCGCCCAGTCGGAAATGGGCAAGGTAACAGCCGGTCTCGGATTGCCTCCCGGCCTCGGATTCTAGATCGAAGTCCTATGTTGCGTATCAAAGCTTTCCAAGGACTCCGTCCTGTGCCCGCGCTCGTTTCACAAGTAGCATGCGTCCCGTACGATGTGGTGGACCGGAACGAATCCGCCGCCCTCGCGCAGGGAAATCCCCACAGCCTCCTGCATGTGGACCGTGCCGAGATCGATCTCCCCGAAAATGTCGATCCCTACTCGCCCCAGGTGTATGCAAAGGCGCTCGAAAATTTCCAGCGGCTCCAGTCCGACGGCTCGCTCGTCCGCGAAAGCACCCCTTGCATCTACCTCTACCAGCAGCGCATGGGAAACCACACGCAGACAGGCGTCGCACTCGTCTGCCACATCGAGGATTACGAGAACGACATCATCAAAAAGCACGAGAAAACCCGCCGCGACAAGGAGGATGACCGCACACGCCTGATCGATACCATCAGCGCCGACACAGGCCCGGTATTCCTGACCTACCGCGACAGCACTGAAATCAACGCGCTAGTTTCGCGTGTGCAAGACAGCGACACCCCATTCTTCGACTTCACCGCACCCGATGGCATCCAGCACACGGTCTGGCGCCTCGAGGGCGGCGACGATATCGTAAAAGCATTCGGAAAAATTCCGGTCTCCTACGTGGCAGATGGCCATCACCGCACCGCCAGCGCCGTGCGCGTGGGACGCGAGCGCCGGGAGAAAAACCCGGATCACACCGGAGACGAAAACTACAACTGGTTCCTCGCAGTCCTATTCCCCGAAAGCCAGTTGCAAATCCTCCCGTACAACCGTTCCGTGCATGACCTGAACGGCCACACGTACGAATCATTTCTGGCCGAGATTTCAAAGCGCTTTACCATCACGGAAAATGCCGCTCCAGCCCCCACACAACCGGGCGGAGTAAGCATGTATCTGGGCGGAAAATGGCTCAGTCTCACATGGACCATCGCGCCTGATAGCGACCCCATTTCACGGCTGGATGTCACGGTGTTGCAGGAGCAACTGCTCGCCCCCATCCTTGGCATCGACGATCCCCGCACCAGCAAACGCATCGATTTTGTCGGCGGCATTCGCGGCCCAGGCGAACTCGTCCGCCTGGTTGATTCCGGCAAGGGCGCCGTCGCGTTCTCCATGTATCCCACGACAGTCGATCAGCTCATGGACATCGCCGATGCGGACCAGATCATGCCGCCGAAAAGCACATGGTTTGAACC
>JBAVPB010000291.1:0-4595 GCA_049692655.1 Chthoniobacteraceae bacterium | reverse complement strand
TAAGGAGGCGATTCCCAAAAGCCCGTAAACCGGCAGGCTATAAATCAACCTGGTACCGCCCGCCAAACACTCGATAACGAGGAATGCGACAGACAGGAGCGTTACGAAAAGATAGTTCAAGGCACCATACCTGATTTGATGAAAGCAAGCTCGGCGGCGAGCGCCATGCTGATCAAATAATTGGATAGCAGATTATATCGGCGCAACTGGCGTAACCTGGGGCGGCGGCGTAGGTGCAACCGGCCTCGGTGTCGAAGCAGGAGTAGGCGTAGGCGTAGGCGTCGGGCCGACAGCGCCACCAGGCAGGGTAAAACGCAAGTTGTTTAATGTGCTGTGAGGTGTGGCTAATATCCCTGCAACTGCATTCAATATGGACTTGCCGGCATCGGGATCTGCCTCCGTGGCGCAAGTGACGATTGTTTCCAGTAATTCAGGATTCGTGGTCTGGATATATAGAACCACTTCCGCCACCATCGAAGCCACGACTGTGGGATCAGGAACCCCGTTTTGAGGCGTCACAGCCTGAATGCCTGCTTTGATAATGTCGCAAGCGTATGGTGGCCGCAGTTTTACGGCCTCGGCGATGATATCATTTACTATCTCATACTGGCCGTTTGGATTTTGCTTCCCTTTTGGTGAATCGAGATACGCTTTCACCGAGGATTTGATCAAGGCAACCACTCCGTCAACGTATTGGGGAGCGGTGGTACTTTCCTTCGCAAGCTGCCGGAGAGAGGACGATATATTTCCATCCATGGCACGCGCTTTATCCGGCATGACGCCCACAAAAAGGGATAACAATACAAGCAAACGGATCAGATGATTTGAAAAGATTTTAGCGACAGATTTTGATGCCTGAAGCAATGGGTGGGACAACTTGGCTTCGACTTTCATTTCCTGCAATCTATATCACCCCGCACAGCCCGCGTCAACTTAACAACCATCGAAGTCAGCATTGAAACATAATGTCCGCCGAGGGGCAGACACATCAGGATTTTCAAGATCGCATATGTCTTGAGAAAATGGAGCGGGTGGAGGGAATCGAACCCTCGTGTGCAGCTTGGAAGGCTGCCGTTCTACCATTGAACTACACCCGCGCAACGGTCGCCAATATTGATGGTAGGGCAGCGGCTGGCAAGTTCTTTTTGGGCATCTTTCTGCCGGAAATCCAAATTACCGGACGCCGGGAAAATCAGAGTTTCAGCAATGGGCGGATATCTTTTTCCAAATCCTCCATTTTTACATATCCCTCATGCCTGCGAACTACTACCCCCTGTTGGTTGATTACGAAGGTCATCGGAACCGTGCTCCCTACCCCAAAGTTGTTCATCATGCCCGGATTGGACATGGCTACCGTGTAATTCATCTTAAATTTGTCAACAAATGCCTGGAGCATGGCCGGGGACTGGGCATCCACGGAAACCCCGACTACCGCAAGCCCGTTTTTCTCGTATTTGTTCACCAAATTATGAAAAGTCGGGATCTCAACAATGCACGGGATACACCATGTCGCCCAGAAGGTGACAATCGTGACCTTGCCTATTAAAGAGGAAGAGTGAATTTCCCTGCCCTTCTGGCTTGTTACAGACCATACCAGGGGGGAGCCGCCACTGGAAGCGTGCAACTGAAAACCGCCACCAGCCTGCGAAAAGAGAGTTGCACAAAAAACCAGTGCTGCAACCCAACGGGGACTGCATAAGAGAATAAACCGATTATTTGTAATTTTCATATCTACCATAAAAGCATAATAAGTGCCTAAAATTAGATTTAACCGGATTTTCGTAATATTTTTATGGGCTGCGATTTTCTGGGTTGCCAGTTTTTGAAAGCACTTCTATAGTGTGGGGACTATGCGTATCTTGGCCCGCAGCATATTTATTCTTGGGCTGCTATTACTGACGACTGTCCTCTACCGGGAAGCGCAAGCGCTTCGAAACGCGGAATTTGTGGACGGCACGCGGGTCATGATTCTCTTTCTAGGAATTGTTTTCATCGCGATCATCATCGGGGCGACTGTTGCCATAACGATTGTCCCGGCTATCGGCGAATCGGTTGGTAGTTTCTTTTTCAGTCCCAACGAGCAGATCGAGAAGGATGCCCATGCTGATGCGATGGCAAAAATCGCCCAAGGCGATTACGAAGGCGCCATCGAGGAATACAGGGCTGCGCTTGAAAAAAATCCGGAGGACACGCATGCCATCAGCGAAATTGTCCATCTTTATTGCGACAAACTCGATGATCCGAACTCGGCGGAAGAAATCCTGACGGAAGCACTCGAAGGGGAATGGCCTCCCGAGCAGAGCGCCTTCCTTTGCTCACGCCTTGTGGATGTCTATTGGAACCACGAGGGTGACGGGGAGAGCGCGACCCATATCCTGCACCAGATCATCGAGACAATGCCTGATACCAAGTATGCGGCCAACGCGACACACCGGCTGCATGAAATCGAGAGGGCCGTCGCCAGCGGGCAAGCTCCACTGCCTATTTCCGACGAATCCAAGCCGGAGTTGCAGACACCCGAAGCCTGATAGGACGGGACGTTCCTATTGGCGGACGGCCAGGCTCGCTCCGTTGGAAGCGATTACTTCGCTGTACCAGCGGGCTGAATCTTTTGGTGTCCGCTTTTGCGTGGCGTAGTCCACATGCACGAGGCCGAAGCGTTCCTTGTAGCCCTCGGCCCATTCAAAGTTGTCCATGATCGACCATTGAAAATAGCCGCGTGCATCGATGCCTTCGGAAAGCGCCCTCTCATATTGGAGGAGATAGCGCTGGAGAAAATCGATCCGCTGGGGATCGTGGCATTTGCCATCCAGGCTGATGAAGTCCGCGCCGGACAATCCGTTTTCGGTCACGATCATGGGCAGCTTGTACCGCTCGTAAAGGAAACGCAGCCCCCAGTACATGCTCGTGGGGGTGATGTTCCATTTGATCGCCGTGAGAGGGAATCCCGGGGGATTCTGGATCATCTCAGGCTCCCCATTTTTTCCAGCCCGTACGCGGATACCGTGGTAGATATTCACGCCGTAGAAATCAACGGGCTGCGAGATGATCTTCATCTCCTCCTCGGTGTGCGGCGGGACCGCATCGCCGTAATTTTTCAAGCCTTCCTCGGGGTATTTTCCAAAAACCACCGGATCGCCCCACCAGCTATTATTCCAGATGTGAACCCCCTCGTTCTTCACGGCGAAGGTGGCTTTGCGCGCTGCGTCGATGTCTGCATCGCTTTCCGTATCGGGTATATAAATACAGCCGACCGGGGCCCAGCTGATGACGGGTTTCTTTTTCCCGTACGCCCGGAGCGCCTGCACCGCGCGGCCGTGTGAGAGGAGGGCGTTGTGCGAGGAACGCAGGATGTCGTGGATGCCCAGTTTCAGGCCCGGTGCCTGTATGCCGGCGGCCATTGCGAGACCGACGAAGCATTGAGGTTCGTTCAGGGTCATCCAGTTGCTTACGCGATCGGAAAGGCACTCTGCGATGACGCGGGTGTAGTCGGCGAACCAGTGCGAAATATCGGTGTTCAGCCAGTGGCCGCGGCAGTAGAGTTCGTAGGGCAAGTCCCAGTGGAAGAGAGTGACCCATGGCTCGATGCCGGCACCGAGCAATTCGTCCACGAGGCGGTCGTAAAACTCCAAGCCCTTTTCGTTGACGGCGCCGGTGCCATTCGGGATTACGCGGGGCCATGAGATGGAGAGGCGGTAGGCGTGGAGGCCGACCTCTTTCATGATGGCGACGTCCTCCTTGTAGCGGTGGTAGTGGTCGCAGGCGATGTCGCCGGTGTGGCCCTGGAAGATGCGGCCGGGCTGGCGGCACATCATGTCCCAGACGCTGAGGCCCTTGCCGTCCTCGTAGGCGGCGCCCTCGATCTGGTAGGAGGCGGCGGCGGCGCCCCAGACGAAGTTTTTTGGGAATGAGGAAGTGGAGGGTGTCTGGGACATAAGCGGTGTGGAATTTGGTACTGCGGATTGAAATGCAATGGGTATCCGGTGGCAAGCGAACAATGGCAGGGATGCGGGATAGCTGACGGTTGGCAAGGGTTGGTAACGGTTGATTAGCCCTGGCAAAAGGCACTTTGCAAACGGGTTCGGAATTGCGCGATTTTTGGTTGATGAAGCGTGAAATTTGGCGACTCTGGGGCAAATGATTACACCTGCCGACCCCACTTATGGCTATGATCTGGAGCGGTTGCTCACGGTGCCGGCGCCGGAGGGACCTGTGGATTTTGCGGAGTTCTGGGAACGCACTTTTGAAGAAGCGCGGCAGGTGCCTCTGCGTATTGAGCGAAGGGAAATTGCGTCACCCTATGCAGGAATGAAGGTGTGGGAGGTGGAATTTGATTCACTTGACGGGGTGCGGATCGGGGGTTGGATCACGATGCCTGCGGATGGGAAATTTGTGCGGGGCGTGGTTGCGGGGCATGGCTACGGAGGACGCAGCGAACCGGCGCCTTGCGAGCCGGGGCCGCCTGCCGTTTCGATTTATCCGTGTGCGCGCGGGTTTGACCGCTCGGCGCGGCCGGATATTCCGAATTCCTCGGCGGGGCATGTGCGGCATGGGATCGAGAGCCGGGAGACTTACGTGCATCGCGGGTGCGCGGC
>JBAVPB010000290.1:0-13844 GCA_049692655.1 Chthoniobacteraceae bacterium | reverse complement strand
CATTAGCCGTTTCACCGTGTGGAAGATGCTGTTCTTTCCGGTAGGGAGTCTCGTTTCCGCCAAAGGGCATACAAAAAAAATCCCCGCGCATAACGTGAAGAACTGGCGGCAGCGAACGGTCGATTTGTTCATTGGCCCAGGGAGCCACTTCATAAGGCGCAAGCTTCGCGCCACGGCGATCGTAAATGACCGGGCCCAGATGCCCGCCCAGTTCCGTGACAAATGCCTCCACATCCTTGGAAGCGATCCGCCATGAGGGCTGGCCCTTGATCTTTTTTGTGAAGGGATGGGGTTTGTGTTTTTGCTTCGAGCCGGGGTTCATGGCGCCATTGAATCATTATCTGGCCGGTAAATCAAAATATTGCCGGTTTTCGCAGGCATTTGATTGATGTTTTCCATCGAAGCCTTGCCGCCATGGTGGAAATTTGTTGCAATAAGTCGCAGTGGGAAACTTCCTGCTTCTATGGAACCCGAGGCCCGAATTCTGATCGTCGATGACACTCCGAGTGCGCGAATGATAAACGGGGCGATCCTTGCGAAGGATGCATACATTCTCGAGTATGCCTGCGATGCCGCCGATTGCATGCAAAAGCTGCAGGAGTTCAAGCCGGATGTGATCATCTCCGATATCGTCATGCCTGGGATGGATGGGTTGGAAATGTGCAGCACGATCAAGAATGATGATCGCTACAAGAACATCATGGTGATCCTAGTCTCGGCACTTGATCAGAAAGAGGACCTCGTCAGGGGGCTGGAAAGCGGCGCGGACGAGTTTCTGTCGAAGCCCGTGAACCCCGCCGAACTGCGCGCCCGCGTGAGAAGCATGTTGCGGATCAAGAAACAGCACGACGAACTGCAGGTTGCACTGAAACTCCGGGATGATATTGCGCATACGATCATCCACGATATGCGCACTCCGCTGAACGTGATTCTAGGTTCCACGGAATTGCTTTCCCTCGATAACTGCGGGGAAGCAAGGCGCGCCATCAGCCTCGAGCGCATCACGAAACAAGCCCGCCGTCTTAATTCGCTGATAAATGATATGCTCATGATTAGTAAAATTGAGCACGGTCGAATGTTGCTGAACCGGAAATCCTTTTCGCTGGACGATATGCTCACGCAAACCCTCGATAATTATGAACTGATTGCTGGCGCATCCTCTCATAAAATCATTCTAGAAGCGTCCGATGAACCCATGCCGAATGTTTGTGGTGATCCCGATCTCATAGTCCGTGTGCTGGACAATCTCATCACTAATGCGCTCAAGTATTCGCCAGCCGACAGCGAGATTCGAATCTGCGCAGTATATGATGATGAAGAAAATTCCGTTATTATCGAGGTTTCCGACCAAGGCTCCGGCATTCCCATGGAGCAGGGGGATGTGATTTTTGAAAAATACGGGACATTGAAAAATGCACCCGAAGGGGTCCACCAGTTCGGGCTCGGACTCTATTTCTGCAAGCTTGCAATCGAAGCCCATGGCGGCAGCATCAATGTCGAACCAAATGAGCCATTTGGCTCGGTCTTTCGGATTGTTTTGCCGGTTGTGGCGACGCTCCAGGCGGAATCAGTCGTCGCTTAATGTTTTGATACTGCCGGTGATCTTTGCGGCCAGTAGCTGTTCTACAGCGCGACGATGGGGAGCCGTCATGGCAAGCTGCTCCAACTCTTTGATTTTGAACCAGCTCTGGCAATCAACAAGCGTATCCGGTGCAGTCTGCGCAAAAATGGCAAGCATCACTCGATGATGCGTAAACGGATAAGTAAACCGCAACAACGGTGTCGGAGCAAATTGCTGATCCATGCCGGGTGCCAGATTGAATACCGGAAGTTTCCAAAGACCACGCCATCTCACTCCAGTTTGTTGCTGAAGCAGGATGCGGCCGCCTTTTACGATCCATGCCGCATGCTCGGCCAATTCCACAGTCTTGCGCCGGGGCTTTTTGACAGGAAGAGTCTCCGGATCAACTGCGGTGCAGTGTTTTTGCACAGGGCACACCGTGCATTTTGGAGAACGCGGCAGGCATATGAGCGCTCCAAGTTCCATGAGGGCGGAGTTGTATAGTCTCGCGTTCGCCTTGGGCTGCAAATCAGCCGCTTCACTCCACAGGGCGCTCTGACCGGCGGTGGAATCAATCGGGATGCGCAGATTGAATAGGCGGGCAATCACCCGTGCAATATTAGCATCGACGATAGGCTCCGGTTTGTCATACGCGAAGGTGGATATCGCTCCCGCAGTGTATCTGCCTATCCCCGGGAGTTTGCGGATTTCCACAAGGCTGGCAGGCATTTTTCCGTCATGCTCCTTCATCACGGCCCGCGCAGCGAAATGAATATTTCGCGCACGGGAATAATATCCAAGCCCCTGCCAAAGACCCAGCACATCGGCTTCCGATGCGGCGGCTAGAGTGGGAAAATCCGGGAAACGCTTCATCCATCGCCGGTAATAATCGAGGACAGTAATGACCTGTGTCTGCTGGAGCATGATCTCCGAAATCCAGATGGCGTAGGGATCGTGGGTATCCCGCCATGGGAGCGAGCGCCCATTTTTCTTGAACCAGCGGATGAGGCTGTCGCGAAACAATTTTGGATTTTGGATTGCGCTCACGGCAAAGGTTTTAGAGCTTGGGATGTAATCGTCAATGCCAACACCTCAAAAAGTCCTCACATTATACACATCTCCTCTCACCCAGGAGCAGGCGGCAAAGTTGAAAAAGCTTTTGCTGGAGGATGGCTACCGCTTCGAGCCAAAGCCTTACACCCTCTACTATGCCACAAAAGAGAAGCTGAACGTTGCCGTTTACGAGAAGGGACCAAAAATCGTCCTGCAAGGGAAGGGGACCGAGGACTTTGTCCGCTTTCGCCTGGAGCCGGAGATCCTCGGCGAGGCAAAGCTGGGGTATGAGGAGGTGCTTGCCCCGGAAATGTACGAGCCGCACTTCGGTATCGATGAAAGTGGAAAGGGCGATTTTTTCGGTCCTCTGGTCATTGCCGGGGTGTATGTGGATCGTGGCATCGCCAGGATATTCAAGGACGCGGGCATTCAGGATAGTAAAAAGATCGGTTCGGATAAGCGTATCCGCGATCTGGCGCAAATAATCAAAACAACCCAGGGAGCTGTAAACAGTGTCGTCGAAATTCCCCCTGCAAAATACAACGAGCTTTTCAGCAAAATAGGCAATCTCAACAGATTGCTCGCGTGGGGCCATGCCCGTGTCATCGAAAACCTTGCGGTGCTCAAGCCGGGTTGTCCCCGGGCACTTTCCGACCAGTTTGCGAACCCCAAGTTAATCGAACGCTCACTGATGGCGCACGGTAAAACGATCAAACTCGAGCAGCGCACCAAAGCCGAATCCGACCCCGCTGTGGCGGCGGCATCGATTCTCGCCCGGGAACGCTTCATTGACTGGCTGGAAAAAGCGGGACGCACAGAGGGGAAAACCATTCCACGCGGTGCCTCAGCCCAGGTAAAACTCGTTGCACGCGAACTCATTGCGAAGCATGGAGGTGAAATTCTGCGGGGAATGGCTAAAATGCACTTTAAGACGGCCGCAGAGGTTTTAAAATTGAGTGAGGAATAATAATTTGAGAATTGCCAACTCCACCGGGTTTCGGCTAGGAATGCCACCGTATGGCAAATCTAACGAAAAGGGATCTCGTGGTAAAAATCAGCAATGAAACCGGCTTGGTGCAGCACCATGTATTCGATGTCATACAAAAAACGCTCGATCACATCACCACCAGCCTTGCTAATGGGGATGCTGTCGAGTTGCGCAACTTCGGCATCTTCGAGGTAAAGCTGACCAAGGAACGCGTCGGACGCAATCCAAACGTCCCAGGCAGCGAGTTCAAGATCCCGCCTCGCGCCACGGTCAAGTTCAAGAGCGGCAAGATCATGAAGCAGAAAGTTTCCAAACTTTCAAACGTGCTCAAGCGCGGAAACGCGAAGTAAAAGTTTTCCGCTCCCCGTAAGGCCGTATTTTTCGCGCTTATTTGGCCGGCGCGCTTTCTGTTACTTGCAAAACGCAAGTCCATGCACGAACTTCGTTGCCCATTTTAAATGCAGAAAAAAACCATCAAAGCCATCCCCGACTCCGGCGTCATACAAATCCGTGGAGCACGGCAGAATAATCTCAAGGGTATCGACCTCGATCTCCCCCTCGGCAAGCTGAACGTGATCTCAGGCCCGAGCGGCAGCGGAAAGTCGAGCCTTGCGTTCGATACCATCTATGCGGAGGGCCAGCGTCGTTATGTGGAGACGTTCAGCCCGTACACCCGCCAGTTTCTGGAGCGCATGGACAAGCCGAAAGTCGATGAGATTCGCGGCATTCCTCCTGCCATCGCCATCGAGCAATCGAATAACGTAAAATCCACGCGCTCAACCGTCGGCACGATGACGGAGATCAACGATTACCTGAAGATCCTCATGCCGCGCGTGGCAAAGGCGCATTGTCCTTCCTGTGCTCGCGAAATCCGTCCGGAAACGGCGAATGCGATCGTGGAGCAGGTGATGACGCAGTTCAAGGGGGAGTCGTTGCTCGTCACCTTCACGATTCCTGTCCCTCCGAAGACAGATCCAAAAAAATTCTTCGATTTTCTCCAGCAGCAGGGTTATCTGCGCGTATGGATTGATAATGCCGTTCATCGTACCGACGCAAAGCCCGATGTGAAGCGCCTTCCCGCGCAGGTGCGCATCGTTCAGGACCGCATATCCATGGCGCCGGAGAACCTTGCCCGCCTCACGGAAGCCGTGGAGACCGCGCAGAGTTTTGGCAAGGGAAAGATCGCGTTCGTTCATCCCTCAACATTTGAAGTCCATCCTTTCTCGACTGGCTGGCATTGCGCGCATTGCGATATCGAGATCACTGCTCCGAGCCCGGGGCTTTTCAGCTTTAATAATCCTCTCGGCGCCTGCCCCGCTTGCCGCGGATTCGGACGCAGCATCGGCATCGACCTGGATCGCGCGATTCCGGATCGCAGCCTCAGTATTTACCAAGGAGTGGTGAAACCGTTCCAGACCGAAAGTGGCCGTGAGTGCCAGCGGGATCTCGTCAAGCACGCAGCAGAACGCGAAGTCGATATCCATACTCCCTTTGAGGAATTATCAAAAGCCGACCAGGAATGGGTGCTGCTCGGCGATGATCCGGATTTAAAAGGCGAGGAGCTTGCGGAGAATGATCGTTGGTACGGGGTAAAAGGCTTTTTCAACTGGCTGGAGACGAAGACGTACAAAATGCACGTCCGTGTTCTGCTCAGCCGCTACCGTTCCTACAATCTCTGCGCTTCCTGCCACGGTGGCCGCTTCCAGCCCGCCACGCTCAATTTCAAGGTCAGCGGCAAGACCCTGCCTCAGCTCGCAGGGATGCCTGTCTCCGCGCTCGTCAAGGAGATCACGGATGCAAAGGCACAGGTCGCAAATGATTCCACGGCCGAAATGCTTCGCAACGAGGTCGCTACGCGTCTTCGTTATCTCGTGGAGGTGGGTCTTGGCTACCTGAGTCTCGACCGTGCCACCCGCACCCTCAGCGGCGGCGAAGTGGAGCGTGTGAATCTCACCACCTGTCTCGGCGCTTCGCTCGTAAATACGCTTTTCGTCATGGATGAACCAACCGTCGGTCTTCATCCTCGCGATGTCGGCCAGTTGATTCGCGTGATGAAAGGTCTTCGCGACAAAGGCAACACGCTGCTGGTGGTCGAGCATGAAGAATCGGTGATCCGTGCAGCTGATAATCTCGTGGAAATCGGTCCCGGCAGGGGCGAGGGGGGTGGCGAACTCGTTTTCAACGGAAGTATTTCAGGATTGGCAAAGGCAAAGAACTCTCTTACTGCCGATTATTTGACCGGACGCAAATCGATTCCTGTTCCCGCTAAACGGCGCGTGCCGAAAGCGTGGATCAAGCTTCAGGGCGCTTCCGAACACAATCTGCGCAATGTGGATGTTGATTTTCCCCTTGGTGTTTTCACCTGCGTGACAGGTGTCTCGGGATCGGGGAAAAGCACGCTCATCCACGACGTGCTTTATCAAAATCTGCTTGAGAAAAAATGCGTCCCGACCGGCGAGGCGATCATTGGTAAATGCAAAAAAATCACCGGTGCGCATCGCGTGGAAAATGTGGTGATGGTCGATCAGTCGCCCCTTTCGCGCACGCCACGCTCCAGTCCCGCAGTTTATCTCGGCGTATTTGAGCATATCCGCAATTTATACGGCACGCTGCCGGAATCGCAGGAGCAGGGGCTCACTCCGGGGTCATTTTCATTCAATTCCGGAAACGGGCGGTGTGAACGCTGCGGAGGCAACGGTTTCGAGAAGATCGAGATGCAGTTTCTCAGCGATATTTTCGTGCGTTGTCCGGAGTGTGACGGGAAAAAATATCAGCCGCACATTTTAAAAATCCATTTCCGGGAAAAATCCATCCACGATGTCCTGGAACTGACCGTGACACAGGCGATCCAGTTCTTTTCGGAATCAAAGATGCGCCAGATCGTGGAGCCCTTGAAGATTCTTGAGGAAGTCGGCCTTGGCTATTTGCGGCTCGGCCAGCCACTGAATGTCCTCTCCGGCGGGGAATCCCAGCGTTTGAAACTGATCAGTCATCTCATCAACGAGAGCGAGAATAACAGTCTCCTCATTTTTGATGAACCCACCACCGGTCTCCATTTCGATGATGTGGCATTGCTGCTGAAAACTTTCAACCGCCTTGTCCAGCAGGGGAACAGCATCATCGTCATCGAGCACAATCTGGAAGTCATCAAATCCGCGGATTACGTGATCGATCTCGGTCCCGAAGCCGGCATTGATGGCGGACTGGTTGTCGCAAGTGGGACGCCAGAGGAAGTAGCGGAAGTGAAAGGATCTCACACGGGCATTTATTTGCGCGGGATTTTAAAGCAGTCACGTCAAAGCCCCGCGCGTTCGCTTGAGCTATTGAACGCCATGAGTGGCGGATTTGATGAGGAAGTATCTTCACGCGTTGCTGAGACGCCAGTCGCCTTGAATAATCATTGCATCCAGATCCACGGAGCGCGTGAGCATAATTTAAAGAATATCTCGCTCGCAATCCCACGGGACAAGATGGTGATTATCACGGGTCTCAGCGGATCAGGGAAATCAACACTGGCGTTCGATATTTTGTTTGCCGAGGGCCAGCGTCGTTTCCTGGACAGCATGTCGCCCTATGCCAGGCAGTTTGTGGAGCAGCTCGAAAAGCCCGATGTGGATATGCTCACCGGTTTGCCCCCCACAGTGGCCATCGAGCAGCGCATTACGCGAGGTGGCGGCAAATCCACGGTGGCGACTGTCACCGAGGTGTATCATTTCCTCCGGTTGCTTTTTGCAAAGCTCGGCACGCAATATTGTCCGAAATGTAATCTGGCAGTTCAAAAGCAAAGTGTGCTCGCGATTACAAAACAGGCGGAAGCCGCGGCTGCAAAGGGACCAATCTCTCTTTTCGCCCCTCTCATAAAGGCAAAGAAAGGTTTCCATACCGACATCGCCAAGTGGGCGGTCAAACACGACTTCGACACATTGCTCGTGGATGGAGAACTCATGGACTCCGATGGATTTCAGCCTCTCGAGCGCTTCAAGGAGCATTCCATCGACGCGCTCATTGGCGACTCGACGTCGAAGAAAACAATCAAGGAGCTTGTGACGCGTGCGCTCGAGGTAGGCCGCGGTGCCGCGCGCATTCTTGATGCCGAAGGCAATTCCACCATCCTCAGTTCCGAAATGAGCTGTCCGGGATGTGGCCTATCGTTTGAAGAACTCGACCCCCGCCTCTTCTCGTTCAATTCACCACATGGCTGGTGCAACGGTTGCCGCGGTTTCGGAGAGGTATGGGATTCTCCGGAGGAGTCCGATGGGGAATCGGTTCTCGAAACAGAACTGAACGAGGAAAAGCAGCATGAATCCCTCGACGAGGGCCAGGCTGTGGAGTGTCCTCTTTGCAAGGGAGCGCGTCTCAATCCCATCGCCCGCAATGTCCGCCTCCATGGGGTCGCGATTGATTATTTCACCTCACTCTCCGTGAGTGTGGCAAAGAACGCTTTGGAGGGATTTAAATTCGACGCTACCCAGAAGGTGATTTCCGCCGACATCATCCCTGAGATTTCGCAGCGCCTTCATTTCATGCAGCAGGTCGGCCTCGATTATCTTGCGCTGAACCGTTCTGCGAAAACCCTGAGCGGTGGGGAATCGCAACGTATCCGGCTCGCTGCGCAGTTGGGCGCAAACCTGCGCGGCGTCCTGTATGTGCTGGACGAGCCAACGATCGGCCTGCACCCGCGTGATAACCGCCAGCTCCTCGATACCCTCGAGGCGCTGAAGGCAAAGGGCAATTCGCTCGTGATCGTGGAGCATGATGAGGACACCATGCTTCGCGCGGATATAATCGTGGATCTCGGGCCAAAAGCCGGTATGCATGGCGGCGAGGTGGTGGCAGTCGGCACGCTGGCGCAGATCAAGGCAAACCCGCGCTCCGCGACTGGTCGCTGCTTGAAACATCCGTTGAAACATCCTTCCCGGGGCGAAAGGCGTTCATTAAAGGATGTTGCCAGCTGGCTGGAGATTCTTGGTGCCCATACGAATAATTTGAAGGATGTCGATGCCCGCTTTCCCATCGGAAGGTTGAGCGTGATCACCGGTATTTCCGGCTCTGGAAAAAGCACGCTTATGCGTGGTGTATTGCTGGAGGCCGTGAAACAAAAGCTGAGCAAAGGCGGCGGTTCCACCAAGGAGATTGCGACGGTTCACGGCGCTGAATTTCTGGAGGCGATTTACGAGGTTGACCAGTCGCCCATCGGCAAGACATCGCGTTCGACTCCGGCGACCTACATCAAGGTATTTGACGAGATTCGGAAGCAATACGCCACACTTCCGCTCTCGCGGATGCGCGGTTACACGGCGAGCCGGTTTTCATTCAATAACGAGGGAGGCCGTTGCGAGACATGCGGTGGCCAGGGCGTGATCAAGGTGGAGATGAATTTTCTTCCCACCAGTTACATCCCTTGCAGCGACTGCCACGGGCTGCGCTACAATCCGCAGACCCTGGAGGTCTTGTATAACGGAAAAAGCATCGGCGATGTGATGGACCTCACCATCGAGCAGGCCTCGGAGTTTTTCAGTGCGAACCAGAAAATTCATCGCCCGCTCTCCCTGCTGGTGGAGACGGGGCTCGGCTATCTGAAGCTCGGCCAGCCAAGCCCGACGCTCAGCGGCGGCGAGGCGCAGCGGCTCAAGTTGGTCACGGAACTCACACGCGGCGCCGGTCGAGCCTTGAACGATCGGATCCGCCGCCAGCGTGAGCCAAAATCGACGCTCTATCTCCTGGAAGAGCCAACGATCGGCCTGCACATGGCGGATGTGGAGCAATTGCTCAAAGTGATCCACAGACTGGTGGACGAGGGGAGCACCGTCATTGTCATCGAACACAATCTCAGCGTGATTGCAGATGCCGATTACATCATTGATATCGGGCCGGAAGCTGGTGAAAACGGAGGAAACATCGTTGCCTTTGGCACACCGGAGCAGGTTGCCAAAAATAAAACCAGCCGCACCGCGCCATTTTTGCGGGAGATTTTGAAAATCAAATGATTGTGAGGTAGGTTGCTTATTATGAGTGCGAATACTATCTGCTGGACGGATATTCCCGTCACCGATCTCGACAGGGCGATTGCATTTTACTCAGCCGTATTGGGTGAGCCTGTCGTCAGGCAAAGCGCAGGTCCGGATTTTGAATTTGGCCTGCTGCCTCACAAGGACACCGCCTCCGGATGTCTCGCTGTATGTGAGGATAACAAGCCTTCACAAGCCGGTCCCCTCATTTATCTTTCCGTGGAGGGGCGGCTGGACGCTGCTGCCGAAGTGGCAAAGTCACAAGGCGGTAAAATACTTCAGGAAAGGCACCAGATCGGCCCGTATGGGTTCAAGGTGGTGATACTCGACTCCGAAGGAAACAGAATCGCCCTGCATTCCTCCAAGTAACCAGTCCCGATCCTTCTTTCGCAGGGCTCTCCACCGCGCTTTGGTATCAATACCGGATCGTGGATGAAGTGTGCTCTCCCAAACGGTATGGATTAGGAGAAAGGGCTATCATGATGCGCTCCGCCGCATTTTCAAAGTCGAAAGGAACAGAGTATCCGAGCCCGGGGGCATAAATGGAACCCGCCGCGCCTGAATAATGGCTGCCACCTGCAACGTCAAACTCGTAAATGATATTGCCACGGCCCTTCGATTGCTCTTTCGACTCATCGGCTTCCTTCGAGTCGCCGCGTGTATTTTTTGCCTCGAGATCGATCACACGCACATGAATTTTGACATGGGATTGTCCCGCTTTGAAACCCAGAAACGCGCGCCTGGTTGGACTTCCGGCATCCACGAGAACAAAGTCTCCTGTGACCAGCCAGCCTACCTTGCCGACTTCATCATCCTTTATCACCATGGCAGGAGCGATCTTGCTGAGTTCATTGCGAAGATCGGTGGCAAACTCGGCTGGAGCGAGTGAACGGCGGATGGCGTGTTCGCCATCGCCGCCGGGATGCGATCCAATGTAGTCGGTATATGTGATATCAAATGGACGGATATAGATTGCCCTCGGATTGGTGGCGCCTGTGGCTACGTCGGTATGGACTACCTTCACTCCTGCGCAGGAAGTCATCAGCAGGGCGGAACAA
Organism: Chthoniobacteraceae bacterium; assembly: GCA_049692655.1. Taxonomy (GTDB): domain Bacteria; phylum Verrucomicrobiota; class Verrucomicrobiia; order Chthoniobacterales; family Chthoniobacteraceae; genus DASZPK01. Next base: position 3,176 of record JBAVPB010000290.1, on the reverse strand, counting down.
AGGGCGATCAATCTGTTTTTCATAAATGTGTTGTTGGATTTCCCAATCTGTATGCAAGAATCATGCCTTAAACACCTTATAAGTGGCAAACCCTTTTACGTGCTTGTAAATAATGGGGACGCGGCCAGCCCGGGCATCACAGAGTAAAAAGCGCGTATAACCATGATTTATGTATCTGTTTCAGTGAGGAAAAGCTGGGGAGGCTGCGCCGGGTTCCAGGGATTATGGCGGAAATCGGAGTCGATGATCTCTCCCGCCAGTTGCGCACAGAGTCGATAAAGCGCTTCCACATCAAAGTGAAGATGCCGGGGGCAGTAACCTTCCAGATTTCTCATGCCGAGCTCAAAAAGTCGTGAGGCGGGCGCGAGGCGTTTGCCATCCTTGGGATGCATCGGCCTGAGATATTGCTTTTGCAGATGGACGAATGCTCCTGCGATTTGGATCAGGCCCTTGAAATAAAGATGATTCTCATCCTTTTTTTGCAGCCAGAGATGTTCGAGCACGTCATGGGCCTCGTAATATTTCTGTTCGTTGAAACATTTGAAGTAGCCCAGATAGCATGGATCAAGCGCAGACGACGTCCCGATGCCCAGTTCGGAAACAAAAGAATGAATGCGCTCGCTTTTTTTCATGACTGCAATTTTCTCGTGTAAGATGTGCCTCAATGCGATTTAATACAAGGCTGTGAGCAATAGCTTTGTATTACCCGCGCTTGAACAGCGGGAGTTGTGAGATGTCCGCCGGATTTCTGATAATCACAGCGGTTGTTCTTGTCGTCCTCATGGCGCTTTCCGCCATTTTCTCGGCGATAGAAACAGCGTTGTTTTCCCTGCAGCCCCTGCAAATCCTGCGGCTTAAACAAAAAAAGCCGCAACTGGCTGCCTCGCTGGAGCGGCTGATGGAGAATCCGAGAAGACTGTTGAGCGCAGTCCTTCTCGGGGATGCCATGGTGAATCTGCCCCTCATCATCATCTGCTTTTATCTGGTGCGCAAGATTGTGCCTTCGCTGGTCCATTTCTGGGTGGAAGCCCTCATTATTTTTGCCCTGGTAGTGCTGATCTGCGATCTTGGTCCAAAGCTGTTTGCCCTTGCCCTGCCTTACCGGGTGGCAAGGATCGGTGGCATCGTTTTCAACAGGTTGATGCCCTTCCTGGATCCAGTTTGCAATGTTTTACAGAAATGGAGCGAAGCGATTGCCGATGCGGTTACCCCGGGAAAAACGCGGCCGCAGCATGTCCTGAATGAAGACGAGTTGGTAACGCTTGTGCAACTCAGCGCCGGGGAAGGCGCGCTCCACCCCACCGAGAGCGAAATGATCCAGGAGATCATAAAGCTTGGCGGAAAAACGGCGAAAGATTGCATGACGCCCCGTGTTGACGCTTTCGCAATTCCGGATGACCTGACAAACGAACAGGCCACCGTGGAACTCAGGGCGAAACGCCACAAGCGTGTCCCCGTGTATGCCGATACGCCGGACAATATTCTTGGGGTACTCGATGTGAGGATGTTTTTGCTCGATCCTTCCGTCCACTACACGGAAGTGATGGCGCCGCCTTCTTTTGTTTCGGAAACCATGAAGGCGCTTGATCTGTTACGAAGCTTTTTAAAGCATCCCCAGGGCATGGCGATCATCGTCGATGAGTACGGGGGAACGGAAGGGATCGTCACCATGGCCGATCTCATCGAGGAGATTCTCAGCGACGCCGTGCCTTCGGCCGACCATGAGCTTGATATTGAGGACATGGGCGAGGGGAGGCTGTTTGCGAATGGGAGCGCGAGGCTGGATGATCTCGCGGAAATCACAGGAAAGCGCTTTGACGAGGAGGGAATCGACACCATTGCCGGGCTCATCTTCAATCATCTGGGCTACGTGCCAAAGCCCGGCGCATATTTTCAGATCGATGATCTTTCATTCACGGTCCGCCGCACCTCGCGCAAGCGTGTTGAGGAGGTGCTGATCGTGGTTCACGACAACAAGCCCGCCGGGGAGGACGAACTTTGATCATCCTTTGCATAGTGCTGGTCTGCCTGCTGGTCTCTGCGATGTTTTCCGGCATCGAGGCCGGGGTATTGTCCGTTAATCGTGTCCGGCTTCAGCATCAGGCCCGGCTTCGCGAAAAAACCGCGATGAAGCTCAACCGTCTCCTTGCACGGCCGGAGCGCGTATTGGTGACAGTGCTCATGGTCACAAATTTCATGAATATATGCGCGGTGACGCTGAGCACGCGGGAGTTTGTGCGATGGTTTGGCGTGGCAGGGTACGGGGTGGCATTCATCATCTGGCTGCCCCTTTATCTCGGTGTGGAACTCCTGCCCAAGTCCGTCTTCCGTCGTTTTCCGTACAGGGCATTGGCGGCATTTTCAGAAGTCTTGTGGTTTGCTGATCTGCTCCTCTCCCCGGTGCTCTCTTTGGGTTCGGCAGCTTACAACATTTTTTTTGCAAGGCAGGAGCGCGATTTTAAAAAAATCCTCATCGCCCGCGAGGATCTTAAATACCTGACGCTTGAGAGTGAACGCGCCGGCCTGCTTGGCGCACTGACACGGGGGATCATCCATAAGGTGATCGACTTCCGCGCGGTCATGGCCAGGGATGTGATGTCCGCCGTGACCGGTTTCCACCCGATCAAGGCCAGTGCGTCGGTGGATGAATTACTCAATATCAGCCACAGCTCACACCTTTTCAGGCTGCCAGTCACTTCCGGGAGTGGCGAAATCACAGGGTTGGTGAATGTTTTCGAAGTCTTGCTCGACCGCAAGGACGATGGGAAACCGGTGGGGGCCTATGCGCGCCGCATCGTTACCGTGGCGCCTGACGAGCCGGCCTACAGCGTCATCCGCAAGCTACGGGCTGCCAGGGGGCATCTGGCATCTGTGCGTGACAAGAACGGCGCTACGATCGGAATTGTAAGCTTGGAAGAGTTGATAAAGCGCCTTGTTGGAGTGCCGTCTTCATAATTCATCTTTACCTCCTGCTTGCTAGAGCAACATTCGTTTGCTTGATTAAAAGTTGATATGTCCACAGAAACACCAACCCATTCGGTTTATTCGCGTAAAAACCCTTTTCCCTCTAAGCTTCTTGTCAATCGCAGGTTGACCCTCGATGGCTCTGAAAAGGATACGCGGCATTTTGAACTCTCGCTGGAAGGCTCCGGCCTGGTTTACGAAACCGGGGACTC
>JBAVPB010000289.1:0-4479 GCA_049692655.1 Chthoniobacteraceae bacterium | reverse complement strand
GGCGTGATCCGCGGAAGGCGGCGTGATTATCAGAGGGAAAGAGTCCGCAGGTTTCGCAGATTAACGCAGATTTAAGAAAAGTCCGAAGAAGCTATCGCGGACTCGGACACGACAGAGCGTGTCCCTCCATATGCTGGATGTCGTTCAGCTATTGAGGACGACTTGAGTGTTTAGAGTGGCCGCCCAGAAATAATCTCAGGAGGCTTGGGTGGGCTGGGTGTCGGAGAGGGATTTGGGGGACTCGGTCGATTCGGGGCGGATGCCGCCGAAGATTTTTGAGAAGACGCTCTTGGGCGGGGCTTTACCGGCTTCCTCATCCTGGATCTCGGCGAGGGCGGTGCTTTTGGCGCCTTCCCATGCGGGGGCGAAGCCGGGGACGTTTACGAGCATGCGCTTTTCGGCGCGGGCGAAGACTTCGAGGTCGCGCTGGGAGCGGCGTTCGGGGTTTTCGTTGAGGGCGGCGACTTTGACGCGGAGATTTTCGTTTTCCTTGCGGAGGTTTTCCTGGTCGCGCTTCATTTTCTGCAATTGCTCGGCCTCGATCTCCAGCTTGTTGCTGAGGTGGCGCTTGTAGCCGCCGAGCTCGAATTTCAGACGGATGACGCGGTAGAGCGCGAGGGCGGTGAATACCAGGCCGAGGTAGAGGCCGAGTGCGAAGTGTCCGTAGAAAATCGTTTTGTCCATTTTGTTAAGCTACCTTCAAATCGGGGTTGGTTGTGCCTGCTTCCTTCCGGACGATTTCGTTTTTTTCGTTCAGGACGATGACGCGGGGTTTGTGGACCTTGGCTTCCTCGGGGGTGTATGCGCCGAAATTCATGATGGTGAGGCGGTCGCCGATCTTGCCGAGGTGGGCGGTGGCGCCATTGAGCTGGATCTGCTGGGTGCCGCGCTCGCCGTAGATGACGTAGGTCTCGAAGCGCTCGCCGTTGGCCATGTTGCCGACGAGGATTTTCTCGTAGGGAAGGAGGCCGACCATTTCCGCGAAGTCCTCGGAAATCGTCATGCTGCCTTCGTAATGGAGGCTGGCTCCGGTGACGGTTGCGCGGTGGATTTTCGATTTTAAAAGGGTGAAATGCATAACAACGGAAGCACTGTGGGGTAAAATCGGGGTTTTTGCAAATTTTACAATGGGGGGTGGATTTTTAGCCTGGAGAGTATCCGCAGCCCCTGCCGGGGCTGGGTCGGATTTTGTGCGGATTCCGGTGGCTTGCGCCGACCGGCTTGTCTAATTTCCGGCATCCCTCCGGGTTGTAATACATCCCTACATTTCACCCCGCCGTGGGCGCGGGTATGGGAGGCAACGAAATCGGCGCGGGGGCGGGGCCTCTGGAGCGGAGTTCCCCGGGGATCTCGACGAATTCACGGCGGATTTTTCCGTCGGTGACGTGGCAGACGAACCAGCCTTTTTCCCGGGTGCCGTCGTGGTTGTTTTGTACACGCGAGCAGCAGCGGTCGGTGGTGAGAAGGGTGCGGTTCCACACCTTTGCGGTATAGCCGTGGAAGTGGCCGCTGAATGCGCCCTGGAAGTTGAAATCGCGCAGGCGGGCGAGGAGGAGGCCGGCGTTTTTCGGGCGCATGAGGACGCCGTCGCCGAGAGGGAAGTGCGTGTAGAGGATGAGCGGGTCGGCGCGGCTGAGCTTGGGCAATGCGGCATCGAGCCATGTGAGCGTGGTGTCGTGGATCGAGGTGTTTTGATAGCCCATGCCGTCGCTGGAATCGAGGCCGAGCACCTGCCAGCCGCGATGCTTGAACATCACATTGGCCGTGCCGGGGTAGATATCGTCGTACGCCTTGCGCGTGCCGTCGGCCTCTGTCCAGTCGTGGTTGCCGATGGTGGGGTGGATATCGATGCCGAGCTTCGTGAAAATATCGCGCACAGCGCCGAGTTGCTCCGGGGTGCCGTGGTTCGCCTGGTCGCCGCCGAGGATGCAAAATTCCGCTGACGGCGCGCTGGCCTTCATTGCCGCGACCACTTTTTCAAACCACGGGCCGCACTCCGCGTTTTCGTAATGGAGATCGTTGACGGCGAGGAAGGTCCAGCCGCTGTCGCCCTTTCCGTTCTCCGCCGCGCGCAGTCTGCCGGGCCAGAGCCGCGAGAGGAAAGCGGCTGCGCCTGCCTGGAGAAATCGACGGCGTTTCATGGGGAGATGTGTAACACGGCGGCGGGGTGGTGTCGAGGGCGCGGAGATCACCGCCAAGGCACCAAGGGGAAGGCAAGGCGGATCGCGATTGGACTGTGTATTTTTGCGTGCCCAAGGCGGGGCGTTCGGGCTACCTTCATCGCCATGAAAGCGATTTCACCTATATGAGGATGAGGACCATTTTTACTATTTCAGGCTACGTGCTGACGTTCCCAGTGTTCCTCTGTCTCTATCTCGTTCAACGTAAACATATGGCGTTGCGTGGTGCCCAGCAATATGAGGGCACTGTTACAGGTTATAGTACAGCACACACCACCGCATCAGTGCCCGCCTATTACCTAAATATTGCATATATCGACAAGAGTGGCGCTTCGCACAAATTTGAGACCACGCCTCATCCATTCCGAAAAATTTGACCAAACTTTTACAATTCAGCAGAGCAGATGTGATATAAGACTGAACCCTTGAATCACTCACACATTTTGAGAAGAGTTATTTTTTGTAACACAACGTTTCGAATTTCCACTGACATGTTCAAAGCTATAAAATCAAATTACAAGCGCATCCATGGCTTTTCCATCCTGCTGGCGCTTCTCACCCTTGTGTTTCAAATCCCGGATGGGTACGCCTCCGATTTTACCTTGGGAACGGCAAGAGCAGAGGCGGCAAAGGGAGATCCCGCTGCGGAATTCCACCTTGCCAATCGCTACAAAACAGGCCAGGGAGTCGCGCGGGACTACGAACGCGCGTATTATCTCTACCAGCAAGCAGCCGAACAAGGCCACGTTGAGGCAAAGAACAGCATCGCTGCTATGTTTGTGGATGGGACCGGAGTGCTGCCGAACCGGACAGAGGCTTTAAAGTGGCTTCATGCGTCGGCAAAGCTGGGAAGTCCCATCGCCGTCCAAAATCTTGCCTGGATGCAGGCCTATGGCGACACGGTGCCGAACGATACGAAGGAGGCCCTGCTGTGGTGCGCAAAAAAATCCGACGTGCGCCCCGATCTCGCAGCGTTGCTGGGGCGGGTGTACTATTTTGGCCAGGGCGGGGTGCCGAAGAACCTGCCGGAGGCTCTCACATGGTCGAAGCGCGCCGCTGAACGTGACGATGCGGTTGCTGAGAACCTGCTCGGCATTATGTATGAAAGCGGGAATGGGGTGCCAAAGGATGAAAAGGTGGCCGCTTCGTGGTTCCGGAAATCTGCGGAACAAGGTTTCGCCGAGGCCCAGAGCAACCTGGGGAGCTTGTGTGCCAAAGGCACCGGAGTGGAACGCGATCCTGCCAAAGCGTATGCATGGCTGTCGCTCGCCGCGCAGCAAGGGGACAGCTCCGCAGAGGCGCTCATCAAAACGATTCCCGCCGGCATGAATCGCGAGCAGATTGTCAAGGGAAAGCAGCTTGCCAGAGAGTTCAAAATCCGGTCCCAAAACGAGGAGACCTCCGGGGGCCTTTCCGGCCAACATTAATCAAATTAAGACCGCGCCCAAATTTCCGTGGCCTTCCCGGATCAGGCATCGGACAAACGATTAATTATTGCGGTTTGCCCAACTTCGCCAAAGCGGCGGAGGCTACGTATTGAAAATAAGCGGAGTCTCCTAGAGACTCCCTCATCACATCGTCGCTGGTTGGCTGTGCAGCCTGCCAGCGTTTGAGATAGGTGGGATCATTCGGGTTCTGGTTTTCTCCGCCGACATTGTTCTGGAAATCCTGCGCAATCGCTTCGACCACTGCCTGCTGCCCACCGGACAGCCCCACGGCGACGGGATCCACAGGTTGAATTGCAAGCGGCTCCTTCACAGGAACCGCAACTTGAGCTTGAAAAGAGGGATTTGTGCTGTTCACGACCGCCTGGAGCGGAGCCGCGCTGTTTGTGTTTGTGAAATTTTGGGGGTATCCAGCAGCCGAGGAAAAATTAGCGGCGGGGAGAGAAGATTGGGTATTTCCATTCGTATTCCCATTCGTCGTGGGAAGGGAATTATTGGACGCGAGAGCGGAGTGGGTCGGGTCTGTGGTCGAATCCGGCGCGAGGGGCTGAACGTCGCGCGGTTCCATTTCGTGTGAGGAAGCCGTCATGCCTGCGCTATTGGCGGAGTCCGGAAATAATTGCCGGCCAGGAATAGCGGCAGACGATGCGGTGACAACCGGGGTTGCCGGATCGCCGTCAAGCATCATGAAGGCACATGCCGCGCCGAGCAAAAGCTGCGAGGAGACGCCGACAATTATGTAAAGATTCAGTTTCTTCATAAGGTCACGTTCTGATTCAAGTTTGCCGCCCGCCAGTGAAGATTGCAAGCTGGAAGGGCACTCAAAAAAGAGCAGTGCGGGGGTTTGCACCCCC